>CAKZZH010000070.1 GCA_937885345.1 uncultured Lachnospiraceae bacterium | reverse complement strand
TTTGTCGGTGTTAACCGCCGCCCCGCAAAAAATTCGCTTAACCGCGGCAACTCCGTCGATCGCACTGCATTCGGTAAGAAGAGTCGGGATCATATCCCTTGAGGCCATAAGCACGATGGTTCTTGCACATTTGGGATCCGAATACACCGGCTTTACGTCTCTTTTGTCCGCTGTAAGTCCAAGACTATTAAGGATGTGCAGTTCCTCCGATATATGCTTTATATCAGCCTCATCATACTCTCCGCGCTCAAGCTTATCAAGTCGCTTTGCAAGAATATTCTCGAAGCCTTCAAAGCCGATATTTCTAAGAGCCTCAACATATGAAGCCTTAACAAACATTGTCTCTTCACTCTCATAATGAAGAGCAACGGCTTCGGCAAATATTTTATCGCGGATAAGAGCCATGATCTGAAGCACATTCTTACGCGTCTTCGCATCATCACTGTCAAGAAGAGAGATCAGAAGCTCTGGAGTATACCCCTTTGCGGATGTAAGGATTCCTGCATCCTGCACTTCTTTTATCTGCGATTTAATTGCTATAAGCGAAGCTCTGACATCCTCGCCCGATGCTATTTTGGCAATAAGTTCTTCCATTAAGCCTCATCCTTGACATAACCGGCAATATTGACGGCATGGTCCGATACCCTTTCAAGATTGGTAAGTATATTCAGGAAAATAACTCCCGTCTCCGACTTACATTCACCTCTTGAAAGTCTCTCTATATGTTTCTCACGGATCTCTTCTTCAAGAGTATCCACTTCATCTTCAAATCTAAGATTAGCCCTTACCATCTCTAGATTGCCGGTAGCCCTGGCTTCGACGGCATTGGTAAGAGAGCCCATAACCGCTTTTCTCATGAGAGTAAGATCTTCAACACCCTGATCCGAGAAATTAAGCTTAGTATCTCTGAGCTTACAAGCGTAATCCGCCATATTCTCGGCATGATCACCCACTCTTTCAAGGTCGATGATCGTGTACATAAGGTCTTTGACAACTCGCGACTGCTTATCGGTAAGACCTGCGTTGGTCAGTTTTACAAGAAATTCCGAAAGGTCTGCCGTATCATCGTCAATCCGCTGTTCGACTTCGTATATTTTATCTACAAGGTCATACTTGCTGTACATACAGGCATCAAGACTTCGCTCAATATTTTCTATGCAGATGTGACCAAGGTCAACCACATAATTGCTTGCGGCCTGAATCGCAAGTGAAGGAGTGTTGATAATACGTTCGTCGAGCTGCATAGAGTGATCGTGCTTCTCGCCGCCGTCCAAGGTGGCAACAGGTGTCTTGGGTTTCTTCTCCTTGACAAGAATACCGGAGAGCGCAACAAGTTTATCGGCAAACGGGTAAAATACGATCGCATTGATGGCCTTGTAACTTGTCTGGAAAACCGCGATCGCAACGCTGGACATTACGTATTCGCAGAATGTCGGCTTTATCAGGAAGAAAATGTAAATGATCGTTCCGAATATTATCGTTCCGAAAATATTAAGAAGCAGATTGATAACGGCCGAACGCTTGGCATCTCTTGATGCTCCCATCGCAGACATAAGTGCGGTAGTGGTTGAACCGATATTGGCGCCGAGACAGACATATACCGCCGTTCCCGCATCCACAACTCCGTATACCGAAAGCGTCTGAAGAACGCCGACGGATGCGGATGAGCTTTGCATGATCGTTGTAACAATGAAACCGATAACAAGTCCCATAAAAGGATTCTGGCCGATCGTAAGAAATGCATTCTGGACCGACTCGCTGTTCATATATGTACTTACGGATGAAGACATCGTGGAAAGTCCGAAGAATAACATACCAAGCGCAAGAATGATCTCACCGAAGCTTTGTAATTTATGCTTCTTGGAAAACATCATGATCGCAGCACCGATACCTATCATGATAGGTGCATAGAACGAAGGCTTGATATACGTGGCGCTCTCACCGAGTGAATCAAGTGAAACAAGCCATGCCGTTGCTGTTGTACCGATATTGGCACCCATCGTAACTCCGACAGACTGCAGAAGGCTCATCAGTCCGGCATTAACGAAACCGACAACCATGACGGTTGTAGCACCCGAGCTCTGTATGATCGCGGTAATAAGCGCTCCGACAAGTATTGCCGTACCGCGCTTGGATGTAACCGCATTCAGAAGGGATTTCATTTTATCGCCGGCAACCTTCTGAAGGCCGCCGCTCAGCAGCTTCATGCCGTATAAAAACAATCCCAGACCGGCTATAAAACCAAAAATATTTTTCACATCTTGTAAAGTCATCATGCCATCCTAATTATTCTATTATTTATTCATATTTAACGAAACTTCTGCCTTAAAAGCAACCCACTCATCTTCATTCTCAACAAAATACAGCGGACATGTTTTACCGGTTACATCATAGTGCCTGATCACGCCATATTGAGAATCCGTTGCCGAAGGCTTAAGCCCGTATGTATTGCAAAGTGCTGCCGTCAGTTTAACGAGTGACTTGTATGTAGCACTCGTGAATTCACCGGTTTCATCGGGGTGACAACATTCTATGGAAATCGTATCGGAATTGCGATGATTGCTCGCATACGCAATTTCATCAAGCGGAACACACTGAATTATCTCACCGTCGAGACCGATGATATAGTGACTGCTTACTTTCACATTATGCTCAGTGGCCTGATTCTCATAATAATTTCTGTTCTGAGCCGCGGTAGTACCGGGATTCCCGACATAATGAATCACCACAGCATTAACCTCACTCAAAGGAATCTGTGGTCTGGAATATTCATTGGGAGTAAGAAGATCAACCACTATTGCGGAGCTTGTCAGATAAGGGTCGATCGTCGTCTCTTCTTCGCTTGAGGCATCACTTTTGCCGCTTTCACTCTCGCTCTTGCTGCTCTCGTCATTGACCGAGTCCTTCGGTTCTATCGTACTCGTTATAGACGAAGCCGAAGCTCTGTCATTGCCGATACGTTCCCTGATACAAAGCGCTGTAATAAGCAATATAAGCAAAATAACAGAGACGAGCAGGAAGTATCCCGGAGTCTTATTCATATTATTCCGTCCGTAGCCTGACGCATTCTTCCCGGAGTATTTTTTGTTTTTGGAGTCATTGCTACCCAAATAAGCAGATTCCGATAACCTGTCCATTATGTTATATTCTCCGATAAAATATTATTAACCAATACTGATCAAATACCATGCATATGCGTTCTTATGCGCAGTATCATTCATTGTCCTGTTCAATATAAACCTTACGTCCGCCGGCCTTTGAAAGGGCTGCGATAAGATCATCATTGGGATCGATCCTGAGTTCAATGAGCGAATTGTTCTTGTCATACACCATAAGCGAATAACTGTCGCTGTGATCACCATGCGCCGTATAATCAACAATCGGATGCTCACCCTTACCGTTACGAATATGGGAAGAACCGACCGGAGCCATAACCTCCATCTTGTTGATATTGTATGTTGCAAGTCTCTTGCGAACCTTGCGGCCCATTATTTTATCAACGACGAGCTCGCCGTCAAAATATGCATATTCATACTCAAGATTTGTATTACGAAATACAAAGAATGTAAGAAGTATGGGGATTATGAGGAGTAAGGGCGTCATAAAGACAAGCTCCGGCTTAAGAAGAGATACCCATACCATCGCAAAAACGAATAACAGATCAAATGCAATGATCCCGCCTCTTCCGGCCGCCGCTCCCATTGTCATGTTTCTCTTTACCATACATTCAACGACTCCGTCTATCATTTCAATTCTCCTTCTACAATTTGGAAATTTAATTTACACCTTCCCTATTGTATATGAAAATTGTGAATATTTAAAGAATTAAATTGTACTTTTTATAATATTTGTAAGTGGCTCGACGAAGAGGACTAGCGGAAGCACCAGTCTCTTATGGAGACCAAAAACCCGAGGCGGCAACCTCGGGTTTTTTGATTGATATAAAGAATTTATATTCAAAGATTCTCGCGTAGAACCATCCATTTCATGGTTCTACGCAAGATCCTTACTTCGCAGTCCCTCGTGACACTTTTACTTCACAATCCCATACGAAGCGCACAGCTTCTTAAACTCATCCGAATTAACAAATCCCTCAAATACCGTAAGTCTTGAGGTTCCCGAATTAAGGAGCTTAAGCCACTTTGCCTTGCCGCCTGCATCAGGATTCCTGCCAAAGAGTGCCTTGTAAAGTCTGTTTACGAACTCCTCATTGCCAAGATTCTTCTTGGTAAATTCTGTGCTGAAGAAGAAGCCCTTTGCCACGCTTGTACCTGATGCCGTATGTGCCCAGAGCTTATTGCTCCAGTTTGCAAGGCCGGTTGCGTCATAGGTTCTTCCGAGGCACTCGGTATACATTCTCTTAACGAACTGAGTTACACCCGCTTCCGTTCCGCATACGGAGCATGCTCCGGTAGGTACGGTTCCGTATGCGGGAACAGCGATCTTACTTCCGAGAGTGATCCCGTATTTGGTACAAAGCGCAGTGAATTCATTACTGGTAGCAAAGCCGTTAAAGACTTCCTCTCTCGTCATTCCGGATGACATACGAGTAAGCCAGTTCTTCTTACCCGCAGCATCAGGATCACGTCCGAGAAATGCCTTGTACAGTAGTATTACGTAATCCTCATTGCAATAATTCTTTTTCTTAAATTCACTGCTGAACACAAAACCGTATGCAGCTTCAATAGCTGTCTTAGACTTGCTTGTAAGCCTGTTGCACCAGTTAACATACCCGCTTGCATCGGAACTTCTTCCAAGACAGCTCTCATAAAGTCCTTCAACAAATGCACCTACATTGTACTTGTATTTACAAAGTACAGCTGCGGATACAGTACCTTCGCAGTTCTTTCCGGATATAGTGATATAAGGCACTACTTTATAATAATAGTAATACTTTCCATCGGTCGTATATGAAGCTGAAGAATGGGTAAATGATACAGTTGAGCCCGAGGTGATCGTTTTGATCTTGGAAAAAGTCTTATTGTCTGTGCTTCTGTAAATGCAATAACCATCGGCATTGTCAACCTTATTCCATGTGATCCTGACACTCTTTTCGGAAGCAGTACTAACAGAACTGATCACAGGCTTAGCAAGAAGTCCTTCGGTATTGCACTCTATGCCATAATCCTTTGCATATGTCTCTGCAGTCGAACCTGCAGGGCATATGATGGTTAAACTACTGCAATACCAAAATGCAGAGTCCCCTATACTCGTCACACTGCTCGGGATAGTTATGCTTGTTAAACTACTGCAATAACCAAATGCAAGAAACCCTATACTCGTCACGCCGCTCGGGATGGTTATACTGGTTAAACTACTGCAATACCAAAATGCAGAGTCCCCTATACTCGTCGCGCTACTCGGGATGGTTATGCTTGTTAAACTACCGCACCAACCAAATGCACCCTCCCCTATACTCGTCACGCCGCTCGGGATGATTATACTTGTTAAACTACTGCAACCGAAAAATGCTTCATCCCCTATACTCGTCACACCGTCCGGTATTGTAACATCTCCTCCCGATCCGGTGTAACTGGTAAGCACGCCGTTCTTAATCGTAAAACCCGAATCTGCGGCATATACCACTTCGCTCGTCTTAAACAGCGAGCCTTCCTTTGTTCCGTCGCTTATTGCGCACACGGCAAGCATTGCACATACCGTTGCTGCACCCACAATAAGCTTTGTGATCATTCCTTTTCTCCTCACAGGCTATTCCTCCTATTAAGCATATTATGTATTGATACAGCCAAAACTGCCCCGACAGTTTCAGCAACAATATCCCAGAAATCAAAAGTTCCAACAGTAACACGAAAGAACTGTAAAACTTCCAAACAGATTCCCAAAACCACTGGAATAATAATGACATAGACATTTATAGTAATATTTCAGATTATCACGCAATTATGTCGCTTTATATCCAATATTATACTGTATTTTGCGGATTTGTTCAAATATTTTATCCATTTGTATCGGATAGAATATGATAAAGGCGGTGATTATAATGTATGACGAATTCTTCAAATTAAGATTAGCCCAATTAAGAACGCTAAAGGGTGTATCCGCAAGAGACATGAGTCTTTCTCTCGGACAAAACCCCGGATATATCAACAATATAGAAACCGGAAAAGCACTGCCCTCTATGTCAGCATTCTTCTATATCTGTGATTTTCTCGATATAACACCGCAAGAGTTTTTTGATTCTTCAAATGAAACTCCGGAAACAATACGTAATACAGTTTCAGATTTAAAACAGCTCAGCCCGGATCAACTTCAGAATGTAGCATCAATCATAAAAGGATTGATTCGTTGAATTATGTAAACTTTCTTCTGCTATTTTTCAGGTGATGACACACAACATCACCTCTTTTTTAGGTCTTTTTACGGATTAGTCTCCTTATATCCCACATATCTTACGAAAGGAAAAAACCTTACCAAAAATCTAAAGTATTACACCTTCACAAGAACAGACGATTACATCGATGAGCTGTGCAAAAAAAGCTTTGAATCCGCTAGAATTCAGGCTTTCTCTTAAAAAATCATTTATGCGGAAGAAGGGACTTGAACATTGTAAGTTCAAAAAACACTGATAGAAAAGGGGGTTCCGGCGTCGTTTTTTCCTTGGAATCCAAGCCCTCAAAAGCCGTAGGGTAAAGTTTTTGTAGGGATTTTAGAAATAGAAAAAGCATCCAATCTC
>CAKZZH010000069.1 GCA_937885345.1 uncultured Lachnospiraceae bacterium | reverse complement strand
GATTAAATACCACCACGAACGCGTGGATGGCAGCGGCTACTACCACCTTGCCAGCAGCGAAATCCCGATTGAATCACGTATAATCGCCATTGCAGATACCTACTCTGCCCTTACGATGAACCGCTCTTACAAGGCAAGCCTTCCGTATGAAGACGCCATTGCAGAATTAAAGTTATGCGCCGGAAGCCAGCTGGACAGAGAACTTGTAGAAATTTTCTGTTCAATTCCAATCAGAAGAATAGAATCCTGCATGACAGATGTTCTTGAAACAATGAAATGCTACGAGGAAGAAAATTTCCGCTAGTACTTAATATACGCTTAAAACTGGAGTTTTTATGAAAAAAGAAAAGACACGCCTAATAATTTCATGTGCATTCTTCGTTATTTTCCTTGGGTCAATTTTTGCCGTCTTGGGAATCATAAAAAAATCAGAAAACGAGCATTCTGTAGCAACTCTCAACATTGCCTTAAGATCAGGAACTCATGCAGATGTAATAACAGAACTTCTTCCTGAATTTGAGCACAAATTTAACATTAAATGCAATGTAAAAAAATTTTCGGAAGAAGAACTTAGGAACGAAATCATTTCTGATGTAAAGACAGACAGCGGCACATACGACCTCTGTATGATTGACGGTTCCTGGACTGCTGAATTTATTGCAAACAAAATAGCAACAGACCTTACAGATTTCTATCAGCTTGATGATGACATCATAGAAGCAACAAAAACAGTCTGCTACAAAGACGGAAAACTTTACATGGCACCATATTATGGTAACGTTACAGTTCTTCTATATAATAAACTGCTTATAAGCGAAGCTGGTTTCAAGGTCGAAAATATCAACTCAATAGAAGATATGCTTGAAATCTGCCAGGAAGTAAACAGACACCATAATCTTGGATTTATGTACCGCGGCGACACAGAAAACAATATCGTAGTTGACTTCCTGCCGTTTCTGCTTGCCCACAACGGCTGGGTTCTGGATAAAAACAACAGGCCAAGCGTAAATACACAGGAATGGCACAAGGCAATGGAAACATACCTTAAGCTTATAAAAACCGGACGCACAGCAAAAAAGGAAGACTTAATCGCGGCCATCACAAACAAGACTGCCGCAATGGCCATAGCTTGGCCAGGCTGGTACACTCCTACAAAAAATTCTACTATAGATTACAAAGCATTTAAGGGAAAACTGAATGCAGAAAGTCCGGCTTACAATGCAACAATTTACGGAATCTGGACATTGGGAATTCCTTCTTCTTCCAGAAACAAAAAATATGCCGGAAAACTCCTGAATTTTATCATGGATCCCGAAAATCAGAAAAAATCTGTATTTACAGGCGGAGTTCCGTGCCGTTATTCAAGCCTTACCGACCCGGAAGTACTTAAAAAATTTCCTCAGTATGATGCCGTACGCAAAGCCCTTGAAACCGGCGTTTACCGTCCGCAGATAAAGGAATGGCCGGAATTCTATACAATTCTTGGAAAGGAAATGCGCCTTATCATAAACGGAAACAAGAGCATAGATTCAGGTCTTGCAGACGCACAGACAGAACTTGAAAAACTCATGAATTCAAAATGAAATACAGCTGTCCCGTGTTTATAAGATTCAATGCCATTTTAATTGAACAAGCCCATTTATTTCACTAGAATAAAAAGAAGATTATTTTAAGAGGTATTTCTATGGCATTAAAGTTATACAACACTATGGGACACAAAATGGAAGAGTTTAAGCCTGTACGCGAAAATTATGTAGGCTTTTACGGATGTGGTCCGACAGTTTATAACTATGCACATATCGGAAACCTGCGCGCCTACGTTTTCTTGGACATACTGGACAGAACCCTTACATTCTTGGGATATGACAAAAAGCACGTAATGAACATCACAGACGTTGGTCATCTTACAGGCGACAACGACAACGGTGATGATAAAATGGTAAAGACTGCCGAAGAACGCCATCAGAGTGTTCTTGAAGTGGCTCAGTTCTATACAGATGCCTTCATGAAAGATATAGATGCTCTTAACATCATCCACCCGGACGTAATCTGTAAGGCAACGGAACACATTCCGGAGATGATTGAACTTATCAAAAAGATTGAAGCAAACGGACATACCTACATGGCCGGCGGAAACCTTTACTTTGATATTTCTACATACCCTGACTACGGAAAGCTTGCAAACCTTAATCTTGACGAGCTTAAGGCAGTGGTTGACAGAACCTCTCCCGATGAAGTATCCGATGCGGATCTTGATGCACTTAAGAGTGGTCACGAGAAGCTTATGAACAGTGCTCAGCAGCTTTTCTCAAAGCTTTATGAGTCACAGGCAGGCGGCGCAGGAGCCGGAGCCGGCGCAGAATTTAACGGCGCTCAGGGTGGCGACTATACCGAGACTAACGGCCAGTCAGGTTCAGGCGACGATAATGTAGTAGATGGAGATTACCGCGAGGTATAATTTACAATGGCTGATAAAAGAGATTATTACGAAGTCCTTGGCGTATCCAAAGGTGCCACGGACGAGGAACTCAAAAAAGCATACAGGCAGCTTGCCAAGAAGTATCACCCGGATATGCATCCGGGTGATACTGAGGCTGAGGCCAAATTCAAAGAGGCTTCAGAGGCTTACGCTATCCTGAGCGATCCCGAGAAGAGACGTCAGTATGACCAGTTTGGTCATGCGGCCTTTGAAGGAGGTGCAGGCGGAGCGGGCGGCTTTGATTACAGCAACTTTGATTTCGGAGATATATTTTCAGATTTGTTCGGAAGTTTTTTCGGCGGCGGCTCATCCCGTTCTGCAAGCTCTTCCGGCGGAGCAAGGCGCGGGGCAAATGTCCGCGCTTCTATTCGTATTACTTTTGAGGAGGCTTGTTTCGGCTGTAAAAAAGAGATCGACATCAATCTCAAAGAGCAGTGTCCTACCTGCGGCGGAAACGGTGCCAAGCCCGGAAGCAAGGTTACAAACTGCTCCAAGTGCGGTGGTCGCGGACAGGTGGTCGTTCAGAGACAGTCACTTTTTGGGGTTGTTCAGAGCACTCAGGTTTGTCCCGATTGCCGTGGCGAGGGTAAAATAATCTCTGAGAAATGTTCTCATTGCTACGGTACAGGATATATTACAAACCGCAAGAAGATTGAGGTTGATATTCCCGCCGGAATTGATGACGGTCAGGCCATAAGGATCGCAGAGAAGGGCGAACCCGGTACGGGCGGTGCTCCGAGGGGCGATCTTCTGGTTGAGGTCAACGTTTCGAAAAGCCAGATCTTCCAGAGAGACGGAGTGGATGTATATTCCAATGTTCCGGTTTCCTTTGCTGATGCAACTCTCGGAAACACAATACGTATCAAGACGATTGACGGTGAAGTCGAGTATGATATCAAACCCGGCACACAGACCGATACTGTTGTAAGACTCAGAGGCAAGGGTATTCCTAATGTACGCAACAATAAACAGAGAGGCGACCACTATGTGACACTTATAGTTCAGGTACCCACGAAGCTTACCAACGAGCAGAAGGAAGCACTTATGGCATTTGATGCGGCTATGACAGGCGATGATTCGCGCTCAGGAAGAAAACACAGAAGATAACGCAGAAATATAATTATATGATGATCGTATGATGAAAGGAAGCAAAATGGCTGATAGAGTAAGAACCAGATTCGCACCGAGCCCGACCGGAAGGATGCATGTCGGCAACCTGAGAACGGCACTTTACGAATATCTTATCGCAAAGCATGCAGGTGGTGATTTTATACTCAGGATCGAGGATACCGACCAGGAGAGATTCGTTGAGGATGCTCTCGATGTGATCCACAGAACCCTTGAAGATACAGGGCTTGTGTATGATGAAGGACCGGATAAGGACAAGGGCGTGGGCCCCTATGTGCAGAGCGAGAGAGTTAAGAGCGGTCTGTATATGGAGTACGCCAAGAAACTTGTGAAAAGCGGGGATGCCTATTATTGCTTCTGCACCAAGGAGAGACTTGCAGGCCTCAGATCCTCTGTAGGCGAGGATGGCAAAGAGATCGTTCAGTACGATAAGCACTGCCTCCACCTTAGCAAGGAGGAGATCGAGAAGAACCTTGCATCCGGAATGCCTTATGTTATAAGGGCTAACGTTCCTTCCGAAGGAACAACGAGCTTTACTGATGCGATCTATGGAACGATCACGGTGGAAAATGCTGAGCTTGATGATATGATCCTTATCAAGTCGGACGGTTATCCCACATATAATTTTGCAAATGTGATCGACGATCATTTGATGGGTATCACGCATGTTGTAAGAGGTAACGAGTACCTTTCTTCAACGCCCAAATATACAAGATTGTACAATGCTTTCGGATGGGAGGAACCGATATATATCCACTGTCCTCTTATCACCAATGAGGAGCATCAGAAGCTTTCAAAGAGAAGCGGACATTCATCGTTCGAGGATCTTTTGGAGCAGGGCTTTGTTCCCGAGGCGATCGTCAATTATGTCGCTCTTCTCGGATGGAGCCCCGAGAGCAACGAAGAGTTCTTTACTCTGAAGGAACTTGAAGAGCAGTTTGATTATCACAGGATCAACAAGAGCCCGTCCGTATTTGATATGAGTAAGCTCAAATGGATGAATGGCGAGTACATCAAGAAGATGGATCCCGAGAGATTCGCCGGGATGGCAGAGCCCTACATTCGTGAGGTTATTCACAAGGATCTCGATATTAATAAAATAGCCGCTCTGGTTCAGACCAGAATTGAAGTATTCCCCGATATTGCCGAGCATATCGATTTCTTCGAAGAGCTGCCGGATTATGATATCGAGATGTATACACATAAAAAGATGAAGACTGATTCGGCCATCTCGCTCGAAGTACTAACAGAGCTTCTTCCGATCCTTGAGAATACGGATGATTACAGCATTGCATCTCTTCATGATGTTGTAATGAAATATATTGAGAATAAAGGCATCAAGAACGGTCAGGGCTTATGGCCTCTTCGTACCGCCGTTTCGGGTAAGCAGATGACACCCGGCGGAGCCTTTGAGATCATGGAGATTCTCGGCAAGGATGAATCACTTGCAAGAATCCGTAAAGGTATCGCCAAACTTTCTTAAATTCTATGGAACTTAACAAGTCACAGATCGCGGCAAAGCACCATGGGGACGGCCCCATGGTGGTTATAGCCGGACCCGGTTCGGGTAAAACAACAGTACTTACAAACAGAATACAGAATCTTATTGAAGAACATGGAGCCCGTCCGGACTCCATTCTTGTCATTACCTTCACCAAAGCTGCAGCAGACGAGATGAAGGCTCGTTTTCTGCGCCTTACGGGCGGCAAATATAAGCAGGTGACCTTCGGAACCTTCCACGCAGTGTTTTTTATGATACTGAAAAATGCATATAATTACAGCGTTGACAGCATTATAAAGGACGATATAAGGCGAAGCATCATCCGCGATGCAATAATAAAAAGCAATGCTCAAGTGGAAAATATGTCCGAGACAGTAGAAAACGTCAGCGCGGAAATATCGCGCATTAAGGGCGACGGAGCGTCCATCGGCGAATATCATGCCAAGAGTATGGATGATGGGCATTTCCGCTTCGTGTACAAATACTATGCGAGTCATCTGAAAAATATGGGGCTGATCGATTTTGAAGATATGCTTACCCTTACGGCCGAGCTTTTTGCAATGCGAAAAGACATCCTTAAGAAGTGGCAGGACAGGTACAAATACATTCTTGTGGACGAATTTCAGGATACGAACGCCGTTCAGTATGAGGTTTTAAAGGCGCTTGCGATGCCGGAAAACAACCTCTTTGTGGTTGGCGATGTCGATCAGTCTATATACGGTTTTCGCGGCTCAAGGCCCGAGATAATGTTGCATTTTAAGGATGATTATCCGGATGCAAAGGAAGTTCTCCTTGATGTTAATTACAGATCCACCGGCAACATCGTGGAGGCCGCCGGACGCGTCATAAGACACAATACGAGCCGTTTTGCAAATGATATACGGACATGTAACGAAAGCGGCGACTCAGTCGATATAAGAGAATTTGAGGACGCAGCGGCGCAGTATGAAACGCTTGCTGCGATGCTGCAACCGGGCACAGGCTCACAGGCGGCCGGGTCGCCCTTTGTCAAGTTGCAAGCCGGCGATCAGAGGCCGTCGTGCGTTATTTTATATCGGACCAACTCGGTCTCGATCCCCCTTATCAGAAGTCTTATGGAAAGAGGAATTCCATTTGTCATGAAGGATTCGGTGCCTTGCGTGTTCGACCACTGGATCATGAGGGATATCGAGGCTTATATCAGAGTGATACAGGGAAGCCGCGTAAGGGCGGACCTGCTTCAGATCATAAATAAACCCAAGCGCTACATAAGCAGGGACTACCTTACAGGCAGCACCATCGATCTTGCTGAGATGGAGCGCGAAGCCGAGGAGCAGCCCTGGGTCCTTGAAAGAATAGAGCAGATGCGCCGTGATCTTAATGCAATGGTGGATATGACTCCGTACGCGATGATAAACTATCTGAGAAGAGGCGTCGGCTACGACGAATATCTTGCGGAGTATGCCAAAGTACGTGATATGGAGCTTTCCGAACTTATAATGATCGCGGATGAGATAATGGAAAGTGCGCGCACGCATAAGACTTTCGCGCACTGGAGGGATGCGATCGATGAGTACAGAAAAGTGCTGAAAGAGAAGCATTCGGCGCAGGTTGTCGGCTCACCCGGCTCGGGCGGCATAGGCGCCGAAAATGCCGCTGTCACTCTTATGACGATGCACGGAGCGAAGGGTCTTGAGTTTGATGAAGTATATATCGTAGATGCCTGTGAGAGTATCATCCCTCACAAAAAGTCTGTTCACGAAAAGGAGATAGAAGAGGAGAGACGCATATTTTATGTGGCAATGACAAGGGCCAGACGGGTAAAGTGTTGAAGGTGCTCGTCAAGGAGCAGCGCGCCATCGTAGAGGGTGTGAACATGGTCAGCAAGAGCCAGAAGCCCAGCGCCAAGTTCCCTCAGGGAGGCATCGTAAAGCAGGAAGCTCCCATTCAAGTTTCAAAGCTCAACCCTGTTGTAGGCGGAAAGGCT
>CAKZZH010000068.1 GCA_937885345.1 uncultured Lachnospiraceae bacterium | reverse complement strand
GGGCAGGCCGCTGTAATTCATAATATTGATCGGACTTAGAAGCCGTGGCTGCCGCCTCCGCCTGAGGAGCCGCCGCCTCCGCCTCCGCCGCCGCTACCGCCGCCGCTACTGCTGCTCGGAGGAGAATAAACGGTTTTCTTATCGATAATGGAAATCTTTACGTCATTTGCAACATATGAATGCTGCGTTGCGCCAATAATCTCAGCTTCTCCCGCCCTCTTCGATGAGGATGTTGCAAAAACAATTATAAAATTCACAACCACGCCGACTCCGACCGCGATCAGAAAATTACAGATGTACTTCATCGGTCTCGCAATAAAACCGCCCTCAAGAACTGTGTAAATCTGGCTGTAAGCCATGGAAGCACAAGTATAATAATCGCCGTCAGTCGCGTAAGTATAGATGTTGTCGGTTATCGACGTAGCATAACCCGAAGTGATCACATCATAAACATCGCCGTCACTATGAATAATAAGCTGTCGATAAGTCATATCAATAACAAACACAACCGCGTTGGCGTAGCGCCCGAAAGTGTTGTTACAATACTGTCCCGCAGCCTCCTCGTAATCGGAATCGCTGCCGTAGTACGTCATAAAAGCAACATTTCCGTACTGTGTGATCGGATACATATCCTCATAAAGTGCCTCTTCCTGCGTATCTGTCAGAAGGTCGATCGTGTCCTCGATAACAACCCGGTAGCCGGTTTCCTGATTGATGCCGACCACACCCGAATCGGAATCGCTGCTCGCGCTCACATCGCCCAAATCATCCGCGTACACCGAAACACCCGCAAAACCAAGCACTGCGCCCGCCACAAGAAGCAGCAGAAGTGCCGAAGCAAGCACCGTCCTTGCACACTTCGAGGAAGACAGCACCGCACTTGCGCACTTCGAGGAAGCAATCATTTTATAAAATACACGAATTCTACTGGTCACGTTCTCTTCCTCCTTCCTTGCTAAGCTGCGGAAGCGGCCTGAGCGTAAGCTCGTTGTGAACTTTGAACATCTCGAGTCCCGAGAGGATCATGGTCACGATGATCGCCAGCGCCGAACCGTAATAATACATGTCCGAAACCGGATGGAAAGCAAGTACAATGCCCGCGATTATAAGGGTTATGCAGTTTATTATATAGAAAGTCTTCTTGCAGTTCTTCAGATTTACGATGCCGACCAAAAGAAGGATAACGCCGACAATAATCTCGAAAAAACCCCTTGCCATAAGGTATCCCAGAAGCGTTATAAGGCCGGTACCCATAAGTATAAAAAGCGAAATAATAGTAACAATCGTCGCAAAGACAGCGCCCGCAGTCTTGCGCGGCTTGGCATTTTTGATTTTACGCGAAGCCTTATCCTTGATGTCCATCTCGGAAAGCCTGCCCTGCTTGTACATGTATCCCTCATCGTCCTCGCGCGTCGCCTTTTCTCTGAGCGACCTGCCGTTGGCGATGCAGAGCACGCACATTATAACCGATAAAATAGCCGTAAACACCACAGACACAGGCGCCGTCATATCGATAATAAAATTGAGCAGCGCAAAAACCGCCACAGTAACGATCGCCGTTCCGAAGAAAAATTTACCGAAGCTGATGGGAAGGTCGCAAGCCATTTTACCGTTCACGCCATTAACCACGGCGTACGCAACCTTGTTGCCCTTCTTGTACGACAGGAACCAAACCGGAAACATCGCGCCCTTCGGAGTCTTGTTGAACAACGGAAGCTGTTTGCCAAAAGCATCCGCCTTCAGCTCATTCGGCACGTACCCGGCGCTCGTAAGCTCCTTGCTGAAATTGGTCGCAACCTCCTGCGCCACCATTTCCGCGGTATCATCGAGGTACACCTCAGACGGAACATCCTCCGTATCCGCGTAAAATCCGGACAATATCGTCGGGTTAAACGGCCTCACCTGCGTAAAATCATAGGGGGCGATCTGCGCTGCAAGGTCATCATCAAAAGTCGATGAGGCATCAAAAGAAATGCCCGTATATGTGGCATCAACGGCACCCCTGGCCTCAGCGGTATAAGTGGTCACATAGTCTCCGTGTCGCTCGGATTTTTTACCCTTCATCTTAACAGTGCCTTGTACCGCAAAATCGTATATCCAATAAGGCACATAAAGGCCCCTGAATCTATCGAGAAACTCAGGGTCTTTGAACTCTCTCGGCGTATATATGGCTTTCCTTGTACGCTTCAGATATGCTTCTTTACACTTGTCCTTGTTGATTTTAAACGAAATCATGTACTCAGGGCGCTTGATTCCGGTAAGTTTGTTGCCCACAATATTGGGCGCTCCGCAATAACTGCAGAAAGTTGACACGCCTTCATCCGGCGTTATAAACTCACCACCGCACTGATTACATACGAACACATTGGCGTCATAGGTCGCAAAATTCTCCGAATTCCTGCTGCGTTCATAATCATCGGGATCATAATAATTCCCGCAATACTCGCAATGAAGCTGCTGGCTGTCGATATCGAATTTGAGCCCCTGCCCGCACCCCGGACATTCGTACATTACTCTCTCCTCCTAATAAGTTGATTTGTGCTCGCGCCGGGACACACAATCCTGAATATTATACCATCTCGACTGCCGTCTCGATGTGGATGCTCGTCAAACCTCCGCTTGCGCGAGCGCAGCGTCGCTTTTCCTCGCTATTATATCATATTTTAAGATGCGCGGCACTTAAATATAGCAATTACAGGCGCGATATGTTACAATGATTCGGTACCGCGATTGGGATTTGGGGTCCGCGCGGCACGGATGATCATTCAGAATCACACATTCGGAGGTATAAAATGGAAACTATCAAATGTATCAAGGAAAGAAGAAGTATAAGAAGCTATCAGGACAAGCCCGTTGATATGGCGATCATCGAGAACGCCATTGCTGCGGCTGCTTACGCACCTTCCTGGAAAAACACCCAAGTAACAAGATATTATGTTGTAACGGACAAAGCCCTTAAGGACCGCATTGCAGACGAGTGCTGCAGCAGCAACCACAACGGCGGCATCATCAAGCAGGCACCTGTACTTATCGCAACCGCTATGGTAAGAGAGCGCTCCGGATATGAGAGAGACGGAAGCTTCTCAACCACCAAGGAAAAGGGCTGGCAGATGTTTGACTGCGGAATCGCAACCCAGAGCCTTTGCCTCTCGCTTTACGATCAGGGCGTAGATACCCTTATTATGGGAATCTTCGACATCGACAAAGCAACCGAGCTTCTCGGCATCCCCGCTGAGCAGGAGATTGCAGCCCTTATCGCCGTGGGCTACAGAACTGAAGGCGAAGGCGCAGAAGCGCCCAAGAGAAAGACTCTCGAAGATTTAATAAAGGTATTATAAAATGACGCACCGGTCAGTTTTCAAAAACAGAATATCCTTATTGGGGAAGGCGCTTAAAGCAGCCTTCCCTATAACTTTGCCTGTTCTGGCCGGGTATCTCGTACTGGGCTTCGGTTTCGGATTGCTCCTTAACAGCAAGGGCTACGGTCCGCAGTGGGCTCTTCTTATGTGCCTTCTTACATATTCCGGAAGCATGCAGTATGCCGCATGCGACCTTCTTGCAAGCGGTGCAAGCCTTATAAGCTGCGCCGTCATAACTTTGATAATCAATGCGAGACATTTATTTTATGGGCTCTCGCTTCTCACAAGATATAAAAATATGGGTAAAGCAAAGCCCTACCTTATGTTCGGTCTCACGGACGAGACCTTTTCGCTTACCGTAAGTAACGACGTTCCCAATGGGCAATCGCCGAGATATTTCTATTTTGCGATAACCCTGCTCGACCAAATCTACTGGATAATCGGCGGACTCATCGGAAACATTTTCGGCACGCTTGTGCCCCTTAATACCAAGGGTGTTGACTTCTCGATGACTGCACTTTTCATAGTTATCGTGCTCAGCAATCTTCTCAAGAAAAAGACCAGGCTCTCTTCCGTTATCGGTCTCGCTTGCGCGATGATCTGCCTTGTCATATTCGGGCCCGAGAATTTCCTGATCCCTTCGATGGTTGTTAGAGCTGTCGTCCTGATCGCAGCCCGCCCTCTGATCACCAAGGTCATAGGAGATGAACGGGAAGATGCCGCAGATCCTGCGCCGGTTTCAAATAAAGAGGAGGCAAGATGCGATGCCGATTAACACAACTCACAGCCTTCTTATAATCGCGGTAATCGCCGTCGTCACATTCCTTACGAGAGCACTGCCCTTCCTTATTTTCCATGGAGACAAGCCCCTGCCCAAGCTCCTTGTGTATCTCGGCAGAGTCCTCTCGGGCGCAACGATGGGAATGCTCCTCGTATACTGCTTCAGAAATACCACAGTCACCACATGGCCCTTCGCGCTGCCTGAAATCATTGCCACGGCTGTCGTTGTCGGCACATATCTGTGGAAGAAAAACATCCTTATATCCGTCGGCCTCGGAACCGCACTTTATATGGTTCTCGTGCAGGTCGTATTCAAGTAGAAGAACTATATATAAGAAAACAGGTGGCCACACAGCCACCTGTTCGTATTTATTATGTGTAAAATACTTTTTTAATCCTACGAAAGCATCATTCTGTCGTTATCAAGCTCCTGACCGCTGCTCTCGGTAAATTTGGCAAGAAGGTCGGATACGTGAAGGTTTGCCTTCTCTTCACCGCGAACATCATAAATGATGTTTCCGTTGTTCATCATAATAAGACGGTTGCCGTATTTTATAGCGTCCTTCATATTATGCGTGATCATTATTGTTGTTATATTATCCCTTGAAACAAGCTGCTGTGTTGTTTCAAGAACCTTTGCCGCAGTCTTGGGGTCAAGCGCCGCTGTGTGCTCATCGAGAAGAAGAAGTTTGGGTTTCTTGAGCGTAGCCATAAGAAGTGTGATCGCCTGTCTCTGACCGCCGGAGAGAAGCCCTACTTTGGTGGTAAGTCTGTTCTCAAGTCCAAGTTCAAGTATTGATAATTTCTCTTTGTACATATCTCGCTCTGCCGCATGAATACGGGGCGCAAGAGTCTTGGCGCGGCCTCTTCTGAAAGCAAGAGCAAGATTCTCTTCGATATCCATAGTCGCTGCGGTACCCGTCATAGGATCCTGGAAAACACGTCCGATATAGGCCGCGCGGCGAAATTCGCTTGTCTTGGTAACATCAACGCCGTCGATGATGATCTGACCGGCATCCACGGGCCACACACCCGCAATAGCGTTAAGCATCGTGGACTTACCTGCTCCGTTACCACCGATAACCGTTACAAAATCACCGTCATCAAGCTTAAGACTAAGTCCGTCGAGAGCAAGCTTCTCATTAACGGTTCCGGGATTAAAAACTTTAGTTACATTCTTAATTTCAACCATTACTTAGCCTCCTTCCTGACAACTTTGGATTTATTGAAGAAGGTCCTCTTCCAATAAGGGAATCCAAGGAAGATTGCAACAACGATCGCCTGGAAAAGCTTAAGGAGATTCGGATCGAATCCGCACCAGAGTATAATCTGTATAACCACATAATATATGATCCCGCCGATCGCAACAGCAAGAAGCGAAAGTGCAAAATTCTTGAATATCTTGGAAAAAAGCGCCTCACCAATGATAACGGCCGCAAGACCGATAACAATGGCGCCTCGTCCCATATTGACATCGGCAAAGCCCTGATACTGAGCAAGAAGCGCGCTCGATAAAGCAACGATCCCGTTCGAGATAACAAGGCCAAGGATCTTGGAAACATTCGTGTTGATCCCCTGAGCCCTTGCCATATTGGGATTGCAGCCGGTCGCTCTCATCGCACTACCGATCTCGGTTCCGAAGAACCAGTACAATACGGCGATTATCACGATCACAAATATTACGATAACCGCAATTGAATTAAGCACATGCGCTCCCGATGCCAAAGTATGCACAAAAGGCACTTTAACATATCTAAGTGATACAAGAAGCCCGAAGTTGTCGACATTGATCGGTACATTAGACTTGCCCATTATCTTTAGATTTATCGCATACAAAGCGATCTGCGATAAAATACCCGCGAGAATATCGGGTATACCGAATCCAACATGGAACACACCGGTCATAAGACCGACCAGCATTCCCACAAGCGTAGCGATAAGAAGCGCCACCCAGATATTCATATTGAAATTGGTCATAAGAACGACCATTACGGCGCCGCCGGTACACATGGTACCGTCGACGGTAAGGTCAGCCATATTAAGAACTCTGTAAGTAATGTACACACCGATCGCCATGATACCCCAGATAAGGCCTTGAGCAATCGCGCCCGGCATAGCACTGAAAAGTGCGGTTATATCCATTTCATACCCCTTAAAACTGTCTAGAACATTTTAATTCAAATATAATCTGCGCTGCAGATATTGTATAGGATTACTCGATTGCTATATATCCGTCGGGAATTGTAACTCCGAGCTTCTCAGCACGAGCGGCAACATACTCCTTGGTAGTTGCGGCTGCATAAGTAACCTTCATTGTTGAGATGTCTCCACCCTTAAGGACGCTGGCAGCCATCTCACCGGTAGCAACGCCGAGGTCATAGTAGCTGATAGAAAGTGTTGCAATTCCGCAACCCTTACAGATTCCTTCCTCACCTGCTACGATGGGAATGCCTGCGGGCTCGCAGATATTGTTGATGATCTCTGTATTGTTTGCTGCTGTATTATCTGTAGGAATATAAAGTACTTCCTCATTCTCGGTAGCAAGAGTAACAACTGAAGAAATATCATTAGAATCAGCAAATGCATACTCGGTACATGTATATCCCATACCCTCAAGATATCCCTTAACTGCATCGATCTGATACTTCGAGTTAGCCTCAGCCGAGCAATATACAAGGCCGATCTTCTTAGCATCCGGGAAAAGTTCCTGAATCATCTCAGCCTGCTTGTCAAGGGGAGCAAGGTCGCTCGCACCTGTAACGTTACCGCCTACAACTCCGTTAAAATTGCTAAGTCCGAGAGCGGTTGCATAGTCTGTTATTGAAGTTCCTACAACAGGAATAGTTGCGGTTGCCGCAGCTGCAGCCTGAAGTGCTGCTGTTGCATTAGCCATTATAAGGTCATAATTGTTTGAAACAAAACCATTTACGATAGTCGCACAAGTTGCGGAATCGCCCTGAGCGTTCTGCTCATCAAAAACGATCTTGCCTTCACCGAATTCTTCAATAAGAGCATCCTTAAATCCCTGTGTTGCTGCATCAAGCGCCACATGCTGAATAAGCTGACAGATACCCACATGATACACATCCTCTTTTTTTCCGCCACTGCAGGCCATAAGGCTGAGAGCCATAACGGTCGTGAGTGCAACGCACAATAACTTTTTGATTTTCATATCTCTATATCTCCTTCTGTATGTGGAATAACCCGTTGCGTCCTCATTAGGTTATAGAAACGCACCTTAAAAATAATACTATTTGTGCAGAAGATAGTCAATCAGAAATTGCCCGTTACAGTTACACACAGTTACGCAAGCCTGCGAAGCGCACTTTCTATATTCTGCCTCAGGTACTTCTTCACCTCAGCAGTTCGCGTTACACACCCCTGATCGGATGAACTCTGAGAGTCATCGAGAGTTATTTTGTGAATATAGGCTTCGAGGCGGCTGATGACCTCCTTCTCGTCGACATCGTTGTAGAATATCCTGGCGCCGTGAAGGGGCGCATCGCCGCCATTGTCCTCATAGGTTTCGATGCGGCAGTCACGAAGCTTGGTCATAAGAGCATCGAAAGCCATGGGGTCGATGGTTTTAAAGGCAACCATGTATCCGTTATAGTTCGATATCGAACCATCTGAAGATGATTCGTCAAATACACCCATATCTTCCACGATTTCGATGTCGGTCATATGTCGGATGTAGGCACGGATAAGGCGGCCTTTGTCGCTGTGACCGATAAGGCGGAACCTGCCGTCTATGGTAGAAAACTGAAGCGTCTTAGGGCGAATGAGTCTCTTTTTTATTTTACCGTTAAATTCATAATTGTAGCGGATGGCGCTGCCGGACGCGATCGCGTCATTGATCATGGCGAGTTTATCACGGTAATCATCGTCGATAAGATCGTCGGGATCGGCGCTCTTGCCTTTAAGGATCAGATATTTGGCAAAATCTTCAGCGGTGTATCCGGCGCTTGCAAGGTATTCTTCGGCATTGTCGAGGAGAACACCCTGATCGTCTTCGCTTATAAAAGGATTAAAATATCCTGTGTTTACGAGATACATAAGCATTACCGCTTCTTCTTTGGTGTAATCGTTTCCGGACTCCTCGGAAGAGAGTGCTTTGGTATTATATATCATTTGAGTCCCTCCAATCCTTTTTTGAATGCTCCGATAACCCAGTCCTTGAGGGGTTCGGGCTCGATAACGAGCGCGTCGCTTCCATAGCTCATTACCCAGGGCAGCATTTCTTTCCAGTCATTGATGTCGATTTCAAAGCGGTATGCATCTTCGATTTCGGTAATGATGCCGTGTCTTTGCTCGCACTCAAGGCGATAGAGGATATTGTTCTGCTTTGTAAAATCTATGATCACATGATATTTCTCGTTGGTCACGCTGACATTCCAGGCATCCTCGACGAGGTGATACCAGACTTTGTCGAGTTCGTTCAGAACATAGTCATCATTGTCGATGTCTATGTGGTAGTCCTTGGAGGATATTTTAAGATCGCGGATCCTGTCCAAACGAAGGACGAGGGCCTTCTCCTTCTCTTCGGAATAACCCATAAGATAATTACGGCCGATCGAGCAATCCTGCACTATGCAGACAGGCAGGATTTCCTGATAACGGTCATCACCGATTTTACCGTTCTGAAGCTTAAGAAGTTTTCTCTCCGAGATCGCGCTGAGTATGCGCCAAATGAATTCCTCCTGCGACTGCAGATTCTCATTAGGTCTGTCATACACAATGTTGAAACGCCCTGCTTTGCCGGGATGTGCCTGCATCAGCTTATCCTTAAGTCGCTTCGCAAAGAGGGCGAGCGTGTCTGCATGCGCGGCAAAATCCAGTGCATCGGCGATCAGAGGCAATTGCGCCTCATCAATTCCCTTAAATAAATCCACCTTCTCCAATTAAAACACCTCCCGTTTTCATTCGTTTTTAAGCGTTACCTCTTCCGTTTCGTCACCGAGATCCTGGCTCTTCTTAACCACAGCGGTCTTGTCATAGCAGGAGAAAATAGCTTCGACCTTGGCTGCGTCAGGCTTTTTGGTAAAAAGCGAAACAACGGGTACTATGATAAGTCCTGCGATCATTACAAAAGCACCGCAGTTGATCGGTGACTGAAGAAACGCAGGGAAATATTGTCTCAAAAACATATTCAGAAGCATAACACCCGCGCCGAATATAAAGCTGCACCATACGGCAGGCTTGGTGACTTTCTTCCAGTATAGGCCATACATAAAAGGCGCAAGGAAGGCACCTGCAAGAGCTCCCCATGAAACACCCATAAGCTGCGCAATAAAGGTTATATTGCTCTTATACTGAACAAGTGCGATCACCGCCGAAATAAGTATAAATATCACGATAAGGATTCTGATAAAGAGGACCTGCTTTTTATCGTCCATCTTCTTAACGATATTGCCTTTTATAAAATCAATCGTAAGTGTCGAGCTTGACGCGATCACGAGTGATGAAAGCGTCGACATGGATGCCGATAATACAAGGATTACGACAAGTCCGAGAAGTATCTCGGGAAGACTTGAGAGCATCTCGGGGATGACCGCATCGTATCCGAGCGATTTTACACTGTCTGCGGTAAGGCCTGAGATTCTTGCGAATCCGCCAAGGAAATAGCTTCCGCCGGCTACAACGATCGCAAATGCTGTCGAAACGATGGCGCCCTTCTTAATCTGTTTCTCACTCTTGATGGCGTAGAATTTCTGCACCATCTGTGGAAGTCCCCATGTTCCAAGGGATGTGAGGATTACAACCCCGAGAAGGTTTAATGGATCGGGGCCCAGGAAGGAGTTGAAGATTCCGGTTCCTTCTCCGACAGGACCGTCGGCAGATGTGCTTGCAACCTGCGAGAGTTCCTTGAGCGATTCAAAGAGTCCGCCGTGGCTGTTAAGAACGGCGATTATGACCGCAACGATTCCGAAGAGCATTATGATACCCTGTATAAAATCATTGATCGCGGTTGCCATATATCCGCCCGCGATTACGTATATTCCCGTGAGTACCGCCATTGCGATGATGCATATTTCATAGGGTATATCAAATGCCATGTTAAAAAGCCTTGATAATCCGTTATATAAAGATGCGGTATAAGGAATCAGGAAAATGAAAACGATGAAGGATGCCGCAATCTTAAGAGCATTGGAATCGTATCTTTTCCCGAAGAATTCAGGCATGGTTGCAGAATCGAGATGCTGGCTCATTACCCTCGTTCTTCTTCCGAGAATAAACCAGGGCATCAATGAACCGATAAGCGCGTTTCCAAGTCCGATCCAGGTGGAAGCGATACCGTATTTCCATCCGAACTGTCCGGCGTATCCGATAAAAATAACTGCCGAGAAATAGCTCGTTCCGTATGCGAAGGCCGTAAGCCACGGGCCTACGCTTCTTCCGCCAAGAACGAAGCCGTTAACATCCGTAGTCTTTTTGCGGCAGATAATGCCGACTGCGATCATGACTCCGAAAAAGAGTACCAACATAATAATTTTGATAGCCATTTGAGTGATCCCCTTGTAAAAGAATTATAAACCTATTTTAGTATAGTAATTTGCGCCCCCTCGGTCAATAAAATGTTCACATCTCTCTTTGAAAAATATTTCCTTTTATTCTATGAAGTTGTTGCCATTTATCCGATTATGATTTAGTATTTATTTGAATTAAGCGTGCCACATCGGCAGAACAAGGCGGTATTTTTTTCATGAACTACATTGTGCTGGACCTGGAATGGAATCAGTGTCCTTCGGGCAAATCCAGAGAGAATCCACTTCTCCCCTTTGAAATCGTGGAGATCGGTGCAGTGCGCCTTAATGACAGAAAGAAGATCACCGGCACCTTCAACCGCAATGTTTCGCCACGCGTATACAGGCAGCTTCATTACATCACCAGGGATATAATCAAAACCACGATGAAGGAGCTCGACAAGGGCAAATCTTTCCCCGAGACCGTTCGTGAATTCTTCAACTGGTGCGCCGAAGACGGCGATTATATTTTCTGCACATGGGGACCTTCGGACCTTACGGAGCTTCAGCGTAATTGCGACTTTTTCGGGGTGGAACATTCCTTTCCTTTTCCTTTTGTATTTTACGATCTGCAGAAATCCTTCAGTCTCTGTTATGATGACGGCAAGAGCAGAATGTCACTTGAGACCGCGACGCAGCGACTTTCGATCCCCGAGAATCTCACATATCACTCCGCTTTCGGGGATGCCAGATATACCGTGCAGATCTTTCAGGCTATGGACTTCGATAAAGTAAGCATATATACTTCAGTCGACAATTACAGGATTCCCGCATGCTCCAAAGAAGAATTCACACTGAATTTCGGTAATTACACCAAATTCGTTTCACAGGGATTTAACGACAAAGAGAAGCTTATCGCCAATAATACTTTAAGAGTAACGAAATGTCCCGCCTGCGGCGAGACACTTCGCAAGAAAATACACTGGTTTTCCGGCAATCAAAAGCAATATTACTGTGTTGCTTCATGCCAAAAGCACGGCTATGTCAAGGGCCGCATTAAAGTCAGGAAGACTCCGGAGGGCCTGTTCTACGCCGTAAGGATCGTTAAACTTACCGATGAAGAAGGCGTTGCCAAGATCAAAGAGAAGCAGCTCGATGCCAGACGTAAAAGACGCGAGAAGCGTCTCAAAGCCAAATCGGATAAGACATAAAGCAACTCGGATAAAGTAAATCTGATAATCAAAGGGCGTGTGAAAAAA
>CAKZZH010000067.1 GCA_937885345.1 uncultured Lachnospiraceae bacterium | reverse complement strand
ATTATTATATTGCATACAACAAAAATGGAAACAATTATTAGATGAAGTGATGGAACAAAAAATCAAAACTATCATAGTTACTCACAAAGATAGATTTATCAGATTTGGCTATGATTGGTTTGAAAAATTCTGTATGAAGTTTAATACAACCATAGTGGAAGTGAATAATGAAGAACTATCACCACAAGAAGAACTCGTGCAGGACATTGTTTCAATACTCCATGTGTTTTCTTGTAGGTTGTATGGACTTCGTAAGTATAAAAAACAAATAGAAGGGGATGAAGAAATTGCTAAAGAGCTTCAAGACGGAAATAAATCCGACAGTCGAGCAGAAAACCAAGATTAACAAGACAATTGGTACCTGTAGATATGTCTACAACTTCTATCTTGGTCATAACAAATCTTTGCATGATAAAGGTGAGAAGTTCATGACAGGCAAGAGTTTTAGTGTATGGCTTAATAATGAATATATTCCTAATAACCCTGACAAAGTATGGATTAAGGAAGCATATTCAAAAGCCGTAAAGAAATCTATTGAAGATGGATACACTGCTTTTACAAGGTTTTTCAAACATCAAAGTGCTTTTCCAAATTTCAAAAAGAAAGGCAAGTCAGATATAAAAATGTATTTTGTAAAGAACAATCCAAAGGATTGTCGCTGCGAAAGACATAGACTAAACATACCGACTTTAGGTTGGATACGTCTTAAAGAAAAGGGCTATTTACCTACAACTAAAGACGGATGGAAAATCAAAAGCGGTACAGTATCCATCAAAGCAGACAGATACTACGTATCAGTCCTTGTTGAAATTCATGATGTCAAGATTGCCAATAATAGCAATGGCGGTATAGGAATTGACTTAGGCTTGAAAGACTTGGCGATTGTTTCAAATGGGAAAACATACAAGAATATCAATAAGTCAGCAAGACTAAGAAAAATTGAAAAACAACTGCGTAGAGAACAAAGGTGTCTATCACGCAAGTATGAAAATTTTAAGAAAGGAGAGTCCACTCAGAAAAATATACAAAAACAAAAACTCAAAGTACAGAAACTTCATCATAGGATAGACAATATCCGTACTGATTACATCAACAAAACAATAGCTGAGATAGTGAAAACCAAGCCATCTTATATAACGATTGAGGATTTGAATGTTACAGGTATGATGAAGAACAGACATCTTTCAAAAGCTGTTGCGTCGCTGAAATTCTATGAGTTTAGGACTAAGCTTAAAACAAAATGTGATGATAATGGAATTGAACTAAGAGTTGTAGACAGATTTTACCCATCATCTAAACTATGTCACTGCTGTGGTTCTATCAAGAAAGATTTAAAACTTTCAGATAGAATATATCGCTGTTCATGTGGTTATGTTGAGGATAGAGATTTTAACGCAAGTCTTAATTTAAGAGATGCCAAAACTTACAAAGTTGCATAAACAAGCAAATGTAAGTATGTACCGAAGGCTATTTCGGGAATTAACGACTGTGGAGTGTACAAGAACTTGTGAGTAGTGTGTTACTTGTAACCACCAAAGCATACACGTTGAAGCAGTAAGAAGTACCCGTGAGGGCTTCAATTTCTCGATGTGTTGTGTATGTTTAAACACATTTTGAGTGGCAGTACAAAAAATTGTACAGAGATAATACTAAAATAATTAAAATAGGGGACAGAGTTATCGGTGGCGGTAATCCGATATTGATCCAGTCAATGACGAATACCCCTACCGAAGATGTCAAGGCTACGGTAGACCAGATACTCAGACTTGAAGAGGCCGGTTGTGAGATCGTAAGGTCTACGGTGCCTACAATGGCTGCAGCTGAGGCACTTCGTGAGATCAAGAAGCATATACATATCCCGCTTGTTGCCGATATCCATTTTGATTATAGAATGGCTATCGCCGCAATCGAGAACGGTGCCGACAAGATAAGGATCAACCCGGGTAACATAGGCGGAGAAGACCGTATTAAGGCAGTTGTTGACTGTGCCAAGGCTCATCATATTCCTATTCGTGTCGGTGTCAATTCGGGGTCACTTGAGAAGGAGATCCTTGAGAAATACGGCCATGTAACGGCGCAGGGGCTTGTTGAGAGTGCACTTGATAAGGTTTCGATACTTGAGAGATTTGATTTTACCGATATTGTTGTAAGCATTAAATCTTCGGATGTTCTTATGTGTACAGAGGCTTATGAACTTATTGCGGATAAATGTTCATATCCTTTGCATGTGGGTATTACGGAGGCCGGAACGGTATATTCCGGCAATATCAAATCTGCAGTCGGACTGGGTATGATACTCGGAAAGGGTATCGGCGATACGATCAGAGTATCTCTTACGGGCGCTCCCGAAGAAGAGATTAAGAGTGCCAAGCTGATCCTTAAGACTTTGGGGCTTAGAAAGGGCGGAATCGATGTCGTTTCCTGTCCTACCTGCGGCAGAACGCATATTGATCTTATTGGGCTTGCAAATAAGGTTGAAAGCCTTGTTACAGGTTATGATCTTGATATAACCGTTGCTGTTATGGGGTGTGCGGTTAACGGTCCGGGAGAGGCGAAGGAAGCGGATATAGGAATTGCCGGAGGTGACGGCAAGGGGCTTCTTATTAAGAAGGGCGAAGTTATAAGGACTATGCCTGAAAGTGAACTTTTGGGTGCTCTCCAAAAAGAGCTTGATAATTGGAAGGGTTGATTTAATGGATAACATTAAAGATAATATTTCGGACAACACATCAAGAATGTTTCTTGATGTGTTTCCTACATTAAAACTCAAAGATAATCTTAAAACGATCATGAAGGATGTTACGGTTACCAAGATAACCAGGACCTCTGATGGTAAGGAACTCAGGATATTTCTTACATTTAACAGGCTTGTTCCCAGGGCGGTTGTTGATGATATCCAGACGCAGATAAAGCGACAGATCGATCCGCTTTCAAGTGTTTCCGTGAGAATAATCGATCGTTTCGATCTGCCCTCCGTATATAATATTGAGAATATCATTAAGGAGTATACTCCCAGTTTCTTAAGAGATCTTGAGAATAAGGGCATGATGCTTGCAACGCTTTTCAAGAATTCGGAAATATCGGTTTTACAGGACGATAACCAAAGCAAATATATCTCTTTGGAATTTAGCGATGATTTTATAAACCACAGCTTTGTCGAGGATATAAAGCTGTACATTGTTAATGTAATGTCCTACAAATTCGGCTTTGATGTAGAGGTAAAGGTTTCCTTTAAGAAAATGCCTGAATCAAGGGAATCTCAGGAATCAAGACACAGATGCGAGCAGCTTATTGAAGAGATTTCATCACAGCAGTCTCTTATCAAGGATCATAAAGGTACAGCCGCATCTGACGGCATTCAGCCCGCCGATAAGACAGTGGTAAATAAAAATGTGCCTGCCGATAAGACAGTGGAAAATAGAAACGTGCCCGCAGATGCTGAGAGTGCGGGGATTTCGGACACTGTAAGTGCCGGAACTTCTGACAAGAGTCGATATTCCGGGAAGCCAAGATCCTTAAGATACAGCGACGACCCCGATGTTTTGTACGGACGTGATTTTGACGGGGATGTCACCCTACTTTCCTCAGTGATCGGGGAGATGGGAGATATAATTTTTCGTGGACAGGTATTCGGATCCGAATACAGAGAACTCAGATCCGGCAAATATATCTACACCTTTAATGTTACGGATTTTACCGATTCCATCCAGTGTAAAATGTTCCTCGAACCCGAGCAGAAGAAGGAGATGGAGGGCCTGCTTTCGGACGGTATGTTCATCAAAGTCAAGGGTGTAACCACCATCGATAGCTGGAGTGGTCAGCTTACTGTGGGCAATGTTAACGGCATCCGTAAAATCTCCGATTTCCGTGAGAAGAGAATGGACAGAGCGCTTAATAAGAGAGTTGAATTGCACTGCCATACCAAGATGAGCGAAATGGATGCGGTTTCGGATGTTGCGGATATTCTTAAACAGGCCGATTCGTGGGGACATAAAGCGCTTGCGATTACCGATCACGGTAATGTGCAGGCTTTTACAGGTGCGCTTCACGCTCAACAGGATGGTAAGATTTCGGCGGATTTTAAGATAATATACGGTGTAGAAGGCTATCTTGCGGATGATCTCAGAAGGATCATTGACAATTCCAAAGGTCAGAGCATTGACGCTCCCTATGTTGCTTTCGACCTTGAGACTACAGGCCTTTCGCCCGTTAATGACAGGATCATAGAGATCGGTGCGGTCAGATACGAGAACGGTAAAGAGGTCGGCAGATTCATGGAATTTGTCAATCCCGAGATACCCATTCCGTTTAATATTGAGGAACTTACACATATTAACGACTCGATGGTCGAGAATGCGAGAACGATAGAGCAGGTCCTTCCGGATTTTATACGATTTTGCGATGGTGCTGTAATGGTTGCGCATAATGCGCAGTTCGACGTGTCTTTTATCAAGGAGAAGGCGGATAAAATACTTGGCCTTAAGCTTGATTATACGGTCGCAGACACTGTTAACCTTGCCAGAGCGCTCATGCCGGAGCTCGGTAAATATACCCTTGATAATGTTGCCAAGAAGCTGAATGTTGTCCTTATAAGCCACCACAGAGCCGTAGATGACTCGATCTGCTGCGGCAATATCTATGAGGCACTTATCGCAAGACTTAAGTCGATGGGTATCAAGACTTTTGACGAGATCAACGATATTGAAGAATTCAATGTCAATTCGGTCCGTAAGGGCAAGACTCATCATGTTATCATTCTTGCCAAGAATGAGACCGGAAGGGTGAATCTGTACAGGCTTATTTCGATGTCACATCTTAAGTATTTTAGCAGGCATCCGATCATTCCCAAGAGCGAACTTAATAAGCACAGGGAGGGTCTTATTGTCGGCAGTGCCTGCTCCGAAGGCGAGCTTTATCAGGAACTTATGAGGGGCGTTACGCACGAGGAGATTGCCAGAATTGTCAGTTTCTATGATTATCTGGAGATTCAGCCCATCGGCAATAACAGATATCTTGTGGACACCGTGGACAAGGAGGGGCACAAGAAATATGAGAATATTAAGGACAATAACGACCTTATTGAGATGAATAAAAGAATCGTTCAGCTTGGCGAAGATTTCGGTAAGCCGGTTGTTGCAACCTGTGATGTGCATTTTCTTAATCCCGAGGACGAACTTTACAGAAAAATTCTTATGAAGGGTCAGGGCTTTGACGATGCAGATTCTCAGCCGCCTCTTTATCTTAGAACGACGGAGGAGATGCTTGATGAATTTATGTATCTCGGCGAGGATAAAGCTTACGAGGTTGTTGTTACCAATACCAATCTTATCGCTGATATGATCGACAGGATCGAGCCGGTACGTCCGGATAAATGTCCTCCCGTCATTCCCAATTCCGATGAGACGCTTCGTGAGATCTGCTATAACAAGGCTTACGAGATATACGGTCCCAAACTTCCCGAGGTTGTCAGCGCCAGACTTGAGAGAGAGCTCAATTCCATTATTTCCAACGGCTATTCGGTTATGTACATTATCGCGCAGAAGCTTGTTTGGAAGTCCAATGAGGACGGATATCTGGTTGGCTCGAGAGGTTCCGTAGGATCCTCGTTTGCCGCTACAATGGCCGGAATTACCGAGGTTAACCCGCTCAGCCCTCACTATCTGTGCCCGAACTGTTATTATGTGGATTTTGATTCCGATGAGGTTAAGGCATTTGCCGGCGGTGCCGGTTGTGATATGCCCGATAAAAACTGCCCTAAATGCGGCAAGAAGCTTAAGAAGGACGGCTTTGACATTCCTTTTGAAACATTTCTTGGATTTAAGGGTAATAAGGAGCCGGATATCGACCTGAATTTCTCGGGTGAGTATCAGGCAAAGGCGCATGCATATACCGAGGTTATTTTCGGTGCGGGCCAGACTTATAAAGCAGGAACCGTAGGTTCTCTTCAGGATAAGACGGTATACGGCTATGTTAAGAAATATTTCGAAGAGAAGGGTATTCGTAAGAGAGAATGTGAGATTAACAGGATAATCGGCGGATGCCTCGGCGTAAAGCGTTCTACGGGACAGCATCCGGGCGGGATCATAGTTCTTCCTCACGGTGAAGAGCTCAATACTTTTACGCCTGTTCAGCATCCTGCAAATGATATGTCCAGCAATATCATAACAACACATTTTGATTACCACAGTATCGATCATAACCTTCTTAAGCTTGATATACTCGGGCATGATGATCCTACCATGATCAGAATGCTCCAGGATCTTACCGGACTCGATCCCAAGGAGATACCTCTAGATTCTCCCGAGGTTATGAGCTTGTTCCAGAATACAGAGGCGCTTGGAATTACTCCCGATGATATCGGTGGCACCAAGCTCGGTTGCCTCGGAATACCTGAATTCGGTACCGATTTTGCAATGCAAATGCTTATAGATACCAAGCCCAAGCATTTCTCCGATCTTGTCAGGATCGCCGGATTGTCCCATGGTACTGATGTATGGCTCGGTAATGCCCAGACGCTTATTCTCGAAGGCACGGCAACGATTTCGGAGGCTATATGTACCCGTGATGATATTATGACCTACCTGATCGGCAAGGGCATCGAACCCGAGAAAGCCTTCAATATCATGGAGGCTGTCCGTAAGGGTAAAGTAGCCAAGGGGAAAGAGAAGAGATGGGAAGAGTGGAAAGAGGATATTCTTGCTCACGGTGTTCCCGAATGGTACACCTGGTCCTGCGAGAAAATCCAGTATATGTTCCCGAAGGCCCATGCCGCCGCATATGTAATGATGGGGTGGAGGGTAGCGTATTGTAAAGTATTCTATCCTCTGGCTTATTATGCCGCATTTTACAGTATTAGAGCGGATGATTTCTCGTATGAGCTTATGTGCTTCGGTAAAGAGAAACTGGATTATTTTATCAATTCGTATAAGATCAAAGCGGATAACAATACCATCAGCAATAAGGAAGAGGGTCAGCTCAAGAATATGAGGCTCGTGCAGGAAATGTACGCGAGAGGTTTCGAGTTCCTGCCGATCGATCTGTTCAAGTCTCACTCGCGTAATTTCCAGATCGTTGACGGCAAGCTTTTACCTCCTTTTAACTCGATTGACGGACTTGGTACGGTTGCCGCGGACGGTATTATGCTTGCAGCGACAGAAGGACCTTTTAAGTCGGTTGAGGACTTTATAAGAAGAACAAAGGTTACCAAGACGAATGCGGAGCTTCTTAAGAAGCTTGATATTCTGACCGGCCTTCCGGAACAGAATCAGATATCCTTATTTGATTATTTCGGATCATCGGCGGATTAAAGAAGAATAAAAATAGATAGAAAAATATTTAAAAAAGTGCTTGCATTTATCACTGATTTATAGTATTATAACCAAGTCGTCGGCAAACGGTGATATCAAATAAAAGGTTTAACCGATTGTTTGTATGGCTTGTTGGTCAAGCGGTTAAGACGCCGCCCTCTCACGGCGGAAACAGGGGTTCGATTCCCCTACAAGCTATGATCCCCGGTCTCATATGAGACCGGGGATTTTGTGCTTCTGTTGAAATGCTATGTATATCACTATGGTAACAAAAAACCCCGGTCATTTGACCGGGGCTGATCAATTTATTGGCGATCAAATTCATATGAGTAGGAGCCGTCACTGTTGGTTGTTCTGAAGATATATGCATTATCGTAACTTGATGTAGAAGTCTTTATCCAAGTTTCGCTACTGCTATTGTAGTAATATGTGTCAAAATTGCTTGCAGTTATATATGCATAATATTTAGAATAGCTATAATTATTGTACGTTAATGTCGAAACATCAGGGCCGGTATATACATATATATATCTTATTCCTCCATAATAATATGTATAAGATGTATCTGCATAATATCCCGCATCGTAAAGAGCGGAAATTGCAGCATTGTATTGTCCGGAGCTATAGTCACTTAATATCTCAAGTGCAGTCGGATTATAATTAGGATCCTTGGTCCATAATGCATACAAATACAATGTTGAAGTTACGGGTTTTGTAAAATCATATGCTGTGGAGCAGGATGAATCCCTATACCATCCGCCGAATATCCATCCTTTGGCAGTAGGAGTCTTGGATGATACCGTTTCTCCTACATATACAGTTTCACTGCTGTCAGAGCCATGACCGTTAGAGTTGAAATAAACAGTGCACTTGGTACTTCTGCTAACCCAATATTCATAAAGTTTAAGATCACCTGTGATAGGTGTTGTAAAATCAAACAGAGTGCTGCCGTTAGATGATGTTCTCCAACCTACAAAATAATAGTAGCTTGAAGAATAAGGAGAAGAATCAGGAGCACCAGGATCGATCGCACATTCACCGGCATAAACCGTTTGTGAATAATATGCTGATTTTCCTGATTTGTAGAATGTAACCGTATACTTAGTCTTTTCGGTCCATTTGGCATACAGATTAACATTACCTGTTACAGCGGTGCTGAAATTATATTTATTCTTGCAGGAGCTTTCCAAATACCATCCACCGAAATCATAATGGTCAGCGGTAGGAGCAGTGGGCTCGGTTGCATACCATCCTTTGATAACAGTCTGAGATTCGGGAGCGGTTCCATGACCGTTATTATAGAAGTTAACGGTGTATGAAGGTGTAGCTATAGATACCTGAGTATACTGTGCGGTATAAACAGTATCGGTTGTAACTACTGAAACAGAAGGGTTCCACCCGGCAAATACATATTTATAATTGGTATCACTTGGTTTGGTGGGTTCAGTACCGGTGTAAGAAGGAGTTGCTCCTTTTACAACTTCACTGCTTTGCAGAACAGAACCGTTGTAGTTAACGAATTTAACTGTGCAATATTCAACTTTGGGCGTTTTGGTATAAACGGCTGTATAAGTCATATCACCGGTAACTGCCGTAACAGAAGGTGTCCATCCGGTAAAGGTGTAAGTGTTTTCAGCATCTTCATAGGGATCCGGATCTGCTCTGTTGTATGAAGGAACGATTCCGTAATAAACAGTATCGGTAGCAAGAACCGAACCGGCATGATCTTTCCAGGTGATGGTATATGTAAGAGGTGTCCATTTAGCGTAAAGTGTAAAATCACCTGAGACAGCAGCACTGAAATCATATGCTGCGGTGCATGAAGTGTCTGTATACCATCCGCTGAATGTATGACCTTCAGCTTCGGGATCACTGGGAGCGGTAACAGTCGAGCCGGCTGATACATTCTTGCCTACAGAAGTATTGCCGTTAGTAAATGTTCCCTTGCCGTTTGTTGAAAAAGTAACCTTGCAGGATGCTGTAACAGGATCGGAAGAACCACCGCTCTCGCCGCCTGAGGTATCCTCTGTGGTTTCCTCGATTTCCTGAGTGGTTTTATTATTGTATTCCCATGAAACTATTGTAACTCCGTTGGAGTTTTCAATAAGAGAAGCATATATTTTGTGGGCATGGGTTTCATTATTGATATTCCAGATCCAGCCGTTCGCATCACAAGTATAAGTAACGCTGCCGCCTTCCTCATCACCGACCGCATAAGTCTTAAGTTCACCTTCGGCTACATCAAGATTATGATCGGCATCATATACCGCATATCTGTTATTCTCGGCAAAATATACAGCATCAACGGCAGCTCTGCCGTCTTTGTATGATCCGTCGCTTTCAGCCGTCGTTCCGCCTTTATATGAATATTCAACGGAAGCGGAAGGGTAGTTGGACCTTAGTACCTTCTGAATATTAGCCGCAGCGATCTCATAATCCTCTACAGCGGAATCAACACCAAGAGATTCGATGGTGGACAATGCTTTGGAAGCATCATTTTTGAAACTTTCTTCACGTTGTTTCTTGATCTGATGAACAAGAGTGGGGGCAAGGAAACCGGTAAGAACAGCCATGATCGAAATAACAACTATAAGTTCTACCAGAGACAAGCCGGAATTGTGTTTAAGAAATTTTTTAATCATTTTTACTCAACCTTTCTAAATATCCCTCATATACATTCACACTTTTCCTTATAAACATACATATGTATTATATAACTTTATATCAGACAATGCAAAATATTTTTCTATATTAAGAGTTTGTTTAGGGATTGAAGATATATTACAATA
>CAKZZH010000066.1 GCA_937885345.1 uncultured Lachnospiraceae bacterium | reverse complement strand
CAGTCGCTTCAACGCCTTCCTCGGCAAGTGCACATTTTATCATAAGCGCGCACTCGACTCTCTTACGCTGAAGCTGACAACCGATATCATAAGGCTCGTCGATGCTTGCATTAAAATTATACGCATTTGCAGCACATCCGCCGCTGCAGTAGAACTTGCAAAAACAGTCCTTGCACTTCTCCTTAGTGTAAACATTGCTGTAATTGAAACGCGTCCTTATATCCTGATCGAGCTTGCCTTCAAAGACATCACCCATCTTGAACTCTTCATGTCCGACAAACTGATGGCAGGGATAAAAATCGCCCCAAGGTGTAACCGCAAGGTACTCCGTACCGCAGCCGCAGCCCGAAAGCCTCTTGTATACGCAAGGACCGCCTGTGAGATCAACCATAAAATGAAAGAAATTAAAGCCTCTGCCTTCCTTCTCTCTCTTGATCATCTCTTTCGCAAGTCTGTCATACTCATCAAAAAGCTTCGGAAGATCCTCTTCTTTAAGAGCATAATCCATATCATACTCTGCGACAACCGGCTCAACGGAAATCTGCTTAAAGCCCTGGTCCGCAAGACTCAGCACATCATCGCAAAAGTCAAGATTATAATGTGTAAACGTTCCACGCACATAATAATTGCTCTGATTACGCGAATCCGCAACCTTGTGGAACTTGGGCATTATAAGATCGTAACTTCCGTTTCCGTTACGGAAAGGTCTCATCCTGTCGTGGACATCCTTACGTCCGTCCACCGAAAGAACAATATTACCCATCTCTTTGTTTGCATATTCTATTATCTCATCATTGAGAAGCACGCCGTTAGTTGTAAGTGTAAAACGAAACTTTTTGTCATGTGTCTTCTCAAGTTCTCTTCCATATTCAACAAGCGCTTTGATGGTCTTCCAGTTAAGCAGCGGCTCGCCGCCAAAGAAATCGACCTCAAGGTTACGCCTCATTCCCGAATTGGCAACAAGAAAATCAAGTGCCCTCTTGCCGACCTCCTCGCTCATAATGGCTCTCTCACCGTGATATTTACCCTCTTCCGCAAAACAGTATTTGCAGGCAAGATTGCAATCATGAGTAATATGCAGGCACATTGCCTTAACTATATTGCTCTTGGCCTTCTGATCGGTAAAAGCATCGATAGCCTTCTCATAGATATCTTCGGTAAAAAGAACTCCCGCCTCTTTAAGTTCTGTAATCTCCGCATAAGCTTCGCGAAGATCCTCTTCACTGTAAGTCCCTTTAAAATGAGCAACGATCTCATCGACCGTCTTCCCCTCATAAACAGGGATCATATCATACACTATCTCATCAACCACGTGGACGCTGCCAGAGTTAATATCCAGAACAATGTTATAGCCATTGTTCCTGTACTGGTGAATCATAATACCCTCCTGCGCCAAAATAAGAGAGTGCCACAGAAATTCTACATCCAACTGTAGCACTCTCTTATAATCTGTTAACTAAATGCTATAACTAATTATTCTCGCAGCTCTGATTACCTACTGTACAAGATGTCTTGCAAGCAGACTGGCATGATGTCTGGCATTCGCCGCATCCGCCCTTCTTAACTGTTTCCTTAAGGTCCTTGGTAGTAATTGTCTTAATATGCTTCATAACAAGCCTCCTCAAAAAAATCTGTTGAGATTATACCACATTGACGCCGATATGAAAAGTGTTTTTTTACGCTTTTCCGGTAATAAACTAAGCCCAATCAGGCATTTGTATGTGAGCCTGCAGGCGCTTCGTTAACCGACTTTTTCGACGGCGGCGTCATAACGGGATCATATGCAAGCGCCGGAAAAAGTGTATAACGAACTCTCCAAAGCCCGAGCATAAGCAGTATTCCGAGCACTCCACATGAGATCACTTCTCCTGCCGTAACCGTGGCAACGCAGAAAAAGTATGCATCCGGAACCTGATATCCGTAAATAAGTACAAGCGGGACTACAATCGCATTTGCAAGGATCGGAGGAATGGGGCCAAGCCATTTCACCCTTCTGAGAAGGTATGTTCCTACCGCGCCGATCAATGTTGCTATCGTACCGAAAACAATATCCCAGATAATGCATCCGTTTACGATATTGCTGATAAGGCATCCTATTGCAAGTCCGGGAATTGCCGCCGGTGTAAAAATAGGAAGTATGGTAAGTGCTTCCGAGAATCTTACCTGAATAACATTATTGGCTAAGCCGAGAATGTTGCAAAGGTAGGTGAGCACGACATAAAGTGCCGCAATTGCTCCTGCTTGTGCGATGAATACCGCACCGAATCTTTTTTTCATTTGTTTGTTCTCCTTAGTTTTGTTTTACGTGAGGATGGTTACGAACTCACGGCTTTAGTTTATCGCCCAACCGGGCAATAAAAAAGGGATTGGAAAACCAATCCCTCGTGCAGTCGGCGGGACTTGAACCCGCACCCAAGCAATATGGACTAGATCCTTAGTCTAGCGCGTATGCCAATTCCGCCACGACTGCGAAATCCGTGCTCTTTGGCACGTGTTGTATATTAACACAACCAAATTGATAATGCAAGCACATTTTTAAAAAATTTATAATATTTTGAGATTTGCAGTGCAGCTAGTGGGACTTGAACCCACACCCAAGTAATATGGACATGAACCTGAATCATGCGCGTATGCCAATTCCGCCATAGCTGCCTGTAACAAATCTTAGTAAAGGTTTACCTTACCTGCGTTCTTCATGTTGATCACATAATAAGCAGCGTTCTCTTCGGGCTTAACATATACCTGAAGGCTCTTGATAGCGGATGATTTCTTGCCCTCCGCCTCATATGCAGCCTTGATTCTTCCAACGATATCCTCTGCAGTGATCTCCTTATTCTGATACTGGATAAAAACTTCTGCAACAAGCTTTGTCTTAACGGTAGCAGCCTTATCAGCTGTCTTCTTTGCTGCGGTAGTAGCCTTCTTGGCAGTCTTCTTAGCAGTTGTTGTAGCAGCCTTGGCAGCCTTCTTGGTTGTATCAGCGGCCTTAGCAGCAGCCTCGGGAACCTTTGTTGTTACAGTCTCCTTTACCTCGGCAGTCTTAGCGGCAACCTTATCGGCAGCCTTCTTCACATCAGTCTTGATATCAGTATTCATTCTCTCTTTCCTCCTTATAATCCAAACAAATCCAACTCCCTAACCGTAAGGGATAATTCAACATAACAAACAAAATATATACCTTATTGCTTAAATTTGCAAGTTTTTTTACGGTAAAATGTTTAAAAATTAGCACATTTTACAATATAATCCTTAACAGATGCCCAAAATTCAACAGATTTATCAAACATAGCACTCGCTGTTCCATCTTCAACAAGCTTCATCTCAACCATCGGAGCTTTAACCTTCGAGGCATAATCCTTCACCATTGTATAAGGATCCTGATAGTCCCAGTCGCCGGAAATAAACATAAGCGGAACTTTGTATTCCATGCTTTCTTCATAGAGATTAACATGCTTGTAATACTCCGAAAGCTTCACATTTATCTTGGGACAGTTGATGAGGATTTTGAGATCGAACATCATATATGTGGGACTTGCCGGAATCTTCTTCATAAGCACGCGGTCCGTTCCGTATGCGACATTGTATTTGGTAAGAAGCTTATTAAGCTTGGTGATCTCGCCCTTCCTCAGCATGTCGCGGTGGAAGGTCCCGCCGGTTTTCTCGGATAATTTCTCAACCGCCTTGATATCCCCCTTGGCATTACAGGCCCTTGCAAGTTCAAGCACTCTGTCGCACCTCACTTTACCTACGGATGTATAATCCACACACTGTGCATAGCCGATATAGCCGGCAACCATATCGGGATTCTCTCTGACATACCTGATCGCAGGAACCGTACCCCAGCCATGTCCCATAATAAAAATTTTCTTTTTATATTTCTGTCTGAAATATTTTACGATCTCGCAAAGATCCGAATAAACCTGCTCGTAAGTCGGCATCTCTCCGGCGTTCTTGTAATACGTCCTCCCGGCGCCTCTTTGATCGTAAAATACGAGATTAACATCCTTGCCGATCCTGCCGTCTATCTCCCATCCTATAAGGGATTCCGCTCTACCCGGGCCTCCGTGGACATACAGAAGAACGGGCTTGTCATTTCCCGCTTCATATTCCATAAAATACTGCTCAAGTCCGCCAAACGTAAGATAATATTCCTTCATAGCCATATATTTCCTTTGTTTTTTGTGGTGTAAGAGAATTATGCATTTATTATATTTTTATTTTTGTTTTAGAATTTTTTTATAAACTGTTCACAGTTTGTGCACAACTTATAAGTATACTTACTTACATACCAAACCTACTTAGTGATGGCTACCTCCATCACACCAGAAAAAGCTTATCCTTTTTCTTCATTCCTATCCGGCGGTTCGAGAGATCGAGCCGCCCTCCTTTTACAGGTCTTTAAGATTATCGAATCTGGGAATGTGCTTGCTCTGCTTAACAGCCTCTTCTTCCTTTTCCTTCTTCTGCGCGATCGGATCTTCATCATCCTTGAAAACCTTATTGTACATACGAATTGCAATATATACCGTTACCGCTACGATTAAAGCAGTGATCATGGCACTTGCAAATATTGGCATAAATTTGCTGCTTGTGAGATATCTGAGAAGTTCGAGCACAAAGTAAGAACCGAAACAGAAAGCAAACCACCATCCCGATATTCTCTTGGTATACGCACCAAGGAGCGGCAAGGTAAGCGCCACATGGAAGCACATATACGAAATGGAAATCACAAGAGTCGAAATAATATATACAGGCGTATATGAAAGCATCGTCTCAATCGTCGACATAAGCGTCTCACCCGTTGACTGCGGAACATCGAGAAGCGTTGCCGCGCCGGTGGAATTGATCGTGTAGCAGGACACCACAAGAAGGAACATATTCATAATGGATATTACGCCCTCCGTGATCATCATACCAAGACCAAAATACAGCCTGTCTCCGACACTGCTGTATCTTTGTTTAAAAACATAAAGCGAAAGGATTCGCCCACCAACCGGGATCGCACTTCCGAGAAACGCCGCAATAAATGTGATGGCCATTTTATTATCGGCAAGCCCTCTGAGAGGATATGAAAATGCCATATTTGTAACTGAATTTACGGCCATATAGAAGAACAGAAGATATATCATAATACCGCCGAGTATACTGAAACCGGCGCCTCTTCTCTTCTTTCTCACATAAAATATAATCCCGACGATCGCCGCAAGCATAAGTACGCAGCTTACGATCGCGGAACCGATAACACCACCGTTTATCTTGGAATCAAGCACATATTCCTTATCTGTGGGAATTACATATGTTGCCTCTGTTGTTGTCTCCTGCTCGGCACTGCCCGTATCGCTTGACGCATCCTCTGCAGCTACTGCATCTGCAGCGCTCACCTCGTTTGCACTCTCCTCATAGCTTGCAAGGCTGCCAGGTCCGAGTACGCTGTTTATTGCGTTTAAATACATTGAATCTCTCATGAAATAATATTTCCTTCCTAAATCTGTGCAAAAGGGACTGTCACAAGTGACAGTCCCTCCATAATAATCTTATTGCATGTCAAATCTATACTGTATAGTACTTGTAGAAATCAATACTGTATAATTAAAAGGCACACCATCGATTATAATGCTTGTTAAAAGGTTAATTACTTAGCTACCTTAGTAACATTAGTTGCCTGCGGTCCCTTAGCACCATCAACAACTTCGAATTCAACCTCAGCACCCTCTTCGAGTGTCTTGAAGCCATCCATGTTAAGACCGGTATAGTGAACGAATACGTCCTTGCCGTTCTCATCAGAGATGAATCCGTAGCCCTTCTTCTCGTTGAACCACTTAACAGTACCTTTGCTCATCTTGTTATTACCTCCAAAAAATCACAAAATCCTCCGCGCTTCATTCCTATGGTCCTATTTGTGTTACCATACTCACACGGTGCTTTTAATTTAGCACAATTGCAGTTATAAGTCAATCAGGATTTTACGGTGGGTCGGGTAAATTTACTGTAGGAATTAACAGAATATAAGACATCCATGAATCT
>CAKZZH010000065.1 GCA_937885345.1 uncultured Lachnospiraceae bacterium | reverse complement strand
ATGCATCTGGTAGCAAAAGTATGTCTTAAGACATACTTTTGCTACCAGATGCATTGAAGGCGGAATGAAACCTAAGACTCTGCAGAAGATTTTAGGTCATTCTAATATCGGTATTACCATGAATCTGTATGTTCATATTACAGAGGATGAAAAACATAGAGAAATTGACTTAGTGGCTGACGCTTTAAAAGTGGTATAAAACTTGATGCGAAATTCATCTCCGTGGTACTCGATGTGGTACTCGGTCAAAACCATGAATCGCGAAAAGCCCGTAAAATAAAGGAAAAATGAAGGAGATTAACATATTATGAAACTAGGAATCGTTGGCCTTCCCAACGTGGGAAAGAGCACATTGTTTAATTCGCTTACGAAGGCGGGGGCCGAGTCGGCCAATTATCCGTTCTGTACGATCGATCCGAATGTGGGCGTTGTTACGGTGCCGGATGAGAGGCTTAAGGTGCTGACCGATATGTATAATTCGGCTAAGACGGTGCCTGCAATTATTGAATTTGTTGATATTGCGGGACTTGTTAAAGGTGCAAGTAAGGGTGAGGGACTTGGCAATCAGTTCCTGTCGCATATCAGGGAGACTGACGCGATAGTGCATGTTGTGCGATGCTTCGAGGATCCTAATATCATTCATGTTGACGGTTCGGTGGATCCGCTTCGTGATATCGAGACGATCAATCTTGAACTTATTTTCTCGGATATAGAGATACTTGAGAGAAGGATTGCAAAGGTTAGCAGGGGTGCGAGAAATGACAAGGCACAGGCTAAGGAACTTGAGCTTCTCGAGGCACTTAAAGCGCATCTTGAGAGCGGCAAAGCCGCAAGAAGCTTTGAACCGGCGGATGACGATCAGGCGGAGCTTCTCGGAACCTATGATCTTCTTACCTTCAAACCCGTTATTTATGCGGCAAATGTTGCAGAGGACGATCTCACGGATGACGGTGCAGGTAATGCGAATGTCGGTAAAGTACGTGAATTTGCAGCCGGTGAGGGCAGCGAGGTTTTTGTTATCTGTGCAAGAATAGAGGAAGAACTTTCGCAGCTTGACGATGATGAAAAGGGAGAATTTCTTGAGACGCTGGGTCTTAGCGAGTCGGGACTTGATAAGCTTGTTAAGGCAAGCTACAGGCTTCTCGGCCTGATCAGTTTCCTTACTTCCGGTCCTGACGAGACCAGGGCGTGGACCATCAAGAACGGAACAAAAGCTCCTCAGGCAGCCGGTAAAATCCATACCGATTTCGAACGCGGCTTTATTAAGGCCGAAGTTATCGCATATAATGACCTTGTCGAAAGCGGAGGAATGACGGCTGCCAAGGAAAAGGGCCTTCTCAGGATTGAAGGAAAGGAATATGTTGTTAAGGACGGAGATGTGATCCTGTTCAGATTCAATGTATAGGATCTGTTTTCCGTATTTTCCTGCTTTTTTAGATTATTTTATTTGTTATCAGATGAGTCGGCGGTCCGCTTTCCTTCGGGGAAGCGGACTTTGTTCATCAGCTTTGCAATGCTCTTGTTGCTTCCGATAAAAAGCGCAAGAGCTATTTTAACGGCATCGGGAAGGATGAAGGGGATTACGCACCAGCCGAGAACGGTAGCAAGTTCGACCGCGCCCTTGTTTGCGGTGTAAACCTGCATAAACCAAGCGGTTCCGAAGGCGTAGCAGGCGATAAGACCGATGACCATGGAGATGGCCCTCATCCATATCGTTTTGCCGTGGGGAAGCTTCTCAAAGCCCCACATGATAAGGGAGGAGGCGATAAAACCGATGATGTATCCGCCTGTTTGACCGAGGAGGACGCCGATGCCGCCCTGCATATTGGAGAACACGGGAACGCCGACGGCGCCGAGGAGAATATATACCGCAACTGCGATCGTGCCCTTCATGCCGCCGAGAATCGCGACGGTCACAAATACCGCAAAAGTCTGGAGCGTGATCGGAACGCTGCCGATCGGAATACTGATCCAGGAGCAGATCGCCATAAGTGCGACGAAAAGCGCGATGAGCGCCAGATCGACCGTTTTAAAAGGTGAGCCGGACTGTGCGGGTGAGCCGGTCTGTGATGAGGACTCGGCAGTGGTATTAGTATTAATGTCTGTCATAGCTTAACCATCCTTTTAATTTGCATTGTCACCCAAGTGCGTAGTGATGTGTGACAATGCGGATGATAGCATTATATAAGGTGCGTGTCAAGGAAAAGTGTGAATTAACTGTGTATCAGGCAAATATTATTTGATAATCATAACCTTATGGGTTAGAATGTTAAAGGCGCGGCAGGTGCGTGGCGTGGCGAAAGCGAGGGCGGATTGCCGGGGCTGCTGCACGGGCAATAGCGGCGCGGCGGATATATTTTACAGACGGAGGCTTGTATAATGGGCACGATTTATTTTCCCAATCTGGGATGGGAGCTTACGGTGGGGAAGAGTTTTTCCATCGGGAGTTTCACGATTGCATTTTACGGAATCATTGTTGCGATTGGTATCATAGCGGGTGCTGCGCTTGCTTACAGCGAGGCATCAAGGACCGGACAGGACGTGGACAAGTATATTGATTATACGATTTTTGGACTGATCGGCGCGATACTCGGTGCAAGAATATATTATGTGGCATTTGAGTGGGATTATTACAAAGATAATCTTGCGGAGATTTTTAATCTCAGGGGCGGCGGACTCGCGATTTACGGAGCGATAATCGGTGCGGTCTTAGTGCTCATCGTTTTCAGTAAAATCAAAAAAGTCAGGTTCTTCCAGTTCCTTGATACGATGATGTTCGGCATCATACTTGGACAGATAATCGGAAGATGGGGCAATTTCTTTAACAGAGAGGCGTTCGGCGGTTATACCGATTCGCTCTTTGCCATGAGGATTCCGCTTGAGGACGCATCCGTAAGTACGGATATGTTGACGACCTATTCGTCGATGCTCATTGAGGTTGACGGCGCGCAGTACATTCAGGTACATCCGACTTTCCTGTATGAGTCGGTGCTTAATATCGTAGTGCTTGCGCTGATGCTTATTTTCAGGGATAAAAAGAAGTTCTACGGTGAGAACGTATGCAGATATATGGTTGGCTACGGCCTTGTGAGATTCTTTATTGAGGGACTTCGTACCGATCAGCTTAAAGTCGGTAATGTTGCCGTTTCACAGATCCTTTCCGCAGTTCTTTTTGCGGTCGGACTCGGAACCATTGTTTTCATGAGAGTCAGACTTATCGGAAAGCCGGCGCTCGTCGATCCGATTCCTACCAAAGAAGAGCTTGCCGAGATCAAGCGCAAGCGCAAGGAAGAGGAAGAAGCCGGGAAAGCGGCGAAGAGCACGGGAGAGGTTTATACGATTTCAGGTAAGGCTAAGGACGCTGCAAAAGATGTGGCGGAGGAAGCTTCGGAGAGCGCATCCGGCGAGGAGAAGACCATCGCAAACGTAATGAAGAAGAAAGCGGAAGCAACCGAGAAAACAGGAGCAACCGAGGAAACAGAAGCAACTGAGGAAACAGAAGCAACCGAGGAAACAGAAGAATAGAATTAAACAGAGCTTAGTGACGCATAGTCGTCGTAACGAAGGTGATCAGCCCCTTGTCAATTTGACAGGGGGCTGCTTTTGTTACGGCGGCTTTTTTTCATTTATTTTACGAAAAAGCAAAATAACCCTTGCATTTGGGAGGAAAAGGGGGTAATATTGTGTCATAAGTGGTGAAAAGTGGTGGATATTTAACACAAAGTGGTTGGAAGTGGTTGGCTTCCTTTAAAATAAAGGTTTACAGGCTATGAATCGCGACAGATGCCTTAAAACCGTATTCCGTGGACGAAAGGGGGAAACGCGTATGTTCATGGGACAATTTGAACATTCGCTTGACTCCAAAGGGCGACTTATAGTGCCGGCAAAGCTTCGCGAGGAACTTGGCGACACTTTTGTCATTACTAAGGGCATGGACAAATGCCTCTACGGATATACGAATGAGGGATGGCAGGAGGTTGCCGACAAGATAGCGGCGCTGCCAACCGTAACCAATAAGGCTGCAAGAGAGTTTGCGAGATATTTTATGGCAGGAGCAACAACCTGCGAGCTTGACAAGCAGGGAAGAATACTTATCCCTCAGGTCCTTCGTGAGTTTGCCGGTCTGGACAAGGATGCGATATTGCTGGGCGTAGGCGGAAGGATCGAAATCTGGAATAAGGATGCATGGCTTAACACGACTGACAACTATGACAGCAATATCGAGGATGTCGTTGCCAAGATGAGCGAGTTCGGATTCTCGTTGTAAGGCGGCATAAAGCGGCCGGCAAAAGCGCGGAAAGCACGAATTCGTAAAATATGTATTTTACGCAGGTGGTGAAGATGGAGTTTGAACATATACCGGTTCTTCTCGATGAGGTCATCGAGGGCCTGAATATTAAGCCTGATGGAATATATGTTGACGGCACGCTCGGCGGAGCAGGGCATTCGTATGAGATAGCAAAACGTCTTTCGGATAAAGGAAGACTGATAGGAATAGACCAGGACGAGGACGCGATAAAAGCGGCGAGTGAGAGACTTAAGGAATTCGGAAACAGAGTAACGATCATAAGAGACAATTACTCGAATATGCCGGCGGTACTTAAGGAACTTGGGATTGAGAGAGTGGACGGAGTCCTTCTTGATATAGGTGTGAGCAGTTATCAGCTTGACAACCCTGAGAGAGGCTTTACTTACAGGGAAGACGCACCGCTTGATATGAGGATGGACAAGAGGAGTTCATTTTCCGCAAAAGAACTGGTCAATGAATACAGCAGGGAAGATCTGATAAGAGTTCTTCGCGATTACGGAGAAGAAAGAAACGCGGCAAGGATTGCGGATTCGATCATCAGGACGAGAGCAGATCACCCGATCGAGACGACCGGGGAACTTGCCAAGATCGTCGAAGGATCGATACCGGCCAAGTTCAGATATAACGGTGGACATCCGGCCAAGCAGACTTTCCAGGCAATAAGGATTGAGGTTAACGGAGAACTTACCGTACTTGAAGAGTCAATAGACGCGATAATCGACCTCCTAACCGGCAGCGGCAGGCTTTGCATAATTACCTTCCACTCGTTGGAAGACAGGATTGTTAAGTCCCGCTTTAAGGGCAATGTTGATAGATGCATTTGCCCGCCGCAATTCCCGGTATGCACATGTGGCAGGAAGCCGAAGGGAAGGCTTATAACGAGTAAGCCGATAGTCCCGAGCGATGAAGAGATAGACAGGAACAGGAGAGCAAAAAGCTCCAAATTAAGGATATTTGAGAGGATCAGGAATGATGAGGGAGACATATCCGATGTTTAATTTCTCAAGTCTTGCAGAAGACTTCGAGAGCCGCGACGAGTATCAGGAAGATGAGCCGCAGGCAATAGTGGAAGAAAGGCCTGTAAAAAGAGGCAGGAAGCGTAAAATAACCACAAACGCAGCCTACAGAACCGACAGCAGTATGCGCAAAGATCGTGCGTATTCAGCCGGAGCGTATGTAAGCGGCAGTGCTGCTATCGCAGCCTCACCCGTTACGAGAGTCGAGGAGAGACCGGAGAGAAGGCCTGCGCGCGTTGTCAGGGAAGCCGCAAGTCCGGCAAATACCTTCAAAGCCATATTTTTCACAGGTTTTATTGGTGTTGTGATAGTCTTTACGGTTGTCATAGCGGCAAAATATATATCCGCCATCAATACCAGATCGATGAATGCTTCGGCCATTGCCTCTATGCAGAGCGAGATCGCAAAGCTTCACGCAGATAATGAAGCGAAAGAAATTGCAATAAATGCTGCGATAGATTATAATGAAATCCGTGAGATTGCCATAGAAGAGCTCGGCATGGTCAATGCCGAAAAGTCTCAGATAAGGACATATGAAAGCGGCGATGAGAATGAGTATCTTATTCAGTACAGTGACGCCGTGAAATAGTCATTTGCAGGAATGGGATATTGTTATGAATAGTAAGAGACAACGAGCAACCAACAAATTCGATGAGTATATGAAGAAGAGGTTACTGGTTGTCTTTTTTATTACCTCTTTTTTGCTTCTTGTGCTTTTTATCGCGATCATCAGGATCAATCTTAACAACGGCGAGGATTATTCGAGAGCCGTAAACAACAACTATTCGTATGAGACGCGTAATATCGAGGCAAGGCGCGGTGATATCGTTGATCGTAACGGCATCGTGCTGGCCTGCTCGCAGAGAATGTATTATCTCATCCTTGACGCAAAGGTGCTCCTGTATTACAGCGATCAAACGACGGGGCAAAGCGAGAAAAGGACCGCGACCGTTGATGCGATATGTGAATATTTTGGCGTGGAAAGGCAAGAGATCGAGAGTTATCTGAACGATGAATTCGCCAAGGACTCGACTCTTCGCAGTTCTTATAAAATACTTGTAAAAGACCTCTATGATGCCGATGTTGCGGATTTCCGCACGGCTATGAGTGAAAACAAAAATATTGTCGGCGTGTGGCTTGACAATAAGTATACCAGAACATATCCTTTCGGCGCTCTTGCGGCTGAAGCGGTCGGTTTCTGGAGCGAGGAAAATGAGGGTGAGCTTGGTCTTGAGAAGGTTTACAACGACCTTCTTACCGGCACGAACGGCAGTACTTACGGCTATATGCAGTCCGGCGATTATGTGCAGGATACGGTTGAAGCGCAGGCGGGATATACCATTGTCTCGACCATTGATTACAATATTCAAAAGGCGATAGAGGATTCCATCAAGGAGTATTATGCTGAGGGCAACGAGGCGGATTCGGTTTCGGTCATCGCAATGGATCCCAATAACGGCGAAGTGCTTGGAATGGCCGATTATCCGACTTTTGATCTGTCCGATCCGAGAAGCCTGACGAATGCTTATACCGAAGAAGAACTCGGTCTTATGACGGACGAAGAGAAGGTTGCCAATCTGATGCAAATATGGAAGAACAACTGCGTTTCCATGATCTTTGAGCCCGGTTCGGTTTTTAAGACTTTTACGATTGCTTCCGCACTTGAGGAGAATCTGGTTGAAGAAACGGATGTTTTTACCTGTGACGGAACGGAGACTTATAATGAGGCTGTCATCACATGCCACGGTGGCGAGGGACATGGCGATCTTACGGTTACTTCGTCATTGTCGGAATCCTGTAACGATGCGCTGATGCAGATCGCGATGCTTCTTGGCAAAGAAACGTTTTGCGATTATGAGAAACTGCTCAAATTTGGTAGCAGAACCGGGATCGATCTGCCCGGTGAGGAGTACGGTATTCTTATCGATGCCAATTCCATGATGGATGTCGATCTTGCGACCAACAGTTTCGGACAGAACATTTCGGTTACAATGATACAGATGATATCTGCGTGGTGCTCGGTCGTTAACGGAGGCTATTATTACAAACCTCATATGGTCAGGGAAATCCGTAATGCATCAGGCTCCACTTATAAGACGATCGGGTCTGAACTTGTTACCAAAACTTATTCTTCACAGACCAGCGAGCTTATGCAGTCGATGCTCAGAGATGTTGTGGACTATGGTACGGGATTTCTTATGTACCGTTCGGGTTATTCGGTTGGTGCTAAGAGCGGAACGGCCGAGAAACAGCCCAGAGGTACCGGTAAATATGTTGTTTCGATCATTGCTGCGTATCCTGCCGAGAATCCTGAGATCGTACTTTATGTGGTTGTGGATTCGCCCAAACTCCATGATTCGGAGGAATATGACAGCGATTCGACTCCTTCGCAGTACATCGGGAGTGCGATCATGGATAAAATATTCTCATATCTGAATATCTATCCGGATTATGATGATTATGAGACTGAGATACATCATTTTGTTGAGGGTGACGAGACGAGTGACGCTCATCTTGAGGTAGTTACAAAGCGTGAGGAAGCGCCTTCCCCTGAGGAAACGGTAGAGGAGGTTCCTGCCGGCGATACGCCTGTTAACGAAATAATATACAGGACGCCTAAGGAAGATGAGACCGAGGACGAAACACAGGAGGGCGAGACAACCGCAGAGGGCGAAGCTCCGATAGAGGATGAGGCTCCGGCAGAGGGCGAAGAGCCTGCGGTGTAAGAAGTATTTTATATGTGAGAGAGGCATTGAGATGAATCTTGAAGGTAAGAGGGTAACGGTTGTCGGTACGGGCGTCAGCGGGATCGGAAGTGCGACGCTTCTTGATAAAGTCGGCGCGGTAATTACAATGTACGACGGCAGCGATAAAGCCGACAGAGCGGTGATAGAGGAGAAGCTTAAGGCGGCAGGCGTCAAGAGTGATGTGAGATATGTATTTGGTGATACTGCCGCGCTCTTTGATACCACAGACCTTGCGGTAATAAGTCCCGGTGTGCCGATCGACAGCGAGATCGTGCTCGCCTTTAAGGAGAGGCAGATCCCGGTTTGGGGCGAGATCGAACTGGCATATAACTACGAGAAGGGAACGGTGTATGCGATCACCGGGACCAACGGTAAAACAACCACGACCACTCTGGTCGGAGAGATCATGAAGAAGCATAATCCGGAGACTTTTGTGGTCGGAAATATAGGGATCTCTTATACGGGCGAGGCCCTCAAAACGAGCGAAAAGTCCATTACGGTCGCCGAGATAAGCAGTTTTCAGCTTGAGTCGACGATCGACTTTGCGCCGAAAGGAACAGCGATCCTTAATATTACACCTGATCATCTTAACAGACATTACACATTGGACAATTACATTCAGGTTAAGGAGTCGATCACGAAGAATGAGCCTGAGGACGGCTTTTGCGTGCTGAATTATGATGATGAGGCGCTCAGGGCTTTCGGTGAGAAGAGGATCAAGGAAGGACGAGGCAAGACCATATGGTTTTCACGCAACGTAAAGAAACTTCCCGGAGCGTATCTTGACGGGGATTGCATATTTTACGGGAAGAGTAAGGAGGATGTGCAAAAGGTTATGAGCACGTCCGAGATGTTCCTCTTTGGAAATCATAATTATGAGAATGTGATGGCGGCGATCTGTATTGCGTCTGAGGCGGGAGTACCGATGGAGACGATAGTGTCCGTGATCAGGGCTTTTCGCGGTGTTGAACACAGGATTGAATGGGTGAGGGATCTTGACGGCGTGACTTATTATAACGACTCAAAGGGCACGAATCCGGATTCTTCGATCAAGGCGCTTCAGGCGATGAGCCGTCCAACGCTTCTGATCGCCGGCGGATATGATAAGAAGTCCGAATTTGACGGATTTATCGAGGCTTTTGACGGCAAGGTTAAAATGATGGCGCTTATCGGCACGACCGCGGATAAAATCGAGGAATGTGCAAGAAAGCACGGCTTTACGAATATTGTGAGATGCGCCGATCTTAAGGAAGCGACGATCGCTTGCAGGGATGCGGCAGAAAGCGGCGATGTGGTGCTGCTGAGCCCTGCCTGTGCGAGCTGGGATCAGTTTACGGGATATGAGGAGCGCGGAAGGCTCTTCAAACAGTATGTGAATGAATTTATGGACGCGAAGCAAAGCACAAAGTTGAGGTAGGATATGGCTGACATGCGGGTCATTAGGGGCGCACTGGCGGAGGACGAGGAAAACACCGTCGTAAGCGTGAGCCGGAAAGGTAAATACTTTGATTATAGTCTGCTCATCATCTTGCTGGTGCTGATCGGGCTTGGTCTTATTGTCGTCTACAGCAGCTCGTATTCGGTATCGGTCAAGAAGGGCGATGACGCTTACACCTTTATAAATCAGGTTAAATACACGATCGTGGGAATGTTTGCACTGGCGGCGGCGACTTTTATACCGCTCAAATTCTGGCGCAGATTCTCCTTAGTCATTCTCATCTTGTCATTGATAAGCGTGGCGCTTGTCAGGACGAGCTGGGGACTTAATCTCAACGGTGCGTACAGATGGTTTAAAATAGCAGGCCGCGGGCCCTCGATCCAGCCGGCGGAGCTTGTTAAGATAGCGATCATAATTTATATGGCGGTGTATATCTCCAAATACCGCAAGCAGATGAAGGGACTTAAAGCAAATCTCATCTATCTGCTGATCGCGGGCTTTTGTGCAGGAGTAGTCCTGGTGATCACATCGAACCTTAGCTCTGCACTTATCATACTCGGGATCTCGTATATAATGCTCATGATCTCGACCGAGCATATCGGCAAATACAGCGCGGTATCGATAATGATAGCGCTTCTGGTCGCTGCGCTTCTGATACTTTTCTTTGTAAAATTCGACAGTATCAAAAACAGCACCATCAGCTACCGTCTCGACAGACTGATCGCGTGGGTGGAGCCGACCTATACGAGAAACAACGAACAGCTCGGATATCAGGTGCTTCAGTCGCTGTATGCGATCGGAAGCGGCGGCTTCTTCGGAAAGGGGCTTGGACAGGGCTCTCAGAGAGTCTTCCTGCCTGAGGCTCAGTCGGATATGATCTTCTCAATAATATGCGAGGAACTCGGTGTATTCGGCGGACTTTGCGTGATCATACTTTATGTTCTCCTTATCTGGAGAATGGTCAACATAGCGATAAATGCTCCGAATCTCTATTCTTCACTTATTGTGGTCGGAGTTATCGCGCATATTTCGCTTCAGGTTGTACTTCATATTGCTGTTGTTACGAACCTTATTCCCAATACGGGAATCACTTTGCCTTTTATCAGCGCGGGCGGTTCGGCTGCGATAATGGTTTTGTTTGAGATGGGGCTTGTACTCAATGTGTCGCGCCTTATACAGACGCGAACGCGTGTACCGGCCGAGAGCGTCGAACGCGTGTAACACGGGATGGGATATGAGAAATAAAAAGAAAATAAGCGTGGTACCGTTTGTGATATTGGCGTTTTTGCTTCTGATAGCCGCCGCGGCAGCATTTATCTGGACCACCTTCAGGATTAAAAAAGTAAATATTACAGGCAGCGAACGCTACAGTTATGAGTTTCTTTACGATTATGTGTTTGAAGAAAGGAATGATGCGAATACTATTTTATTTTACCTGGATGATAAGAAGGCCGGTAAGATCAATCTGTCCTTCGTGGACAATATCGAGATAGAGATGGCCTTTCCGGACACTATCAACGTGACGGTCTATGACAGGGCGCTTTCGGGGTATGTTGATTACCGCGGCAGCAATATGTATTTTGACAGCGAGGGCGTGGTTATCGACAGCACGGTGAATGTGTATGATAATGTGCCTGAGATCGTCGGTCTCAGCTATGATCATATAGTGCTTTATGAGAAGATCGCGACCGACAATACGCGTTTTTTTGATGAGCTGAATATTATGAATCAACATTTTACCAAGTATGAGCTGTGGCCGGATTCCATCGTTATAGGCTCAGACGGAACATACAGCTTTGTTATCGGGGATGTCACCGTTAAGATCGGCGCTTTCGACGATCATATCGGCAGTAAAATATACGAAGTGAAGGCTATGAAGGCCAAATTCCTTGACAGCGCGGGAGTGCTGCATATGGAGAATTTTACGGGGGATGAGAGCTACATCATCTTCGACGAGAAGTAAATGTCACCGCGCAAAGGCGTATCCATGCTGCGCGTGCAATGTGTATAACTAGGTGTAAAACTATGTGAATAAGATGTTTATAAAATCGGAATTTTTTGGTTGATATTTTATGCAAATGTAAGTATCATAAAGTAGTATTTTTTGCAAGGCAAGAGGAGGAGCAAAGTGTTAGAGATCAAGAATGAATCAGCTGAGATGCCTATTAAAATAAAGGTTATCGGAGTTGGCGGCGGCGGAAACAATGCGGTCAACAGAATGGTCGAAGATGGGATAGGCGGTGTAGAATTTATCGGCGTCAATACTGATAATCAGGACCTTAGTAATTGTAAAGCACAGACGCATATTCAGATAGGAAAGAAACTTACCAGAGGACTCGGAGCAGGCTCCAACCCCGATGTGGGAAGGGATTCTGCAGAAGAGGATTATGAGGAGATAGTTAGTGAAGTAAAGGGTTCCAATATGGTTTTCGTTACCTGTGGTATGGGCGGCGGAACCGGTACGGGCGCTGCACCTGTCATTGCCAGAGCGGCCAGAGAGCAGGGTATTCTTACCGTAGGTGTTGTTACGACTCCCTTCCTCTTTGAAGGACGTAAGAAGATGCAGAACGCTCAGAACGGTATTGAAGAACTTAAGAAGAATGTTGATTCTTATATAATCATCTCTAACCAGAAGCTTTCAGAGAATTCCGAGGAGGAGCTTTCCGTTGAGTCTGCATTTGATATTGCGGATGACGTACTTAAGAAGGCTATTCAGGGAATCGTTGAGATAATCACCACTGCAGGTACCATTAATACCGACTTTGCCGATGTTAAGAGAACCATTTTTGATTCGGGCGAGGCTTATATCGGTATGGGTAATGCAACAGGTGAAGGCAGAGCCAAGAAGGCTGTTGAGATGGCTATCAGCAATCCCATTGTTGAGACCAATGTAGCCAATTCCAAGAATGTCCTTATCAATATCAAGGGTAAGGATGTCAAGCTCAACGAGATGGAGCTTGTTTGCGAGACTGTTCGTGAGATCATCGAGAATGACAACGGACTTGACGATGACAATATCATCCCCGGAATCATCAAGGATGAGAGTGTTGAGGGAATTTCCGTATTCATCATTGCAGCAGGCGGCAGGAATGTGCCTTCCATGAGACTCGGACAGACCTCTTATTCAAGCGGTGTCCCCAAATATATCTCCAATATGCCCAGCACCGGCGATACAGGCAAACTTGATATCCCCGGACTTAACCAGCCCAAGGCTCCCGTAGTCAAGGAGAGCGACGGTATCAGCATCCCTGAGTTCCTTAAAGGCAACAGGTAGAAAGAATCGCAATATTTTAGTGGAATTATTATGTAAAATATGATATAATTTTGTGTAGGAATGAGCTTTTTCATTCCTACACTTTTTGATTATAAGGAAATAACATGAACTCGAAGATGATCAAGAGAATACTTATCATCGGTATTCCCGTTATAATACTTGTTGCAGGCATTGTGGTCATAAGGAATACGACGGCTAAGGAGGATTTTGTACTCGCCGCTTACGTGACCGTTGATGTGGAAGGACTTAGCGGAAGGGCTGATGCGAGAGTGCTTATTGACAGCGTAGGACTTGAGCAGGCTTTCGGCAAGATTTATAAGGACCAAAGCACTGATGACATTCACGCGCTTGCATACAGCGTTAAGGGCACGCTCGATAAGACCGGAGAAGTCGCAAACGGTGATAAACTCACGGTTTCCATCACTTATGATGAGGCTCTTGCGATTTCTATGGATGCAAGACTTGACAATACGGCGTATACTTATACTGCCAAGGACCTGCAAGAGGGAACGCTTCTTGATGCATTTGCGGATGTTCAGATCATCACGAGCGGGACAAGTCCTTATATGTATGTTACATACGCAAACAATTCCGAGCAGGAATATCTTAGGAATTTGACTTATTCCTTTGACAAGAGTGAGAAGGTTGCGATAGGGGATGAGATAACTATTAAATGCAATGCCGATGAGAAATCGGCTGCTAAGCAGGGTTACTATTTCGATACTCTCGAGATCACTTATGTTATCGAGACCGCGGACAGATATGTAACATCTGCCGAGCATCTTGATAAGGAGTATTTTAAGGGGCTGACACAGGAGAATGTGGACGAGATCATAAGCGATACGGCGGATTCCACATCTCACATGACTTATATGGTTACTCATAATTCGGCATATCTCTACATGGATTCGAATGAGGAGGCTGAGGGATTCGAACTTAGCAATATGACGCTCGCGTATAATACGAGCGGACATGTCCAGGAACATGAGAACTATCTGCTGATATTCTATGAAGGCACGATCGTTACGCCTACTTATTCACAGAACAATCCTTATGAATATTTAACGGCTTATTTCTGCTATTTATACGATGATGTAATATACAAGGCAGACGGCAAGACCGTTTATACGGTCAACAATCCCAAGTATGTATGCGGAACAAGCTATAATGCATGTCTCGAGGAAGCGCAGGCCGAGATCGGGCAGGGCTATGATTATACGGATATCAGTATTTATTAATATTTTATTGTTATAGAAAGGGAAGTAATTATGTCAGTTAGGAAAAAAGTCCGACTTGGAGATATTCTTGTCGAGAAGGGGTATCTTTCCAAGGATCAGCTGGAGAAAGCAGTTGAATACCAGGCCAGCTATGCCAAGGAAAATGACGGAAAAAGGATTCGTATAGGTGAGGCTATTTCGGCCATGGGTTATGTTGCTCCCATGGATATCGCGCTTCTTCTTGCCGATCAGCTTGAGATTGAATTTATCGATCTTCGTAAGGTCAGCATTGATGAGTCTCTGGTTGAGATGGTCGGTGATGCGCTTATCCGTAAGACGAGAGCCATACCGTTTCGTAATACCGAGGGAGATCCGAATTCGATCGATGTAGCGATGGAAGATCCCATGGATTACAACGCTATTGATGATATCAGTATCGTAACCGGTAAAATGGTTAATACTTACATCGCTCTTTCCTCCGATATCAGTGCACAGATCGATGCACTCTTCGGAAAACAGAGTGCGGATGCTATGGCGGATGCATTTAAGAAGGAGCAGGAAGCATATAATTTTGATGAGGATGACGGAATCAGGAGAGAGGATGTCGAGAACTCACCCGTCGTAAGACTTGTTAACGAGCTTATTGAAAGAGCTGTTGTACAGAGAGCGTCCGATATCCATATTGAGCCTTTTGAGAATTTTATCAAGCTTAGATACCGTATCGACGGTGCTTTAAGAGAGATAGCGAGATACGACAAGGCACTTTACGGACCTATAATCGCACGTCTTAAGGTTATTTCCGGAATGGATATTTCCGAGAAGCGTAAGCCTCAGGACGGTCGTATCACTATAATCGTTTCCAAGAAGGAATATGATATCCGTGTGAGCAACCTTCCTACCGTATTCGGTGAGAAAGTCGTTATGAGAATCGCTTCCAAGGAAGGCTTCAACAAGAAGAAGGAAGATCTTGGTATGACGCCTGAGAATCTTGAGGTGTTCAACAACATTCTCAGCAACCCCAACGGTATCATCCTTGTTACCGGTCCTACAGGTTCAGGTAAATCAACCACACTTTATACGGCGCTCAGAGAACTTGCAAAGCCGGATGTTAACGTTATTACGGTTGAGGACCCCGTAGAGGCCAATGTAGATAATGTTAACCAGGTACAGGTTAATCCCAAGGCAGAGCTTACTTTTGCAAGTGCCCTTCGTTCTATCCTCCGTCAGGATCCGGATATCATCATGATCGGTGAGATCCGAGACGGCGAGACTGCAGGAATAGCTGTTAAAGCCTCCATTACAGGACACCTTGTTGTCAGTACGCTCCATACCAATTCGACAGCGGCTACGATCTCACGTCTTGTAGATATGGGCGTTGAGCCTTATCTCCTTGGAGATTCGCTCGTAGGTGTTATCGCTCAGAGACTTGTAAGAAGGGTTTGCGAGTGTCATACAAGCCGCGAGGCAACCGAAGATGAAAAGCGTAAAATGGGCTATCCCATCGACAAGCCGCTTAAGATAAATATCGCCAAGAAGCACGATCCCGATTCAAATGAGATTCCTTGTCCCGTATGCGGCGGCAGCGGTTATTACGGTCGAATCGGTGTATACGAGATCATGCCTATTACAAGCAAGATCAAGAGACTTATCAATGAGAGAGCAACGGCAGATGTTATTACCGCAGCCGCTCAGGCAGAAGGTATGTACACTCTTCGTCAGGCTTCCGCAAAGCTTGTTATCGAAGGCGTATCTACTTTTGAAGAGATGATGAAGATATCTTATGATATCGATGATGATATCTTATGATATCGATGATGCGGTGATCTGTGAATTATGAGGGAATGAGAGGGCAGAATTATGGTTACAATGGATGAACTACTTAGGATTGGAAAGGACAAGGGGGCGTCCGATGTGCATATTACGGTTGGTATACCGCCCAAAATGCGTATCAACGGTACTTTATACGATATGGACTTTCCGAGACTGATGCCTGCGGATACGGAGGAGATCATTAAGCCTGTAATGTCGGACAGACAGCTTGAGACTTATCTCAATAAGGGCGAAGCGGATTTCTCGTATTCGATCGATCAGGTAGGACGATACAGAATGAATGTCTTTAAGCAGAGAGGTTCGTTTGCTGCTTCAATAAGACTTGTAGCTACACAGATCCCTTCGCCCGAGTCTCTCGGACTCCCCAGAGCGGTGATCGATCTGTATACAAAGAAGAGAGGACTGGTACTGGTAACAGGACCTACCGGTTCGGGTAAGTCGACAACACTTGCCTCCCTTATCGACAGGATCAACGATCATCGTTCGGCACATATAATCACTCTCGAGGACCCTATCGAGTATCTGCACAAGCATAAATGCTCAATGGTTAACCAGAGAGAGATCGGTCTTGATACCAACAGCTATGCAAACGCCCTCAGAGCGGCTCTTCGTGAGGACCCTGATGTTATCCTCGTAGGAGAGATGCGTGACCTTGAGACTATCGCAACGGCTATTACCGCTGCCGAGACCGGACATTTGGTGCTCTCAACCCTCCATACCATCGGAGCGGCAAGTACCATCGACCGTATCATCGATGTGTTCCCGCCTCACCAGCAGCAGCAGATCAGGATCCAGCTTGCGATGGTGCTTGAAGCGGTTATTTCACAGCAGCTTGTTCCTACAGTAGGCAATAAGGGCAGAGTTGCTGCATTTGAGGTCATGCTTATGACCAATGCCATCAAGAACCTTATTCGTGAAGGCAAGACCTTCCAGATTGATTCAACCATCCAGACCAACCGTAAAAACGGCATGATCACAATGGATGATGCGCTCTCGGATCTTTGCGTTTCGGGACAGATCACGAAGGAAGAGGCTATCAACTTCGCTCAGGACCAGGCGGCAGTGGAAAGGAAACTTGCATTTACCGAGTTTTAGGGCGAATAAGGCAAATAAAGTGACAATATTACTGTAATTATGGGTAAAACGCAATGAAAATCCTGCTTATAGTACTTTTATAGTACATATTGACTTGTTGCAAAAGGATATAGGGCTATGCTATACTCACACATGAGTGGGAGAGATGAGTCTGACGTAGATCAGATATCTGTATCTATGCTTGTGCCCCAATTCGATCACGATAGTATATTTTATTATAATAAGGCAGTGGCCTGTACGTTTGCGGGTAGTATCGCAACGTAATAAGACGGAATGCTTATTTGTGCATTTCAGAAATGCGCAAAAGCATAATGCAGGGGATCAGGTCACAGAAGGTTAGAGGTTAAGAATGAGTAAATTTGCTTACAAGGTAATAACCCAGGAAGGCAAGGAGAAGAAAGGTACGATTGAGGCTGATAATGAAGAGAATGCAGCGATCGCACTCAGGAACGAAGGCAATACGGTAGTTTCGGTCGGTAAGGCTTCCGCTCTCAGTAAAGAGATAACTATCGGACCTAAGAAGGCAAGTACCAGAGACCTCAGCGTATTCTGCCGTCAGTTCGACGCACTTCTTCGTGCCGGTGTCGGCGTCGTAAGCGCGCTTGAGATGCTTGCGGATCAGACCGAGAACAAGAAGCTCGCCGAGTCCATCAGAGATGTAAGGGACGGTGTGCAGAAGGGTGATACACTTGCTTTTGCAATGAAGAAGGACAAGATATTCCCTCCACTTCTTGTCAGCATGGTTGAAGCCGGCGAGTCTTCAGGTAATCTTGAGATAGCATTCCAGAGAATGGCCGTGCAGTTCGAGAAGGAGAGCAGACTTAACGGACTTATCAAGAAATCCCTTATGTATCCCATCGTACTTATCGTGGTAATGATCGCCATCTTTATTGTAATGGTTGTTAAGGTACTTCCGAGCTTTTCCGATATGTTTGCGGAACTCGAGACCGACCTCCCGGCGATCACCAAGGCAATGCTTGCCATAAGTGATTCATTTATTCATTACTGGTTCGTATATCTTTTGGTAATCGCAGCCATCGTGGTATTCGTTCTTGTATTCAAGAAGACGGATGTCGGAATGCATTTCTTCGGTAAGATCGGTATTACATTCCCGATATTCGGTAAGCTTAAGGTCAAAGGTGAATGCTCAAGATTTGCAAGAACCTTCTCGACCATGCTTTCATCCGGTATGTCAATGCTTGAAGCGCTTACCATTACCTCAAGGGTTATGCAGAACATATACTTCAAGGAAGCTCTTCAGAATGCGGTCGTACAGATCCAGAGAGGTCTTGCTCTGTCACAGCCCCTTCGTGCAGCCAAGATATTCCCGAATCTTCTTATCCACATGGTAGGTATCGGTGAGGAGACTGGTAATCTCGAGGAGATGCTTAATAACTGCGCTAATTATTATGACGAAGAAGTTGAGCAGACAACACAGCAGATGACCGCTCTTATGGAACCGATCATCATTATCGTAATGGCTGCTATGGTATGCCTCCTTATGGCAGCGATCTATTCACCGCTGATGCAGTTGTATAATTCGCTGGGATAAGAGTAAACAGGGTACTTACGGATCCGTACCCGACGGAGCCGATAGTATATACACTGCTCCATATGGAGCAAAATAAACAAAAAAGGAGATATGAAAAAATGGTTAAATTTTTCCAGAAGAAGAAGAAGAATAACAAAGGTTTCTCTCTCGTAGAGCTTATCGTTGTTATCGCGATCATGGCTGTACTCGTTGGAGTTCTTGCACCCACACTTATCAGAAAGGTTGAAGAATCCAGACTTTCAAAGGATAAGCAGAACCTTGATAACCTTAGACAGGCAATCGTAACAGCATTAGCTGATGAGGATTTTGCTGATACCACAGGTGAAGAGGAACTTAAAATTACTGCAACTGATAATGCCATCACTATATCAGATAATAAATTTAGTGAAGGTTTCAAAGATGAAGTAGATAAGAATTTCGACCTTGGCTTCAGTCTTACTTCTAAGCTTAAGAAGGGATGTACCGTAAAGATTATTGTTAACGGTGAGAGTAATGTTATCATTGGTGTAAATCCGACGGATGATTCTATTAAGGATAATGATGATTACAAATTCAATCTTCCTATCGATGCTACTGTAACCTTTGAGTAATAAACCTATAATTATTGAATTACCAAGGTAGTATAACCCATGCTGGTTGAGATTATTCTAATACACATTTTCATATTTATTTTCGGCACTTTGATTGGGTCATTTACAAATGTACTGATCTACAGATTACCGAAGCATGAGAATTTCGTAACAGAAGCATCTCACTGCATGTCCTGCGGACACCGGCTGAAGTGGTACGATCTGGTTCCACTTTTCAGCTGGCTGTTCCTGGGAGGCAAATGCAGATACTGCAAAACAAAGATATCGGGACAGTATCCGCTTGTCGAGGCGGCAAACGGAATCGGGTATGTCCTAATATTTCTTGTCGGTGGACATGATAGTCTCACCAGCATATTATACTGTATTTTATGTTGTCTGTGTTTCTCCATCCTGCTTACAATAAGCATTATAGATGCGAGAACCTATGAGATCCCGGTAGGCCTTAATATTGCCATCGGCATTCTCGGGATCATACATTTGATCATCTATATCACTCTTGATGTCGGGCCTGAGAGAGTGTCGATATATGAACATTTCTATGATTATCTGATAGGAGCGGTTTGTGTATCGGGCTTCCTCCTGATACTGTTCATTGTTACAGGCGGCAGAGGAATAGGAGGAGGAGACATCAAACTTATGGCAGCCGCAGGGCTGCTGCTTGGCTGGAAACATATTATTCCGGCACTTATGTTTGGAGCCATACTAGGCTCAATAATACATATTATTCTTATGAAAGTAAGTGACAAAGATAGGAAGCTGGCATTTGGACCATATCTGTCGGCGGGAATCGTTATAATGATCCTGATAGGGGACCGACTTATAGATTGGTACACCGCTTTAATATGGGGATAGAATTGTTACTTACTAATTATACAGGGAGGAAATAATGGCAGCAAAGGTTTTAACTATTGTCATAGGAAACGAACAGATCAAGCTTGCCGAGGTTACCTATACAGCCCAGAAGATTGTACAGGTACATAAGGCGGTTACTATCGATACTCCTGATAACTGCGTTAACGACGGAAATCTTAATCTTAAGAGCACAAATGCACTTCTGTCAACACTCAGCAGTGCCATCAAGGAGAATAGAATCTCTTCAAGAAGTGTAATATTCTCAATTCAGTCATCGAAGATAATCAGCAAGGAGGCAGTTGCACCTGCTCTTAAAGATGCAAAACTTGAGCAGTATATCAATGCCAACGCGTCTGAATATTTTCCCATTAAAGTCGAAGATTATGTACTGACTTATTCAGTACTTGATTCTTATACCGAGGACGGCAAGAAGAAGCTTAAGCTTATGGTTGCGGCTGCGCCTTCAACCATGGTGGATGCATATTATTCATTGGCTGACAGCCTTAATCTTACCGTACTCAGAGTTGATTATGTGGGCAATTCAATGCTCCAGCTCATCAAAGCGCAGGTTGAAGCAGAACCTACACTTGTTGTTCAGCTTGGCGAAGATTCCACAATGGTCAGCGTATTTGTGAACAATGTTCTTCAGCTTACAAGAACAGTTCCTTACGGTAAGTCAACCGTGTCCAATACTCTTATGGATGTGCAGAAACTTACCTATGAAGAAGCATGTGACAAGATGGCTACGAGCATTGTTCTTGCAAACAGCTTCTCATATAATGATGAGGTTACGGAATCTCTCAGATATCTTGTTAATAATATCAGCCGTGTAATGGACTATTACGGAACCAAGAATTCAACAGCGCCCATAACCAAGGGCTGCGTAATAGTTGAAGGAAGTACGGTCAAGGGAATCGAGAACCTTCTTCGTAATGAGCTCAATATTCCCGTTGAACTGGTAGAGAGCTTAAAGCAGGTTGTTTCCGATCCTCAGCTTTCACTTCCTGTTACAGAGATTTCCAATTATACATCCAATATCGGTTCTGTTATCGATCCGGTTAATTTCGTAAGCAGACATATCACACAGAAGGCCAAGAAGGAGTCAAGCGCCAAATATTACCGTCTTGCGGTTCTTGTAGCCATACTTATTGCAGTCATTCTTGTTGCATATCCTCTGGTTCAGTATTTTACCAAGGATGTCGAGAAGAAGAATCTTCAGAAGAATATCGATGAGATCGCATATGTACAGGATATTGTGGATGAGTATTATATAGCATTTGATAAATATACGGATGCCAGGAATTTTGAAGCACTTACTCTTAATCCCAATGATGACATTATGGAACTTGTGGAATATCTCGAGAATGAGATGCCTTCGGATATTTCGATCACAAGTCTTTCAGCAAACAGCGGAGTGGTAAATATCGCTTGCACCGGTTCATCCAAGACCACAATGGCCAAATTCATTATGGTTCTTAAGGCGAATCCGAATATATCTGATGTAAATGCAGCGTCGGTTTCCGAAACGATCAATGCAATCGGTACTGTTACAGATACCTATTCGATAACATTTAACTACGGTCTTGAAGATAAGACCGCTGCCGGAGATACTTCATCCGACACAAGTTCAACCCAGGATGAGGAGGTGTAAATAATGGAAGAAGAACAGCTTATTGAAACCAAGAAGTCCTCAAGTGGCGGGGATACCAAGATACTCTTAATCGTGCTTGCGGTTTTGATCGTCTTCTGTGCATATTTCTTTGGATACCGTAATCTTACGGCTATGAATGACAAGCTTGATTCGGAGATAAAGGCACTTAATACCAGATACTCCAATCTTAAGATCATGGAAGCAAATGTAGATCAGTATGAGGCTGATACGGTTACATACAATAGTTCATTTGATAATATCGTTGCCCAGTATGATACAGGTTATTCACAGGAACATTCCATTATGTTTATTAACGATATGGAAAAGACCAATGAGACATGGGTATCAAATGCTTCACTTGGTGACAGCAATGATGTATATACCTTTGGACAGATCACTTCCACCAATCCCTACGGCAGCGGAGGCACGGTATATACAAGCGATTACAAGGGATATCAGACAGTACTCGGTTTAACCTACAGATGTACTTATGAAGATTTTAAGAAGCTTCTTGATTACATCAACAATTATGATTACAAGTGCACAATAGAGTCACTCAGCGCTGCTTATGAAGCAGGCTCCGGACTTGTAATGGGTAATATCACACTTGATACATTTGCTATTACCGGCGAGGACAGACCTTTTGATAATGAGACTATCAACGGCGTGACTCAGGGTACTGAGAATATATTCCTTTCAGAGTACAGCACCGACGGAAGCGGAAGCGACAGCGCAGGTAATAACATAATCACTGATTATGACCTCTACTTAACACTTCAGTCATCAACCAGTAATGTAGGCGCTCTTACGATCGGTCTTCGTAATGATGCTTCGGGCGTAAGCGTGATCAAGAATGCAGATAATACTGTTAAGGATGTAACTATCAAGTTTACAGGAACAGTCGGTTCTTACTGTGTATCTTATGAGATAGACGGAGTTACCTTCCCTGAGGAAGAGTATGAAGCAGGTGCTCTCTTTGAGCCGGGTGATATTTTATCAATACTTGTACCCAGTTCATCGAGAACAGATGATGATGACCTTAGCGGCGCAAATGTCACTCTTATTAATGAGTCTGATATGCAGCTTCAGGTTAAGGTTACCAATGACGATCCGGAGAATCCCAGATTTGTACTTGAGAAATCCGAAGGTGATGTCGTAGTATATTAAGATTTCGGCATTCGAGGGGATGCATCCTTGCATCCCCTTATATGCTTTTACAGAAGGAAATGTATATGAAGATATTTTACAGATCCCAAAACAAATATTCCCGCAAAAAAAGGAATGGCGGTTTCTCCCTTATTGAGGTAATTATCGCCATGGCAGTTCTTGCCATTGTAAGCGTTCCGCTTATAAGATCCTTTGTTTTGTCGGCCAATGTTAACTATAATTCTCAGAGAACACAGAGCGCATCAAATGTTGCCCAGTCTGTCTCCGAGGTATTCGGAAACCTCAGTCTTGAGGATATTGTTCTTAAGGCAACAGGGGCTTCCTATGATGATATCATTCAGACATCCGAGAGCGGAAGCGTTAATGTTGCATCATTCGGCTCGTCCGGTTTTAAGCTTGCATACACCAATCCTGACGCTGACACAGACCTTCGTAAGTATGCTTTTGTCAATATTCCCGATATTTTGTCGGGATCCGGAAAGGCATACTGGACGGGTGATCAGGGCGAGAAATTCTATGTTTCCGTAGTTCTCGATCCGACAGGTTCAAGCGTTGCTCTGGATGTTAACAAATATTACAAGCCCTCACTTACCGACATTATTGGAACCAATTATGTTGTATATGATGAGTTTACGGAGAGTGATTTCGAGGCTGTTTCAAAAGCTGAGAACCAGGGTGCTACGGGTACATACAGAAGCAGTACTCTTACGATCGGTACTGATGGAGATCTTACTCTTGTATCCGAATATTGCTTATCCGATGGAACAAGTTATTATACCGGTGCTATCAAGAATATTTTACCGGATGATTATGATCCGGGCGAACTTGCGAAGGAAGAGAGAGATATTTACTTATTCTACACTTACTATAACACCAACGGTATGGATAAGCTTAATATTGTCAACAATTCCGGCAAGGCCAGAAATATTTATCTTATCGGCGCCAGCTATGCTGTTATGAGTGGTGAGGAGATTGCCGATGAGAGCACGACCATCAATAAGAATAAGCTGATCTATGGCTCTCATATTGATGTTACATGGCCCGGAACAATTACACTTCACAGCAATGTGCTTCAGAATAATGCAGATCTTAGCGATGAGAATCCTTCGATTTACGGAGTCTCTCTTTCTCAGACCGATGAGAAATATACCGCTTTGTACAACGTTAAGATCTATGTCAGATATGATGAACAGGATCCTAACTATGAGAATGCGGAGAGTTATATTGCCGGTACACCGAGTATGTCAGGCCTGTACACGTCTTTGACCACTGTTAAGGAGGAATAAGCATGTTCAAATGGATGCTTAAACTGAAAAAGAATAATCTTGGTTCTTCGATGGTTATGACACTTGTTGCTATCGGATTTGTTACGATTCTCGGAACCGTGATCCTCTCAGCAGCGGTTACCAACCATAAGCTTCGCAGCATTGAGACTAAGGCGAAGAAAGTATTTTATAATGCAGACGGTGTTGTTGATGAACTCTATTCGGCTGTCGGCAAGGACTGCTATGCGGATCTTGAGGCTGCTTACAATAAAGTACTTGCCAATCTTGATACTTATGTTTCAAATGATTCTGCGAACAAGAAGATCAGATCGCTTTTCTATGATAGTCTGAGCAGCAAATTCACGCCTAATCAGACATCATCGGTTGAGGCTTATTTATATGAGCGTCTCGGACTCGCTGCCGATAATGGTTCGATCATCATTAAGGTCGGAAGCGGAGAGGAGAATATAGACAGATCCGTAAGCCTTAAGGATATTACGGTTCAGTATTATGATCCCACTCAGGATTATTATTCATCCATAACTTTTGATCTTGAGCTTAGTTATCCCGATGCGACTTTCCATTTGACAAATAGGGGTGATTTCAAGAATTATGCGATGATCGCTCTTACGAGTGCCAATTTCGGCGGAGCAGCGAGCTCTCTTAAGGGATCTGCTTATGCCGGCAACTTTGTTGTAGAGTCCGGTACAACTGCAACCGTTAATTCCAGTAATGCACTTATTATTGCGGATATACTCAGACAGGATGCAAACAGTGTTCTTAATGTAAGCGCATCCGATGTTTGGGCCAGAAATATCGCTCTTGTAGGTGATAATGCCAAGCTTACCACGAGCGATACCGATATGTTTGTATATGATGACCTTACTCTTTCGGGTAAATCTGACAATGTATCACTTAGCGGAACCTATATGGGTTACAGCTACAACGGTGATAAGAAGGATTCCGCGGACACAAGCAGTGCGATCATCATTAACGGTAAGCAGGCTACGGTCGATCTTAGCGGTCTTACCGAACTCATTGTTGCAGGTAAGGCTTATATCAGCCTTGGTGACAGCGCTTCCTCATATTATGTGCCGACCGGCGAATCTCTTGGTATCAAGAGTGCACAGCAGATTTATTTCGTTCCCGATGATTATATCGACAGAGCCGATATATATGATGTCAGCGGATGGACGACCGCTCTTGTTTCTGAGTATGGAATCGGTGAGACGGTTACAGAGGGCGTTACAACATACAATATTTCGAACAGCGGCAAATTCGACAACTTCTTTGCGATGAGGTATGGCTTCCTTAATACATCGTCGCCGCTCAATTCCAACGGAACGCTGAATTTTGCTTCGGATACATCCAAGCAGCAATATAAAATGTGTATTTTATATGCATCCAAGATGGAAGCATATGAGCGCAGCTACAGAGGTATTTCGCTTGATCCCGAATACACACCTACCACCGAAGAGCAGGCTAATATAGATGTTGCGCTTAATGCGAGAAAAGAGTTCCTTGATCTGTACATGGAAGATTTCTTCCCGTATGAACTCGGACTTCTCGACAGCGACTCACCTTTCTACAATGGTGAAGGTCAGACAGAAGTTGCCAATCCTTATTTTATGCATTTCAGATTAAACTATGATGACAGTGAGATCGTAGCGGCAACGCTCGGTACTTCGCCCGGCGAGGATTATGTACACTGCCTTATAGAAGAATCGTATCTTACAACACTTGCAAACAATGTTCTCGGAGCGGTATCGACAGATAAGCTCGAGAGATTTCAGGTGATAAGAGAGCTTCTTATGAACATTTTCACCAACTCGCTTGAGTATACCGATGTAAGCGGTATCGATGTAGGTGATAATTCAGCATCCGGTTCTGCCAAGATCTATACCAAGGGTGCTTTATATACGATCGATCCGAGTGGTGCATACAGCTATATTGCAAACAATTATGGATATATAACGGGTACGGCTCGTTTCAATCTGGCTATGAGCAGATTCTCAACTCTTAAGACTCAGTTATACGATCCCGGTGCAACGGGCGGTATCAGCGTTGATGCCAACGATATTCAGGCAGGCGGAACACTGGATCTTAATACAATACTTGCCGAAGTACTTCCTACTTCAAACGCAGACAGTGTATATCGTGAAAGCGTTAAGAATCCCGGACTTATCGGCGTTGTTGCTTACAATGACTACACTATTGAGGCGGGCAAGACAGGCGGATTGGTAATCTCATCAGGCGATGTGTATGTTAACAGTGATTTTGCAGGTCTTATAATCGCACAGGGTACGATATACAATAACGGCCATTCGATCGAGTCGAATGTAGCCAATGTAAATGCTGTATTAAGCGAGTTTGAAGATGTTAAGAAATATATAGTTGCATATGATTCCGGTGAAGAATTTGAACTGGAAGATATTGCAGAGATGACAAATTGGAGAAAGAATTATGAAAAGGTTGACTAGAAAGCAACTGAATAATAAGGGATTTTCTCTTATCGAGCTAATTGTAACGCTTGCGATCATTACACTTATGATTGGCGTGACAACTCTCAGTTATTCACTGGTTAAGAGGACCAATGTCGCCAAATCCAACGAATACATCAAGGAAGCTTTCAGTGTATGTCGTCAGAATGCGATGAGCGTAAATGCTTATGAGTGGAACGTTACACTTCTTGAGAACGAGATTCAGGTCCGTAAAATCACCAGAACCGAGAAGGGTACAGAGGTTATTACGGACTCTGAAGGCAAGAGTTACACTCAGACCACTTATGATTATGTTACCGAGCTGGTTCAGTCTTATGTACTTCCGGAACTGGTAAAAGAGACGGTTACTTTATCTGACGGTTCTCTTATATGGAACGGAGCAGCAGAGAAGGCTGAGGGTGAAAGCGGAGGAGAGGATAATACGGTTGCAATTACTTTCGTATTCTCTCCTTTATCCGGTAAAATAAGCGGTATATATGCAGACTCCGCAGCGCAGGGAGATTCATCAACCAGAAAGTCCGCAATCGGAGAAGATGCTTCGATTACTTACTTTGATGTTGAATCAAGCTACAGTACAAGAACCGATAAGATAAGAGTATATACATCAACAGGTAAAGTAATTAAGGTTGATAAGTAAGGTGGTTAGATAATGAAAGTATGGAAGTCATACCTAAAGAATAATAAAGGAGTATCCCTTGTGGAGCTTCTTGTTGCAATCGCAATAAGCAGTATCGTGACTTTGTGTATCGGTATGCTTATAACTACGGCGACAAGATATCATAACAATCAGGGTAACTCCATATATCTTCAGAATGAGCTTACGGATGCGTCAAGAGAGATTTCAGATGCACTTATGGAAGCTACGATTCTGTATGTTAATGAGAGTGGCAGCGTTACGTTTAACGGTACGCCTTGCAATGCGACCATTATTAAGACCGGTACATTTGCAAACGGAACCAATTCAGAAGGATACAAGCAGTCGGAGAACGGAGTGGCAAGAACCATTATCTGGGCTAACAATGGCGATGATATTCATCATCTCATTATTTTACCGTATGATCCCGCGACGGATGCGGGTATAGTGGTTGAGACCAGGGATGGCGGAGCACAGAGCGGTTATGTATATTCGCACTTCCTTACGGATATGGATATCACGATTGAAGAAACGGAAGCTGACGCTGATGCAGAGAAGTATGAAATTATTGTGAAGGTTGGACTTACAGCCTCTAATGATAATGAGTCGCTTACCGATATAAAAGTCAGCAAGCTTAGAAACAGGATTAAGATAACAGACTATTCCCATATTAATTAATTGTTTGTGCTTTGCATCATATGATGTATTTGAAAGGATTGAGAGCTATGAAAGAGAAAACGACAAAGAAAATGTTTCGTCTGCCGGCAATAATTCTTGCAGTTGTTGCTTGCGTAGCAGGAGCAAGCGGTTTCTTGGTTAAGAATGCTATTGCTGATGATACACTTCCTACGGTGGATCCTTATAACGGTGAGACAATTCTGACACTTGAAGAGAAGAATATGCAGACGCCTGTTCTCAGCAATATTATGGAAAACGGCGGCAAGCTTACCATTCTTGAGATCGTGCCCGAAAAGATGCAGAGTATGTTCCAGAGCATAACAGTTGGCGCTGATGTATACAAGAATCTTGCTAGGGATATTGCTGACGGATTTACCAATCCCGTGAATCTTCATGATATTATTTTTGACGGCAGTAAATGGGAGCGTTACCTTGCAAATAAGTACAATGATGAGTGCATGTCCTATATCGTTCAGGGTGGAGATTGGTATCAGGATTTGACAACCGGCTCATGGAAGCAGAACGAGCTCAGTATTCCCAATTATTTCCTCGAGGCACTTTTTAACGGTGAACATCCCGATCCTATTTCGTATGCTTATTTCAGCGATAATATGGAGGTTATCATTGTTACTCCCGAAGAGCTCAATACATATACGGATGAACTTTTTGCTGCAAAGAACATAGATTATATCTATGTCGGAAATCCTTATACATCCGGTCAGGCTATGCAGTGGACCGTTAAATTTAATTATTATATTGAGAAGGGTACTTTTGACGATTACAATCAAAACAATTATTACGGAAGTGATGCTACCAGTTATGCGAGCCACGATCTTGACAGAGATACTATGGTCAACCTTCTTACGAAGGTATATCAGGGTAATGAGGATACCAAGAGAACTTATCATGCGGACGGAGAGTCTGCTTACAGTCCTATCTCTGCTTTTATATCAACAAGCGGCTGGATCAATGATACAGGCAATAATACCAATATGGTTAACTTCTGCCGTTTACTCATGTTCTCAACCGATGAGAAGATGGATTATGATGAGACCGTATATGACACGCTTCCTGAGGGCGGCGTTCCCAGAACGGATTATTTCAGAAGTGAGTACAAGACTTCGACATATAATACGGATGCCGATCCGGAATATTATTTCGGTTATTCATTCCTTAATGATGCCCGTGATAATATGACTTTCCATTACAGTGACAAGATCGGTACAGTATATACATATTATGAGAATTTTATAAGGATGCTCGCAACGGATCCCAATAATGCTGCTTCAAGCACTTATGGTTTCTGGTTCCAGAATAAGGATCTTACGGGCGATACCAATACCGATAATGAAAACAATGTTAAAAACGGAACATTCGTATTCTATGATAATGCGTATGCGCTCGCAGGACAGTCGAGTGCCCTTATCGGTGACTATCTTGGACTTAATGCGATCAATAATAACCAGCACGTATTCAATTACGTAACGATTGTCGTAAGTGATAGGCCTGAGTGGACCTTCTATGGACTTACCAAGTGTGGTGCTGCGGACATCGGTGATACCAATGCCAAAACTGCTATGGCAAGAGAGATTTCAAGTGAGAATGACGGAACGCCGAAGTCTTCATTCTCACTTGTAGACTCACTTCGTTATTCACTTGGTCTTGGACTTGGCCAGAAGTCAGGTGTGAGAGTTCTTGAGATTGAGCCTTCAAACAGCTTCTCACTTGATGAACTTGATGAGATTAAGGAATTTGCGGCTACATATCTTCACATCCCCGGAACTTCCGCGTGGTCAACGATCGATGCTGCATCCAAGTATGTTGAAGTTACATGTATGTCTTCTTCAGAACTTAATACCGTTAATATCGATCTTATATCTAACTTTGATATGATCATAATCGGCGATGAGAACGGATTGGTTAACAGCAGCGGTAAGCTCTTTGCTTCAGATTATCTGTATTCAACGGGCGGAACGACAACGGCCGGACTTCCCAGCGGTAATTACGGCAGTGGTGATGCTCATACCGTTAAATATTCGGGTAATGATTTTACACAGAAGTCGGTTGACAGAATACTTGAATTTGCACAGACGGGGCTTCCTATTGTTCTTGGCAATAATGTTATTAATAAGACATGTATCCAGGGCGATACCAAGGCTATGACGCTTGTGGACAGCCTGATCGCATACAACTCAGAGAGAGTAGCGGAAGGCAAGGCGGAGACTGTTATTGCCCAGGCTTCAATGTCAAGGATGACATCACTTCTCAGAAACAGATATTTGCAGGAAGGTGATATAAGTATCAACTTCAGCAATGATACCTCGTATGTTAATAATTACTGTTCAAGCGACGGCGTATATGATGCTACACAGATGTATGATGCCGACGGACTTGTTCAGGTTGGTATAGATACTACCGACAGCAGCAAGAATGTCAGATTTACGGCGACATCCAGCGGTATTCCAAACGCTACGGCCAAGGTTACACTTTACTTTGACCGAGACGGAAACGGTGAATTCAGTGATGATTTGAGTGATTACGAGATCATGAGAACCGTTAATGTTACATTTGGTGAAGACGGTGAGGCTACGGCCGTGCTTGACTTCACAATGGACAGAGGCGTTAATGCATACTATCAGTTCCGTGTTCAGGTTGAAGGCGGCGGATTATCTTCAAACGGATATGAGAAGGTTTGCTCCGATGGTTTTATATGGTTCAAGGGTGATTCCAAGACTATCAAGGTTCTTCAGATCTGCCATGATGACGGCTCAGGCAGAGCGTCTACAACACTTCTTCTCAGCAATAAGATGGTTTATGCTGACGGAAGTGAAGCTATAATGACTGATTCCAATTATACAACTTATGTCGGAACCACCAACACTAAGGAACATGATCCTTTAAATAATTCGACAAATGGTCAGCAGGCATATATTTATAAAACAATGAAATCCTTCCAGAGCATGGTGACGAAATCTTCGGAACGTATCAATTACAATATCGAGATTGAGGTTATGACCGATGCGGAATATCAGAAGGCTGTATATAATTATTACAGAACGGTAGGAAATATCTACGATGCCGCTGATTATTCAACCAATTATCTTGCAAATAAGGGTTATTCAATGGTTATCATCGGATTCGGTGATAATAATATGAGATTGTATAACTCATACGGCGGATACGGCGGAGATGAGTCGCATGCAGTAGAAGTTATTGCCGATTTTGCCAAAGCAGGAAATGCACTTCTTATGAGTCATGACGTTATCTGTTACAGAGATGAATATTATGACATCAGAGACCATCTTGCTACTATTTCGGGACAGAACGTAAGTATTGAGTATGATGGTTTGAGCCAGAGATTTGCATGGACCGGAAGCAAACATACGACAAGCAGTTATTTTAATGACTACTTTGATGATTTTACCGATTTTACGATACTCCTTAAGGGTTATACAAAGTATACTTCCGGTAATTACACCGCTAATTCGACAAACGGATATAACCTTCCTGATCTTACTTATGGCGATGGTGGTGTTACAACTACCGCAGATCAGATGAACGGCGGACAGGTTACACAGTTCCCTTACAATATGGCTAAGCTTAGTAATGGAACTGCAAGCGTGGCCAGCTCAACTACTCAGATCTATCCTTATTCGACTGCGGATGCTACAACAGCCATTCCTGTAACCGTAACCCATAGCCAGTGGTTCCAGCTTGATCTTGAGAGAGCAACGGTTTGGTATACGCTCGGAAGTTCGCTGTATAACGGCGGATACAGCAGCAGCAACTACTATGGTAACTACTACGGTGATACAGCCGGTAACGGTACCAATAACTATTATATTTACTCACTTGATAATATCACCTACACGGGTGCAGGACATGCTGTTATTGCGGACGGTCCGGAGCTTAACCTCTTCGTTAATACCATTATCAAGGCAGCACTTGCTTCCAATAACACACCTCGTATCGCTATCTGCGACAAGAGCGGAACAGAGCTTATTATGAGCGGTGATAATCAGTATACCGTAACGGTTATTGATGACGGTGATACAAGCGAGACAATTGATATTTATTTCAGAGCAACCGATATTGATTATGGTATTGCCGAGGAAGAATTCGATTTCTCAAGTATCTATGTTGAGGGCCTTATGACCTCGGAGATGGTTACGGCCAACTACTATCTGAGCAATAACAATGATGATAAGAAGAGCTCGGTGAACGGATATGTGGATGCCGGATGTACGCAGTACAATAAGAGCGGCGCAGCTGATGATGTTATGTACAACCTTGCCAGCACATCGGAAGTACAGAAGATCTCGATACCGAAGACATCAGAAATGTACACCAATGCTTTCCCTGAGGGTTCTACAAACGGATATCTCGATATCTACTTCAGAGCGGCCGATGAGTACGGAGCAACCGGAATCACCAAGGTCAGACTTCAGGTCGTAAGACTTAACGATCTGGATTAAAAAATAATAAGGCAATTTACAAAGGCTCCCTTATGTGGTAACATAAGGGAGTCTTATTATATACAGATTCGGGGTTTGAGCCGTCCGGCCGTAAGCCGGGGGTTCATATAAGACATCATTAAGGAACTGTCTTCGGCGAGTCGCCGGTATTTCCGCAATATTTTACTGTTTTTGCGATCTTATGTATAAGGTCTGTTTTGGCATGCCCTGACAGGCCGCAAAGGAGGTAAAATATATATGCTTGGCAAAGTAAAGTCCGCGCTTCCCCGCGGAACGAGTGCAAGGTTGATCGATGTTGAATGCGATATTGCGGCAGGGATGCCTTACTGCGAGATCGTGGGAAATCTGGCAATATCGGTCAAGGAGTCAAGGGACAGGGTAAGGACCGCTATGCGTAACAGCGGTATCCATCTGCCGCCTTCGAGAGTTACGGTGAATCTGTCGCCGTCCTCGATACGCAAGGAAGGTACGCATTTCGACCTTGCGATTGCGGCAGCGATGCTGCTTGCGATGGGAGTGATAACGGAGAAGAATGTTGAGGGGACGGCTTTTGCGGGAGAACTTGCGCTTGACGGCTCAGTCCTCAGGATACGCGCAATCCTTCCGATGAGCATTACGGTAAAGGAGTCGGGCCTTAAAAGATTTATTGTTCCCTACGATAACAGTAGTGAGGGAGCGGTCGTGGACGGTGTTGAGATCATCGGTGTGCGCACCCTGGATGAATGTATCGCATATCTCCAAGGTAAAATATCCATTCCTAAGGCCGAAAAAGCCCCTGTCAGAGATTTTAAACTTCCATACGAGTTCTCGGATGTTAAAGGACAAAAAGTCCTTAAAAGGGCGGCTCTCGTCGCCGCAGCATCCATGCACAACATGCTTATAATAGGTCCGCCGGGTGCGGGCAAAAGTATGACGGCATCGCGCCTTCCATCAATCCTTCCTTCTCTTAACTTTGAAGAAAGTCTGGAAATATCCAAAATCTACAGTGTCGCAGGACTTCTGAGCAGCGACAACTGTCTTATCGATCAAAGACCTTTCAGAAATCCGCATTATTCAATAAGTAAGGCAGCCTTTGCGGGCGGCGGTGCCAATCCGATGCCCGGTGAGATGAGCCTTGCGTCCATGGGGGTGCTTTTTATGGACGAGTTCAGCCTGTTTCGTCAGGATGTCATCGAGACGCTCAGAACTCCACTGGAAACGGGCGTTATCAGGATCACGCGCAGCTATGGAGACTGCGAATATAATGCGAGCTTCATGCTCGTGGCGGCGATGAATCCCTGCAAATGCGGATTTTACCCGGACAGGAACAAGTGCAGGTGCAGTGAGATCGATATCAGGCGGCATATGAGCAGGCTCAGTAAACCGATCATGGACAGGATCGACATTTGTGTCAGGGCTGAGCGGATCGGGTATGACGAGATGGGCAGCGATGCTGATGAGTACACGACGGCTTATATGAAGGAGAAGGTCGAGGCAGCACTAAAGCGGCAGAAATCGCGCTATGAGGGGCTTGATTTCTATCTGAATTCGCAGGTTCCGGATGCGATGCTTCGTGAGGTCTGCGATATGACGGCCCCCGCGCGTGACATCCTGAAAATGGCCTATGACAAGTACGATATGTCCGCGCGAGGCTTTAATAAAGTGCTAAAGGTTGCAAGGACCGTTGCGGATGTCGAGGGGCACGAGATCATTGAGGAGGCCGATATTTGCGAGGCGGTCGGCTATAAGAGTGTTATATAAGTGTTGAATAGCGGAGGAAAGAATATGGAAGATAGATTTTATGAGTTCTGGATAAATAATATTCCCGGGATCGGGAGGATTAAGGAGAATGCGATAAGGGGGTTCTTCGATAGCGCGAAGGATGCCTATATGGCTGATGAGGAAACGCTTGCGCATATTGAGGGGCTAAGCGCGCGTGATATTGAAGCGGTTCTGGATAAAGAAGTAAAGGAACGGGCGGTGGCATCGTACGCCGAACTTAAAGAAAAGGGCGTTAAAATGGCGCTTTACGGCGATCCTTCGTATCCGGTGCTTCTAAATGAGATATATGATGCGCCGAGTCTTCTATATTATAAAGGCGAGATCAGGCAGGGACGCATGATCGGCATTGTGGGTTCAAGGCGAAGCTCTGCATATGGAAGAGGCGTTGCGGAGGAACTGGGGCGGCTACTTGCGTCACAGGGCTTTATAGTTGTAAGCGGTATGGCGCTTGGAATTGACTGCTTTGCGCACAGCGGTGCGCTTGCGGGCGGGGGGATTACATACGCCGTTCTTGCTGGAGGAGCGGATGAGCCTTATCCTGCTTCAAATAGCATTCTCTACGATAAAATATGCACCACCGGAGCGGCTATCTCGGAATTTGCTCCGGGAACGCCGACAACTCCGGGACTTTTTCCGCTGCGCAACCGTATTATCGCCGGTATGTGTGAGGCGATCATCGTGGTTGAGGCAGGGGTGCAAAGCGGTTCCCTGATCACGGCCAATTATGCGATCGAATATAACAGGCGGATCTTTGCGGTTCCCGGGCGGATTGGAGACAGGATGAGCCTTGGCTGTAACGAACTTATCGGAAGCGGCGCGGAGATCGTGACCGGATTTGAGATGCTGATGTACGAGCTGGGCAGCGGCGGGGGCGGTGTGGATCTTACATCTGATATGCCCGCTCTTAATGACTGCGAAACGAAGATATTCGGATGTTTGTCGGATCATTCCGTTAAGAGTCTTGAGACACTTATTTATGAGACCGGACTAAGCGCGGCGCTTATCTATACAGGGGTTATGAACCTTGAGATCAAAGGGCTTATTCGCGAGGTCAGCAAGAATATGTATGCGAGGGCGAGATAGATATATCCGCAAAACAAAAAGAAGCCCTTACCAACACAGGGGCTTCCCATCAAAGCGATGAGAGGAGCCTGTCTGACGGCGGTGCTTCTTTTGTAATAAGTATACCAGCATTTGTAGCTGGTTTCAAGAGAAACGAAAGCATTAGGTCGGGTAAATTTACTGTAGGAATTAACAGAATATAAGACATCCATGAATCT
>CAKZZH010000064.1 GCA_937885345.1 uncultured Lachnospiraceae bacterium | reverse complement strand
GGAATCCCGCCGATATGCAAGGCAACTTTGTGCGCTCCTATGGTAAAATAACCTCAACGGATAGTTCTTTTGAAACCGATGACGGACAGACAACCAACAAAGTCAAAAAGCACAACGCCAATGTATCGGCCGGAAGCAGCGGCGGCGCAGTCTTTTCCGAACAGATGAAGCTCATCGGAATAAACATCGGCGGCGGTAGCGACATCCTGAAAAGATTCAGATACGGCGCGATGATACCCGCGTCGCAAATCAGGGAATTTCTTGAAGAGTTCGAGAAAACCCGCACAGAATTGGCGAACTGAGGTTCTAAGAGCCCTGTACTTTACGCGCTTGGAGGGAGCAATTATGAAAGATGAGAAAACGAGTTTTCTTGGATTTGAATACAGGCCTGGTTACGGGGATATGAGGGGCGCGAATCACCTGGCAAGGCTTGTGAAAAGTGAGAGCGGATGGGTGATTGTATGCAACGATAGGGAAGACTTTGCAGAGCCGGAGACTGTTACGACTTATGCGGTTTTGACCGACAAGCTCGCCCCCTTCGAGGAGTTGCTTGAGGATGTGATTCCTCTTGCAAAGCGGAAGAAAAGCGACATGTTTGCAACGGACTACACGCCTTGGAATTTCTGCATTGAACTCGAGACCCAAAAAGGGCGGGTATTTTATAATATCGAGGAGTACAGGAGGTATTCGGAGGCGGACTATGCGCTGCTCGACCGCGTAAGGCGCGAGTTTGAGGCGCTTCGCGGCGATAAAATTTCCGAGTCGCGCGAAACGCAGTAGCGCTCGGTATTTGCCGGAATATGAAATCAGCGGACTTTGTGCCGGATTAAGGAGGATGCGACAATGACTGAAAAAGAAGCGATTATGCAGAGACATTCCGTGAGGAATTACACGGATAGGGCGATTGAGCCGTCAAAGGTGATGGCGATTGAAGAGAAGATAAAAGAGCTTAATGATGCGGGAGGGCTCAGACTCGTATTTGTAGAGGATGCGGGCAAGACTTATAACAAGCTTTTTAACCGGATTTCCGGGCTCGGAAGCGCGCCGAGCGTCATAGCTTGCGCCGGAACAGATGCGGAGGATCTGGACGAACGCGTGGGTTACTACGGCGAGAAACTCGTGCTTTTCCTGCAGACTTTGGGGCTTAACACCTGTTGGACCGGGACCTTCAACAAGAAGAATATCGGAGTGCAGCTTGCCGATGATGAAAGGCTGGTGATCGCGATCGCCGTCGGTTACGGGAAAGACGCCGGGAAACCGCACAAATCCAAGGACTTTGAGCAGGTTGTTACCGGCAAGTCTGAGAGACCCGAGTGGTTTAGAAGCGGCGTCGAAATGGCGCTTCTCGCTCCCACCGCAATTAACCAGCAGAAATTCACCATCCGGTTAAACGATGATGAGAGTGTGGAATTCATTGATAACGGTGGTGTTCTAAGCAAGGTCGACCTCGGAATTGTGAAGTGCCATTTCGAGATAGGTGCAGGAAAGGCGATTTAATAGTGTTGTATATGGTGGGCTCGAAGTGCCGGCAATTGCGGGGCTTCGGGCTCTATTTTCTTGCTTTTTGCCGCCAGGTATGTAAGCAAGAAATTCCCGTCTCAGCGTAGCAGCATACATTTACTCGCTTCCTGCCGCCAGGTATGCAGGGCGTTTCGGACCGTCTCAGCGTAGCAGCATACATTTACTCACTTTTTGCCTCCAGGTATGTAAGCAAGAAATTCTCGTCTCAGCGTGGTGGCATACATTTACTCGCTTTTTGCCGCTAGGTATGTAAGCAAGAAATTCCCGTCTCAGCGTAGTAGCATACATTTACTCGTTTTCTGCCTCCAGGTATGTAAGCAAGTCGTGTCGGCTATAACGCGGTGGCATACATTTACTCGTTTTCTGCCTCCAGGTATGTAAGAACCGCTGGACGCGGTTCTTTTCATGTGAAATTTCCAAGGAAATCTCACGCAGCCGGTCTCAGGCCGGAACTGCCGGTATGTAAGAACCGCCGGACAAGCTACAAAATCCGCTCCTAATATTCAATAAAGCTGATGACAAAAAATAAGCAGTGTGTATATTTGCGAACGCTCGGTTGCGTTGCAAATATACATACTGCTTTGTTGTTATGCTACATTAAAAAATAGCATGAAATTCAATAAATAAGCGGTTTGGTTACACCTTATAGCTTACACCCGTGTCATTGGGCTGATCGTCCTCGAACTTGTAGTCCTTGCCGGGAAGGACGGCGTTGAGGATGATGCCGACGAGGGCACCGATTGCAAGACCTGAAAGGCTGATCGTTACCTGACCTATGGTGAAGGAGATGGCTCCGGCAGTGCTGTAAGAGATACCGATTGCAAGTACAAGGATGAGTGCTGCAATGATAACGTTACGTGACTTGGTAAAATCCGTCTTGGTTTCAACCATGTTACGGACACCGACTGCGGAGATCATTCCGTAAAGTACGAGTGAGATGCCACCGATCGTAGCAGCGGGCATACAGCTTATGATTGCCGCAAATTTGGGACAGAAGCTAAGGAGTATTGCGAAGAATGCTGCGATACGGATAACAATGGGATCGTAGACTTTGGAAAGGTTAAGAACACCTGTGTTCTCGCCGTATGTTGTGTTAGCGGGTCCGCCGAGGAGAGATGCAAGAATTGTTGCAAGACCGTCTCCGAGGAGGGTTCTGTGAAGTCCGGGATCCTTGATGTAGTTCTTGCCGGTGGTGGAGCTGATGGCGGAAATATCGCCGATATGCTCAACTACGGTGGCAAGAGCGATAGGAACTATTGTAATTATCGAAGTGACAAAGATCGATGAGTTAAAATTGTTGGCAAGACCGAGTACTGTTGCATCTTTGTGAACAGGCAATCCGATCCATGCTGCATCGGCAATTGCCTGATATGCGGAAAGATCACCTTTTATCGCATCTGCTGCAAATGCAACAACATACGATAAAACGGCACCGATAAGAATCGGGAGAACCTGGATCATCTTTTTGCCGAAGATGTTGCAGACTACAACTGTAAGTATCGCAACAAGAGCGATGGGCCATCCGGCTGCACAGTTGTTGATCGCGGAAGGAGCAAGCGTAAGACCGATCGCGATAATGATCGGGCCCGTAACGATGGGCGGGAAGAAACGCATTACTTTACCTGCGCCGAAAATTTTGATAAGTGCTGAAATTATCAGGTATACAAGTCCTGCAAATGCAACACCGATACATGCGTAGGGGAGGAGCTGGGCTTTGGTAAGACCTGCTGCGAGTTCGCTGCCTTCAAGTGCGGTGATTGCGGCGTATCCTCCAAGGAAAGCGAAGGAAGAACCGAGGAATGCGGGTACTTTACCCTTGGTGATAAGGTGGAAAAGAAGTGTTCCGAGGCCGGCTGCGAGAAGCGTCGTGGAAACGTCAAGTCCGGTAAGAAGCGGAACGGTTACCGTCGCTCCGAACATCGCGAAAAGATGCTGGAGACCAAGTAAGATCATCTTGGGTGCGCCGAGTTTACGCGCATCATAGATCGCAGTAGCGTTACTACTGTCAGATGTTTTACTCATAATATACCTCCTACTTTTTGTGGAAAATTCCTTTAATATAATATACTGAATGCCTACTATATACAAGTTTATAAAATTAGGAAATATGTCGGATTGTGTTTGCGCGAAAGAGCAGGTTTTTTGCTTAAAATAAGCGCCGCGCCCCGCGGCGCGGTGTGTGCGGATCGCAGCTCGATGGTGAGGCTTCGGACCGGCTCGGATCAGAGGTCTTTGGTGAGGTTGCGGACCCATTTGTATTTGCGCATGCGGATCATGACCCAGGGAATTTTACCGACCTCATTGACGCAGGTGCAGGCGTAGACGAGCAGGACGGGCCAGTGAAAGACGAAGGCGCCGAGAAGGGCGAGGGGGATGGCAATGCCCCACATGGTGACTGCAAGGCTGTATACGTCGAAGACGGTGTCGCCGCCGCCGTCGAGGACACCGTTGATCGAGATGGTGTTTACGCAGCGTCCGATCATATAGATTGACATTATGATCATCATTCCGATCAGGTAATTGCGGGCCTCTTCAGTGAGGATCACAAAGTGGATCAAAAGCGGCGTAACGGCGAGAATAAGGGCTGTTGAGGCAAATCCGATAACGAAGGAAATGTTTTTGAGTTTGATGCCGTAGGCCTTGCCCTTGTCGAGGTTGCCGGCACCAAGCTCGTTTCCGACCATGATCCCGGCTGCGACGGCAACGCCGTTACAAGCGCAGCAAACAAGGTCGCGAACGACTGCGGCGATGGAATTGGCAGCTGCCGCATCGCTTTCCATATGTCCGATGATCGCGGTGTACGAGGTAAAGCCTACGCCCCAGAGAAGTGCGCCGCCTAGAAGGGGAAGGCATTGTTTTATAAAATCCTTGATGAGGGTTTTGCTGTTTTTGAAGAAATATTTTACCGAAGGATGAACATAGTCCTTGCCGAGGGAGATCACGAGGCACAGGGCAAGTTCGACGATGCGGGCGATCACTGTTGCGAGCGCGGCTCCGTGGGCTTCCATTCTGGGGGCTCCGAGCGCACCGAAAATAAACACGCCGTTAAGTAAAATGTTCAAGAGGACAACACCGCTGCTTATGAAGGCGCCGGGGGCGACGTGATCGGTGACTTTCATCATGGAGAGACAGCACTGCGAGAAGCCGGTTATGAGGTAGGACCAGCCGGCGATACGAAGGTAGTTGCTGCCGATTTCTATGAGGGCTGCGTCATGCGTGAAAATTCGCATCAGGCCGCCCGGGATGGCTTCGCACAGCACAAAGAAAAGGATGCTGACGATTCCGGTTGCGAAGATCATGATGTTAAAAAGACTTTGAAGCGTGGCTTTGTCGCCCCTGCCCCAGTACTGTGCGCCGAGGATGCCTCCCGCGGTAGTGACCGACGAGATGAACATATTTTGCACAAACTGGACCTGCGCTGCAAGCGACACTGCGGTCATCTGGTCCTGTGCCACGCGCCCGAGCATAAATGCATCGGCTGCCGCAACAAGTGCAAGCATCAGGCTTTGGAGCATCATCGGGAGGGAAAGTGCTTTCAGCTTTTTATAAAATTCCTTTTTGTCTATGTATTTGTTGTGGTAGAATTTGACGGTTTGATCCATGATTATCTTCGTATGGGGTGTTAGACATAATTATACAGGATATCCGATCATGTGCAAGAAATTCGAGGCGATTGGCGCGATGTCTGCGAAAAAATGCACTTTTTCCCCGTAAAATATATAATTATGAGTGGCTTTTTTAGTTGAAGAATGTGGGCCGTTATTATATCATATAGGATAAGTTATTGTGCGATTTTGTGCGACCGGAACGGTCGCGAGTTCGGGCCGTGCCCGAACGACGCAGAAATATTTTATACGGAGGTGTGGCATGTTTTATATTGGAATCGATCTGGGGACCTCGTCCGTGAAGCTTCTGCTTATGGATTCACATGGGAAGATCGAGAATATTGTTACCAAGGAATATGAGCTGTTTTTCCCGCATCCGGGATGGTCGGAGCAGCGCCCCGAGGACTGGTACACGCAGACTATGGCTGGGCTGAAGGAACTTACAAAGGACATTGACAAGAGCCTTGTTAAGGGCATCAGTTTTGGCGGGCAGATGCATGGACTGGTCATTCTTGACAAAGATGATAAAGTCATCAGACCTGCAATACTTTGGAATGATTCGAGAACGGTTAAAGAGAACGATTACCTCAATAACGAGATCGGTCAGGACAAACTTGCCGCATATACCGCAAACATTTCATTTACGGGCTTTACGGCGCCCAAGATCCTATGGGTCAAGAATAACGAGCCGGAGAATTTTGCCAGAATATGTAAAATAATGCTTCCCAAGGACTATATTGCTTACAAGCTTTCGGGTGCTTTCTGCACTGATGTCAGCGATGCGTCGGGAATGCTTATTTTTGATGTAAAGAACAGAAAGTGGAGCAAGGAGATGCTTGATATTTGCTCCATCACAGAGGATAAGCTCCCGAAGATTTATGAGAGCTACGAGAAAGTCGGAACGCTTCTTCCCGAGATTGCTTCTGAACTTGGCTTCCCTACGGACTGTATAGTTGCCGCGGGTGCGGGCGATAACGCCGCAGCTGCCGTAGGTACGGGAACAGTCGGAAACGGAAGCTGCAATATCTCGCTTGGAACGAGCGGTACGGTTTTTATATCTTCGGAACAGTTCGGAGATACCGACAATCATGCGATGCATTCTTTCTGCCACGCTGATGGGCATTATCACCTTATGGGTTGCATGCTCAGTGCGGCTTCATGCAACAAGTGGTGGATGGATGAGATCATCGGGACCACTGACTATGCGGGTGAGCAGGCTAAGATCGGTGCGCTTGGCGAGAATCATGTATTTTATCTGCCTTATCTGATGGGTGAGAGATCGCCGCATAATGATCCTTTTGCGAGGGGAACTTTTATCGGAATGACGATGGATACGACGAGAAGCGATATGACGCAGGCTGTGCTTGAAGGTGTTGCCTTTGCGCTCAGGGATTCGATTGAGATCGCGCGCAGTCTCGGCATTGATATCAAGAGAAGTAAAATATCCGGAGGCGGCGCGAAGAGCCCTCTTTGGAAGAAGATAATCGCAAACGTTCTTAACATGAAGATCGATGTGCTTGAGAGTGAGCAGGGCCCGAGCATGGGCGGCGCGATGCTTGCTGCAGTGGCAGCGGGCGAGTACGCATCGGTCGAAGAGATCGCGGCCAAGGTTGTTAAAGTCGTTGATACCGTTGAGCCCGACGCAGATATAACAGCGAAGTATGAGGCAAGATATCAGCAGTTTAAGCAGATCTATCCGGCGCTTAGAGACGTGTATAAAGTGATTCAGTAAGCGCGCGGCGGGAACATAAAGCGTGTGGCGGTGATCCGCGGCGCGGAACATAAAGCGCGTGGCGGTGATCCGCGGCGCGGAACATATTTTATGGAGGTTTATCGGATGAAAATTTTACAGATTACGGACCCGGCGTTCCGTAAATACGGAAGAGTTGTAAAGGGTATCGATTTTACGGAGCTTGTTGATACAATGAACAGGATCACTCCGATTCCGGAGGGGTGTGCGTATGAGCCTTCGATTCCGGAGCTTGAGGCACTTCCGGTTTACAAAGAGCTTAAGACCAAAACATACGGCGAACTGGATATCGAGATCGGTTATTGCAACGGTCACAACGAGAAACTCAATGCCATCGAGTATCACAGAAGCTCGGAAATAAATGTGGCTGCCACGGATGCAATCCTTATCCTTGGCAAGCAGGAGGATATTACGGATGATTACACCTATGATACCTCGCTTATGGAGGCCTTTCTTGTGCCGAAGGGAACGGCGGTTGAAGTGTATGCGACGACGCTTCACTATGCGCCCTGCGGAGTTAACGGAGAAGGCTTCCGCGTAACAATAGTTCTTCCGAGAGGAACCAATTACCCTCTCGATGAATCGCACAGAGATTTCGAGGATAAACTGATAACCGCTAAAAACAAGTGGCTCATCGGACATCCCGAAGGTGGTTTTACCGGCAACGAACACATTGGGCTTATCGGTAAAAACCTCAATGTGAACGAATAAAATATTTTATGAAAACGGAGGAAATGACAATGTTTGACAATTTACCCAAGGAGAAAATCGGTGTGGTTGCAGTGTCGAGAGACTGCTTTCCCGAGTCACTTTCAGTGAACAGGCGTAAGGCACTTATCGAGGCTTACACCAAGAAGTATGGCACGGAAAATATTTATGAGTGCCCTATCTGTATTGTAGAGAGTGAGATCCATATGGTTCAGGCTCTTGAAGACATTAAGAAAAATGACTGTAATGCGCTTGTAGTTTATCTCGGAAACTTTGGCCCCGAGATTGCAGAGACACTTCTTGCAAAGCATTTTGACGGACCTGTAATGTTCTGCGCGGCAGCAGAGGAGACCAGCGAGAACGGTGGTCTTGTACAGGGCAGAGGCGATGCATATTGCGGTATGCTCAACGCAAGCTACAACCTTAAACTTCGTAATATCAAGGCATACATCCCTGAGTATCCCGTTGGAACCGCTGAAGAGTGTGCCGATATGATCAATGATTTTGCACCTATTGCAAGAGCCGTTATCGGTCTTCGTAACCTCAAAGTTATTTCATTCGGTCCCAGACCTCTTAACTTCCTTGCTTGTAATGCTCCTATCAAGCAGCTTTACAATCTCGATGTTGAGATCGAGGAGAACTCAGAGCTTGATCTTTTCGAAGCATTCAACAAGCATGCCGGAGATCCCAGAATTACTGAGACTGTTGAGGATATGAAGAAGGAACTTGGCGAAGGAAACAAGAAGCCTGAGATCCTTGAGAAGCTTGCTCAGTATGAGCTTACACTTCTTGACTGGGTTAGAGATCACAAGGGATATCGTAAGTATGTTACGATCGCCGGCAAGTGCTGGCCTGCATTCCAGACACAGTTCGGTTTCGTTCCCTGCTATGTAAACAGCCGTCTTACCAAGATGGGAATTCCTGTTGCATGTGAGGTGGATATCTATGGAGCGCTTTCGGAATTTATCGGAACCTGCGTATCCAAGGATGCCGTGACACTTCTTGATATCAACAATACGGTTCCTTACGATATTTACAATAAGGATATCGAGGGCAAATTCGACTACAAGTCAAACGAGACCTTCATGGGCTTCCACTGCGGAAATACTGCTTCCACCAAGCTTTCATTCTGCGAGATGCGTAACCAGATGATCATGGCAAGAAGTCTTCCTGTTGAAGTTACCAACGGTACTCTTGAAGGAGACATTGCTCCCGGAGATATCACATTCTACAGACTTCAGAGCACAGCGGATGCCAAGATCCGTGCATATGTTGCTCAGGGTGAAGTTCTTCCTGTCGCTACAAGATCCTTCGGTTCTATCGGTATCTTTGCAATACCCGAGATGAAGAGATTTTATCGTCATGTTCTTATCGAGAAGAATTTCCCTCACCACGGTGCAGTTGCTTTTGGTCACTACGGAAAGAGCCTCTACGAAGTATTCAAGTACATCGGTGTGCCTCTTGAGGATATCGATTTTAATCAGCCTGCGGGTATGAGATATAAGAGTGAGAATCCGTTTGCGTAATGCCAATGCTTAACTTGGTATAAGGTACAAGCGGTGTGTATATTTGCGAACGCTCTCGCTGCAGCAGTCCGGCCTGAGACCGGCTGCTGACGTAGAGCTACGTAAGCCCGCAAATATACACATCGCTTGTTTTCTATCATACCAGCAGTTCCGGCCTGAGACCGGCTGCGTGAGATTTCCCTGGAAATCTCACATGAAACAGCAATTCCGGTCAAAGACCGGTTGCGTGGGATTTCCCTGGAAATCCCACATAAAAGAATTGCGATAGCAATTCTTACAAAGGCGAACCGCGTCCAGCGGTTCTTACATACCTGGAGGCAGAAAGCGAGTAAATGTATGTCACCACGCTGAGACGGTCCGAAACGCCCAGCATACCTGGAGGCAGAAAACGAGTAAATGTATGTCACCACGCTGAGGCGGCCCGAAACGCCCTGCATACCTTAGATCCAAAAGCGCGAATATGTATGCCTTTCTTCGCGGAACTGCCTGTAAACCGTGTTGAATTGCCTGAAAACCGTGTTGAATTGCCTGAAAATCGTGCGATATTGTCTCCAAACTGCTAAGAATTTCTCGAAAACCGAAAAAACATCTTGCAATTCATTCCACAATGCGATATATTCCTTATAAGCTTTGATTCTGCCGGAGTTCAATTCCGGTGGTTTTTGATCTTAAGTGTTTTAATTCATTTAATCGAGAATCTTATTTTCAATTCACAAAAGTCATTGAAAAGGTGCATGTAGACGGGGTCTGCCTGCTTTCTTTTGGTATCTCAAAAACACAGAACTGGAGGAATTTTATGGTTGATTGCATGATGAAATTGTCAGAGAAAGTGAAGTATTTGGATGAGCTGATTAAGAAAACGCAGAAGCGACTGAAAAACAGCCAGCCTTGCGAGGGACAGCATGTCGTTGTTTTGAAGAGAAAAAGGACATATCAATACTACCTCGTCGGGCCGGAGGGGAAGCGAAAGTACGTGAAAAAGGCCGAGACGGAGATGGTGCGCAAGATCATGCAGCGCGAGTACGACGAGGCGGTGCTGCGGGTGATGCGCGAGGACAAGAGGCGTCTCGAGACATTTCTGCGGATGTATGATCCGGATTCGATCCCGGATGCTTATGGTAAAATGAGCAGTGGCAGGAGAGCGCTCGTAAAGCCTGTGGTTGAGACAGATGAGGAGTATGTTGAACGGTGGAAACGCCAATTTGTCGGGCAGGTAAACATGTACGAGAAGGAACGGAAATTTTTGACAGAGAACGGCGAGGAAGTGCGGTCAAAGTCGGAGAAGATCCTGGCGGATTTATTTTATAAAATGGGGATTCCGTATTATTATGAGCCTCGGGTCGAACTGAGAAATGGGGCGGTGGTGTACCCGGACTTTGCGCTGCTGGATGTGAGGCGCAGGCGGACGGTGTTTTGGGAGCATTTCGGGCTCGCAAACGAGCCGGAGTACGCGGTAAAATCCATGCAGAAACTCAGAATGTACGGCGAGAGCGGGTATGCGATCGGGGAAAATTTGGTTTTCTCGATTGAGACGACGGACCGCCCGCTCGATGTGAGCGAGCTCAAGAAGATGGCGAAGATGTGGGTTTTGGAGTAGCCGCAGGCGGCTTAGGTAAAGCAGGAATTTGACGGCCCGGCATACAATCAGATGTAGCGCAGAATGGTGCGGCGTGGTATTATAGATGTAGGCACCGCCACTGCGAGGGAAGATAAGGAGAGGTAGAAATGAGTGAGACGAAGATTTTTGTTATGACACATAAAAAGTTTCCGGAACCGGATGATCCTATTTACTTGCCGCTTCAGGTGGGAGCGGCTGAAAACGGGCGATTGGGGTACCTCAGCGATGATACCGGGGACAACATTTCTGCGGAAAATCATTTGTGGGGTGAGCTTACGGGCATGTACTGGATCTGGAAGAATTACGATGGCCCGGAAAAGTATATTGGAATCAATCACTACCGAAGATATTTTATAAATGAGAAACATGAATTCCTCGGAGAGTGCGAGATTGAGCGGATTATGGGCGAGTACGACATGATCGCGTCCAAGACTAACGAGGGCGAGCAGACTTATTATGAGGCGTACGCGGAGGCGCACAATGCCCACGACCTCGGTGAAGTTGGGCGCTCGCTGGAGCGACTTTACCCGGAATATTCGGAGGCATTTAAGGCGGCGATTTCGTCGCACAGGGGGTACGCCGCGAACCTTATGATCACGACGCGCGAGCAGTATAATGCTTACTGCGAGTGGCTTTTTGCGATTCTGTCGGACGCGAACAAGTCCATCGATGTGAGTGGATACGACCTTTATCATGCGCGCGTGCTCGGCTTTTTGTCGGAGGGGATGCTGCTTGTGTGGGCACTTCACCACCATCTTCGCGTGTTTGAGGCCGAGATCGGCTACACCGACGAGAAAGCCGAGACCAAGGAGCTTAAGCTCGCCATCGGTAAAATGATAAAAGACGGACTTTTTGACGAGGCCGAGAAATTGTTTAACGAGATAATGACGGTGAGGCCTGACATTGGTCTTCGCCTTTCGGATATAAGGCAGGAAATCCCTGTCATCCAGCAAATTCTGTACATCGGTAATCAGGAGCGCATTCGAGGAATTGCCGGAATTTATGAGGAATCCCACGATCTCAATCAATTGATCGCGTTGTACGGCGATTATTACAGAGCCTTGCAGAGGATTGGAGAAGCCGGCGAGGATAATGCGAAAGGCGCGTGTGTTGAGGCCGATCTTGAGTGGCTGAGGATGCATCATTTTACCGCGATAACGCTTGAGGTTATGCTTCATTACGACATGTGCAGCAAGTATGGGACGAAGCCGCTCAATGAGAGTGCGGTGAGGGCGCGCACATCACACATTACAGGCATGTGAGTCACGGATTTTTGAATAGGAGCTTTCGGAACCGGACGAGTCGGGGCGGAAGGGAC
>CAKZZH010000063.1 GCA_937885345.1 uncultured Lachnospiraceae bacterium | reverse complement strand
GGCGACCACCGAGATCTACACTCTTTCCCTCCACGACGCTCTTCCGATCTGTGTGAAAAAACTTTCGTTTTTTCACACGCCCTGTTTGCTTAACGGATATCTATCAGAGCTTCCTGATCTCCGATGATTCGATTATGAACTTTACTGTACTCTCTTCACCTTCGGCTGTTCCCGAGAAGGTCGTATAATCTCTGCCAAGCCTGGTGATGGCATTTAAACGTTCCTTCATGCTGCCAAGGTCTGTATCAAAGACCTTGGTAAGCTTTTTTATTCCTTCATCATTGAATCTGATCATTCCATCATTCAGTTTCCTGCTTCCCTCAAGAAGTTCTCCGAGACCGCCTGACAATTCCACCGATCCGTCCACCAATGACTTGGATCCGTTTATAAGTTCATCCGATGCGAATGAAAGCTTGTTTGTTCCTAAGACAAGTGAAGATGTTCCGGCCTTTAAGCTTTCGGTACCGCTAACAAGTGAACCGGCTCCGGTATATAGCTGTGAAAGGCCGTCGGACAGAGTGCCCGCACCCTGTGAAAGCTGAGTGGTACCTCCGTAAAGAGCTGCGGTTCCGCCTGCAAGCTTATTTATTCCCTCACCGAGCTGTGATGCTCCCGCACAGAGTGCATCTGCTCCCGCAGAAAGCGCTTCAAGTTTTCCCTTGGTCTCATCGGAACTCATAGTATTGTATGAATCCAAAAGACTTGATGAAAGAGCTGATGCACCGCTCTGAAGACTCATACCGCTTTCACCTGCAGTGGTAAGAGCCGCATTTATCTGACGCTTTACTTCATTTGCTCCGTTTGCTGCAGCATTTGCGGCTACGGATTTAGCGGTGGCATCCGTCGCACTGTCCACGATACCCGGGATCACCTGTGAAGAGACCTGTGATACAAGACCTGCAACAATCTGAGCCTCTTCCCAGGACAAACCTGTTGCCACGAGGGTATCAACATTGATGTACTGACCCATTGCAGCACTTGCAGTTTCTCCGGAGACAGTTCCGGTAACGGAGACGGAGGAAGTATCAATAGAATCCGGTGTAGTTGCTACCGATGTAGCTGCCACAACCCGGTCGATCCCGGCGCTGATCTGTCCGGCGGCGCCGGCTGCAGAGCCCACTCCGTCGGTGATACCTTCCACAGTACCTACCAGAGCGTCTACTCCGTCCCTTAAACTCTCTGCTCCGCTCTCAAGCTCCGGCATCCTGTCATTTATGGCAGATGCGCCTTCGCTTACCTGCTTTGCAGCGTCCTCCACGGATGATATACCGCTGCTTAAAGCATCACTGCCGCTGATCGCCTGTCCGATACCGTCCCTTAACTTTCCGGCACCCGAATTAAGTTCTCCCGCTCCATTATCCAGAGCGCTTGCTCCGTCAGCAACTTTTTCCACACCGTCGGTATATTCCACAATACCGTCATAGAGATTTCCCATTCCGTCCTGCAAAGTCTTGGATCCGTCGGAAAGCTTCTGCGCTCCGTCCTGTAACTCCCCTGTACCTTCCATCAGTTTGTTTCCGGCATCCGAAAACTCTTCAACAGAATCCTTGATCTCATTTAACTTATCCTCGGAATCTGTGTCGATCATATCAAGGCCCAGTGCCTTTGTGATGTCGGAAGTTACCAGAGTGACCGTGGTCCCGAATTCGAAGTCTTCAACATCAGTCTCGATGACAACCTTTTCCGGAATGTCGATCTTATCTTCGATCTCTTCCAGCACTTCGCTGTCCACACTCTTGCCGCCGTTTAAGCTTTCAACCAGTCCGGGGAAAGCCATTCCCACGATTATATTTCTCTTTCCGTCGGAAACAACCGTTCCTCCGGTAACCTTCACATCCTTGAATTTCTCAGCATTTAAGGTAAGTGCGCTGACTGCTGCGAAGGGGGTGTATATAGTTTCTTCTTTTCCGTTAATCTCTACGATATTTGCCGAATTATTCTTATAACTGATGGTTATAACCGCATGTCCGCTCTTTCCGGCCATCTCCTCTGCGGGGATCTCTTTACCATCCAGCTCGTATGTGATATTCACATCCACAGGGATCTTCTTATCCGTGGTACCCTGATAATAGATATCATCACCGTCGGTCTCCCAGGTAAGCTTGTTTCCTTCAGCCTTGTAGGTTTCCTTACCCTTTACGTTCACTATATCCGTAAGGGTGGTCTCATCTTCAAGTTCGGCTGTTTTGTCCCTGTTTTTCAGCCAATTGCTTACTATAACGGAATCCACGTTTCCGGTTGCATCAGTCTTTACATATACTGTCTCTTCCTTTGTGGCTTCGGATGATCCCGCTCCGGCAACCTTGGTTACCATTTCCTTTAATACTTCCTCGTCCGTTGCTGCAGTAGAAGACTTTTCCTGCAGTGTGTCTGCCACTGACGATTCGCAGGAGCAAAGGCTTACTCCAAGCATTGAACATGTTAGCAAAACTGTTATTACTTTCTTTATCTTCATGATATTGCCTCCTGTTTCTTTTTCTTTATAAAGCCAATGGATGAATGACAGATCACTCTGTCAAACAATATGAGCATTGTGGGCAGCATGGTGAGAACGATCACCATACTGATGAGAGCACCCCTTGCCATCAGTGCGCACAGGGAACTGATCATATCAATATTACTGATAAGTCCCACACCAAAAGTAGCTGCAAAGAAACTCAGGGCACTGACCATGATAGATCTCATGCTGGCCTTATGTGCGATCAGAACAGCTTCTTTTTTATCGGCTCCCAGAGCTCTTTCCTTCTTGTATCTGGTGGTCATCAGTATCGCATAGTCAACTGTTGATCCCAGCTGGATCGTTCCAATGACGATGGATGCAACAAAGGGAAGTACCGTTCCTGTGTAATAGGGGATTCCCATATTTATGAAAATGGCCAGTTCTATGACTCCCACCAGGATAACGGGAAGACTTACCGATTTAAACACAAATGCGATGATAAGGAAGATCGCTCCGATGGAAAATTCACTGACCTTTGCGAAATCCTTGTCCGTGATTTCGATCAGGTCCTTTGTACATGGAGCCTCTCCCACCAGCATTGCTCCCGGATCGTAACTCTTTATCACTTTGCTGATCCTGTCGCACTGGATGTTTACTTCATCGCTGGCCACCTTGTATTCGCTCATGATGAGCATCAGCTTATAATCATCGCTCTCAAGCTCTCCCACGATATTCTGAGGCAGGAAATCCTTTGGAATTCCCGGGCCTACAAGGGAGTCAAGCCCCAGTACTTTCTTTACTCCGTCGATCTGTTCAATATCGGCGATCATCTCTTCCGTATCCGCGGAACTCATGTCGCTGTCGCACAGGATCATATGGGTGCTGTTCATATCAAACATATCGTTTAGCTTTGTATTCGCCACAATACTGGGCAGATCATCGGGAAGAGAAGAGTCAAGGTTATAATAAACCGACGTGTTCTTGTATCCGATGATCGCAGGTATTAAAAGCACTACGAAAAGCACTGCAAATATCTTGTTATGCTTGACAATAAACTCGGACACCTTCGGCATATCGGGCAAAAGAGCCTTGTGTTTGGTCTTTCCGATAGCCTTATCAAAGATCAGGATCATGGAGGGAAGGATGGTGATGCAGGCTATTACTCCGATCAGCACTCCCTTTGCCATAACTATTCCAAGATCAAGTCCCAAAGTGAAGCTCATAAAGCATAGGGCTATGAATCCTGCAATGGTGGTGATGGAGCTTCCTATCACCGAAGTGATGGTATTTGAGATGGCGTGTGCCATAGCCCTTTCCTTATCATCTCCGTACTTTGCAAGATTCTCTTCGTAGCTGTGCCAGAGGAATATCGAGTAGTCCATGGTGACACCCAGCTGAAGGACTGCGGCCAATGCCTTGGTAATATAGGAAATCTCTCCAAGGAAAACATTGGTTCCAAGGTTATACAGGATCGCCATACCGATGCTCAACAGGAAAAACACAGGAGCAAGGAATGAATCCATGGTAAGAGACAGCACCAGTATTGCAAGCACCACCGCTATCAAAACATACATGGGGGTCTCTTTTTCGGAAAGATCCTTTGTATCCGATACCACTGCGGACATTCCGCTTAAAAAGCACTGCTCTCCGGCGACCTCTCTTATCTGCTTGACGGCTGCCATTGTGCCGTCTGAGGATGTGGTGTCGTCAAATATTACTGCCATCATCGTGGCGTCATCACTGTTAAAGGCTTCATATAATTCATCCGGAAGCATCTCCATCGGAACAGAAAGGTCTGCAAAGGAGTCATACCACAGTACCTTTGAAACATGGGGTATGTTTTCCACCTTTTCTTTTACCTTTGCCGCATCCTGATTCTCCATTCCCTCCACTATCAGGAAGGAAAAGGCTCCGGTCCCGAACTCATCCACCAGAATATCCTGTCCCACCATCGTCTCTATCTCATCGGGAAGATAGTATAGGATATCATAGTTTACTCTGGTCCTCGCATATCCGAACACTGCAGGTATCAGCAGCAGCAAAGACAGGATAAAGATAGGGATCCGGAGTTTAACAATTCTCTTACCCAGCTTGATCATTTTCACATCTCCTCTCAAAACTGACCAATGTTCATTTTTAGTACATTGGCGTTATATCACTTTTCTGACCGTTGGTCAATATTTTTTTATAATTTATTGATTTTTTATTTTTTACAGGTAAAATATAGATATGGGAAAAGCAGAGAAAAATAAACAGATCAAACGGGAATCACTGTTGAATACCGCATTTAATCTGTTCACTACAAAAGGAATAAACAATACTTCCATAGCCGATATCGTGGAGGCTGCAGGTGTTGCAAAGGGAACCTTTTATCTTTATTTTAAGGACAAATATGATATTAACAGCAAGCTCCTGATACACCGCACCGCACTTCTGTTTAATTCGGCCCTGGAACGTATGCACCAAAAAGGGCTTACCGATGTGAAAGAAAAGATCTTCTTTGTGATAGACGATATTATCGATTCCCTCACAAAGGACAAGGTCCTGCTGATGTTTATCTCAAAGAATCTGGGACTGGGCTATTCCAGGTATATGATGGAAAGCCCCGCGGTTACCGTGGAGGAACCCTATAAGGAAGCTACAAAGGAATTTCTCGAGGATATCGGTAATACCATCAAGGACCCCAGGCTTATGATGTACATGATAATAGAGCTGACCGGAAGCAGTATCTACTCCGCCATACTCTACAGTCAGCCCGTATCCATTGATGATCTTAAGCCTAATCTCTACGCTGCCATCGGATCGATAATCGATCATTTCAAAAAATCTTGACAGTTTGGGTCTATTAGTTTAACACTATAATTTAGAATCTTATATTTCTCGAACCGTATGTCGGCTTCTTTCTGCGGGGTTTAACGATCAGGATTATAATGCCTGTGATAACAAGGATCGCTCCCGCTCCCGCCAAAATATATTTGATGTTAATGTATTTAATCTCACCTTTATCGATCACACTGTTTGCCGGAGTAGGCTGTGCATAGATGGTTACGTCACCGACTTTCTTCGAGCCGCTGTAATAACTGACAACGGCAAAGCCGCCGCTCTTGCCCACGTATGCAGGGCTGTCGGCGTAGGTGATTATTTTATCGAGGGAAGCATAATCAGTGCCATTTGGTGCGAGTATATAGGCATTTGTCGCAGTCTTAAGCGTTATATTGCTGCTGCCCGTAATTGTGCCGACAATGTCCAGCGCGTCAATGCTGCTTCCAAGTCCGGTATCATAACCGCCGACATAAAGCTTGGTATAGTTATTAAAATAATAATCAAAAAGCGCTGCGGTATCGGTATATCTGGCCTCCTCGTCGCCCTTCATCACAACGCAGATCAGTCTGAGATCGTCCTTCTGTGCAAAGGAAACCAGCGTATTTCCGGCCTCTTCGGTATATCCGGTCTTGCCGCCGCAGGAATATTTATACTCGTACGTACCACCCTCAAGCATCTGATAACGATGTCTGTAATACCTTATAAAATTCCTCTTATTCGTTTCAGGGATCGTGTAAATGCCCGAATATCCGACGATCTTCATAAGCGCTTTATTGTTAAAAACCGCCTGCGCTATAAGCGCCATATCATAAGTCGTCGTATAATGCGTGCTGTCGTGCAGACCGCTCGCATTGGTAAAATGGGAGTTAACCGCTCCAAGCTGCGCGAGTTTATCATTCATCAGAATCGAGAAAGACGATACGCTTCCGGCGATATGCTCTGCAAGTCCGTAGGCCACTTCATTTGCGGACCTGAGAATAAGACAGTAGAGCGACTGCTCCACAGTAAGCTCCTCTCCTACCGCGATCGACGCATTCGCATATCCCGCTTTGATCGAGCCGACCGCCGCTTCCGAAAAAGTCACCGTATCCGTAAGATCGCAGTTTTCTACCGTAAGAAGCGCAGTCAAAAGCTTTGTCGTACTCGCAGGATACACCCTCTCATCAGGATTTCTCGAGAAGAGAACCTCTCCCGAATCCGCATCCATCACAACGATATAATCGCTGACGACATCAGGAAACACAGGCTCCTGTGCGGCTGCAAGTGCCGGAAAGGAGAATACCATAAGGCACGCAAGCATAAGAGCGCTGCTTTTTTTAATGTATGATCGTATGGATTTTATTTTATTCATAACCCATTCATCCCAAAGTTTTATTTTATCTTGCTTACAAGGAACATAATACATAGATTATAAAATATTTGCAAGGTGCTTGTTAATAGTGTATATTGTCCCTATGCGCGGCAAAAAGCGCCGCAAAGTACAGCTATGAGAGGCATATTATGAGACTCAGAAATATCAAGGGCGCTCGCGAGGCAATGATCTCGAGCCCCTATACAGTTAACGAACCCGCCGCGAATAAAGGCAAATGGGCCGAGTTTTTCGGTAATTCCAATCCGATAAGACTTGAGATCGGCACCGGCAAAGGACAGTTTATAACCGCTCTCGCCGAGCAGAATCCCGCTATTAATTACATTGGAATCGAGAAATACTCCAGCGTTCTTCTCAGGGCGCTGCAGAAGCAGGAAGTGCTTCAGCTTCCCAATCTTATTTTTATAAGAATGGAGGCTGAGGAGATTGAAGATATATTCGCGCAAGGCGAGATAGACCGCATCTATCTTAACTTCTCGGACCCCTGGCCCAAGGACAGGCATGCTCACAGAAGGCTTACCTCCGGCAAATTCTTTTCACGCTACGATAAAATCCTTAAGAAAGACGGTGTCGTAGAATTCAAGACCGACAATGTCGATCTGTTTGCATTTTCCCTTGAAGAGATTCCCGCTGCCGGCTGGACTCTCGATAAAGTAACACACGATCTTCATAACGACGCCGCGATGAACGAAGGCAACATTATGACCGAATATGAGGAACGCTTCAGCGCTCAGGGAAATGCGATCTGCAAGCTTATCGCGTCGAGATAGAGCAGTGCATTTGTCTTATTTTAGGGGCAATCCGAATTTAATTAAAAATTTTTAAAAAAATACTTGCATTTTAATAAGTGCTAATATATAATCATTTTTGCTGTGACGAACAGTAACAGGACGCACCGCTAGCTCAGTTGGTAGAGCACCTGACTCTTAATCAGGGTGTCCAGGGTTCGAACCCCTGGCGGTGCACTTAAGGTCGATAGCTTCGCTTTGATGCAGGTTGTCGACTTTTTCTTTTTGTACTTGAATTAATACCTCTTTCGAGTTACAATATAAGAGTAGTAAAACTCATGCAGGGGTGCATGAGCAACGGGTTATAACAGGGCGCAGACGCCCGGTGTGCAAAGGAGGAGGATATAGATCATGGCTAACGGCAAGTTCGTTATCAAAGAGGCCAAAAACGGATTCAAATTCGATCTTAAGGCAAGCAATGGCGAGGTTATCGCATCATCCCAGGTTTACAAGAGTTTGGCAACTGCAAAGAACGGAATCGAGAGTATTAAGAAGAACGCTCCTGCGGCAGCTGTAGAGGATCAGTCCAAAGCAGGCTATGCAGCGCAGAAGAATCCGAAGTTCGAAGTATACACCGACAAAAAGGGTGAATTCAGATTCCGCCTTAAAGCATCTAATGGCCAGATCATTGCAACCGGAGAGGGATACAAAGCACTTAAGAGTTGTCTCAATGGTATCGAAAGCATCAAGAAGAATGCTCCTGTAGCAGACGTCGTTAAGGAGTAGATAAAACCGGGATGGACTGCTACTCATCCAAGGTATGAAAAGAATTGAACATATGCGTTTGTACGCAGAATATAAGAGTCCGGACACTTGCCCGGACTCTTTGATTCATATAAGCCGCTACTGCCATTTAAAAGTCCGCGGCTCGCCTTTTTCTTGAAGACCCTCAAAACCGATCTGTCTTAGTGCCTCGTACAGAACGATCGAAACGGAATTGGAGAGATTAAGCGACCTTATCGATTCGCGCATCGGAATTCTTATGCAGGTTTCTTCATTTTCCTTAAGAATGCTCTCGGGGATTCCCGCGCTTTCCTTGCCGAACATAATATAGTCGCCGTCCTTATATGATATGTCGCAGTAGTTTCTCGGCGCCTTGGTGGTTGCCATGAAAAGTCTCGGCCCCGCGCCCACAGCATTACCGAAAACGATCTCAGGATTCTTCTCAAGAAAATCCGCGTAATTGATATATGTGCGGACATCAAGTATCTTCCAGTAGTCAAGGCCTGCGCGCTTAAGCATTTTATCGTTAATAATAAAACCCATGGGCTCTATCAGATGCAGCACTGCACCCGTAGCCACACAGGTTCTACCAATATTTCCCGTATTTGCCGGCATCTCCGGTTCATGAAGTACGATATTAAGCATTACTGATCTTCCTTATATGCGATGAATCGCAATGCATTACTGCGCCTCTTTGAGGGACACATCGAGCTCAATCCTCATTCCTTCACCGTAATTCATAGGAATACAGATATTCTCGGCGTATATCGCGTCCATTTTAAAATTACCCTGAATAAGCGTAGGAGGTGTGATATCGATAATAATTCCTTTGGTCGAAAGAAGTGTTGCTGCATTACCCATAACCATATTTCCAAGCTCGGAAATGGCACTTCTGGAGATGTCGTCAAGTTCGGTAATCGGCATCATACACATTTTAGATGCAAGATCCAGCGCAACCTTCTGCGTAAGCACAAGAAGAACCTGTCCGGTAACCTGACCTACGATACCGAGACATATTACAATCTGATCGGGCTCAAATTCCGAAGTCTTCTTTACGTATGGCTTCTCCTGCTTGAGCTCAAGCCCAAACATCCCAAGTACACTTGTCGATGCCATATAAAAAGGATTAATGTATTCTGCATTCATTGCCATATGCGTAGTCCTCTTCTTTCATATAAAATCCGGTGAACAACGGCCTATCCACCCTCAAACCGTTTATTTATAAAGTCTTGATAAACTGTTCCATTCTCTCCATTGCTTCTTTGAGGTTTGCAAGTGAGCTTGCATAGGACATTCTCACGAAGCCCTCACCGCAATCACCGAATGCGGTTCCCGGAACAACAGCAACCTTATATTCCTTAAGAAATCTGGTCGCAAACTCATCACTCGTAAGGCCGAAACGCGAGATATTGGGGAATATATAAAATGCTCCGAAGGGCTCAAATACCTGAATATCCATTTCTCTGAGCCTTGTGAGAAGGAATCGTCTTCTCTGGTCATATTCTACGGTCATTTTCTCAACTTCTTCTTCACAGTTCTTAAGTGCCTCAACCGCAGCATACTGGCTATTGGTGGGCGCACACATGATCGCAAACTGATGGATCTTGATCATCTGCCTGATGATATTCTCGGGACCGCAGGCATATCCGAGTCTCCAACCCGTCATTGCATGTGACTTGGAGAAACCGTTGATAACGATGGTTCTCTCTCTCATGCCCGGAAGAGATGCGATCGAGCAATGCTTGGCATTACCGTAGGTAAGCTCTGAATATATCTCATCCGATACAACAAAAATATCATGTTCAATAACAACTTTGGCTATTTTCTCAAGATCTTCCTTGGTCATTACCGCACCTGTAGGGTTATTCGGAAATGCAAGAACGAGTATCTTGGTCTTCGGCGTTATAACTGCTTCCAGTTCCTCGGGAGTAAGGCGGAAATCGTTCTTCTCCTGAAGATTAATAGTTACGGGCACCGCATCCGCAAGCACCGCACAGGGAAGATATGAAACATAGCAGGGCTGGGGAATTATAACCTCTTCCCCGGGGTTGATCATTGCTCTGAAAGCAAGATCGATCGCTTCGCTTCCGCCTACCGTAATAAGGATCTCGGAAGCGGGATCATATCTGTCCAGTCCGTATCTTCTTACAAGGTACTCGGAAATCTGCTTACGCAGCTCCATAAGTCCGGAATTGCTGGTGTAATAGGTCTTACCCTTTTCCAGTGTGTAGATACCTTCCTCCCTTATCCTCCAGGGGGTATCAAAGTCCGGCTCGCCTACGCCGAGCGATATGGCGTCTTTCATCTCACTTACTATATCAAAAAACTTACGTATGCCCGAAGGCTGAATCTCAACAACTTTATCTGATAACGGGTTTCTCATGGTGATACCTGCATCCTTTCGTCTAATTTTTCTTCTTCGATGGCAGTTCCATGATCTTTGTACTTCTTAAGCACAAAATGTGTGGAACAGCTGAGCACTGCCTCCATGGGAGACAGCTTCTCCGCGACGAATTTGGCGACAGACTTCATAGTCTTACCTTCGATGAAGACCGTAAAATCAAAACCACCACTCATAAGATACAGCGAAGTAACCTCGCTGAAATTGTATATCCTCTCCGCAATGGCATCAAAACCCATACCACGCTGAGGTGTTACCTTGACCTCTATAAGCGCGGAAACTTTCTCATCACCGGTCTTGTCCCAGTTGATGATTGTGTGATATCCGCAGATTATATGCTCCTTCTCCATCTCCGCAATCTCATTGGCAACATCAACCTCACTTGCGCCGAGCATCGCCGCAAGATCCGCTATGTCAATTCTGCTGTTCTTCTCTATTGCAGTAAGTATTGCCTCTCTCATAGATCATGCCTCCTGAGCATTTTATCGTTACAAGCCGTTATCTTACCGATAACCGTGGCCTGAATTCCTTTTTCTTCAAAGCGCTTCATAAGCGCATCCGTCATATCTGTTACGATCATAAGGCTTCCGGTCGCATCCGCGCTGTAGATATTATAATCAAGCAGCTCCGCGATCTCAATAAATTCCTGTCTGACAGGCACCTTGGCAAGGTCAGCGTCATATCCGTGTCCGCATTCCTCGCTCATCGTGTAGAGTGCGCCTTCAAGTCCGCTTCCCGATATGTCGTGCATACACAACCTGCCATCATATGCGTTATCGCATAAAATATCAATACAAATATCCGCTTCATCCCTTACGGAAAGCCACTTAGAATAATCATCCGCGCTGCTCAGATATCCGGCAGGAAATCGCTGCTGCATTCGCTTGCAATCTTCGGGATTATTCATCCTGCGAACCGCTTCTCCGATTCCGATCCATTTGGTAAGGATGATGTCCATCCCGGGCTCGCATTTGCTTACATCCACTGCTTCGCAGTCTCTGCGTCCGTAGCAGGATACCGTAACTACCGGCTCATTTACACCTTCCGAAACATAAGTGTCACCGCCGATTATCTCAGCGGATCTGCCGGCCGATCCGGACGCTTTGTCGGCCGCATCTGTAGCCGCACCGCCAAGTCTTGCACAAGCAGCCAGCATGCGCCTCGTAAGACTTTTAAGCTTAATCTCCCTGTAATCGCTCCTTGCGGGAAGCATGTAGGAAGTCAGAAAGCCGGCTACTTTTCCGCCTGCCGCCGCTATATTATTCGCTGCTTTGACAGCAGCCATCTCTGCGCCGTAATCCTTATCAATACCGCTTTGAATACAAGCAATAAAGCTATCACTTATGTCCGCACCGTCAATGCAGACGGGGCGTCCGTGATGTATCAGGTTGACTATACTTCTCTTAAGTATCGCATCAGATATTTTACCACTATTCATAGTTGATAAATTATACCACATACAGAGGGATAATTCAATCTGACAATTTGCGTGTTGCCATATCACCTCGGTAATTGTAAAATGTTTGTGGGCTAATACCAGCCCTGCATAGCGGAGATTATAAGCGGAATTATCATCGTGAGCACAAGCACAAGCGCAATGACCGCCACTATGATTCGCTGAGTTTTTTTCTTGTTCATTACTTGATCCTTTATTATACCGGGAGCATTCACTCCACCATTGTTCGGAGCATGTGCTCCGCAAATCAGAGGTTACTATGATTAGTTATAACAGTTTTAATTTCGGAGTACCACTATTTTTTATAATTGTCTTCGGCGGCTTATGGATCATGCTCACCATGAAGCGCAAGAGCAAGCGCCATATAACCGACGAAGAAGCCTTCTGGGAAAGGGAACGCGAGGCTGATTCCACAAGACGTAAAGACATAACATATCTTAACTATGTGGATGTGCCGGATTTCTCGCGGGTTGATATCGACTCGCTCGAGGGACTTACGGACCCCGACGGCTCCACTTTGCTCGCTCCGGAGATCCGCGAGTGCTACGATTCGCTCGATACCCTCAGAAACAGTAAGATAGTTAATTTCGGCGGGATGACCAATACCGACCTTAAGCTCGAATACGGAGCTCCCAATCTGCCCATCCTTCAGCAGTACGACGCCAATTATATCAATCTGCTCAGCACTGTTGCAAAGCTCGGTGAATATCTCATCAAAGCCGGTCATGAAACGGAAGCTGCAGAAATCTTGGAATACGGAATATCCATCGGCACCGATGTAAGCAAGAATTATTACCTCCTTGCAAACATCTATAAAAAGGCAGGTCGCAAGAATGAGATAGCAGACCTTATCGCCGCTGCCAGGAAAACCGACAGTCTTATGACACCGACCATCATCAGGAAGCTTGAAGAGCTCAGCAGATAAAAGTGCGGACGTATCACCCGGGATGCTTGCAGATATCGCTCAGAAAGCATTCCTCACATTTGGGATTTCTCGCAAAACAAATGCTTCTTCCCAGCCTTATGATCTGGATATTATACAGAATCCAGTGATCCTTCGGGACCACTTTCATAAGGTCATATTCGATAAGCTCCGGATCAGTCTGCTTCGTAAGCCCGAGTTTATAAGAAATCCTCTTAACATGCGTATCAACGACAATGCTTTCGATATGATAAATATTGCCCCTTATAACATTAGCCGTTTTGCGCCCAACGCCGCTTAGAGCCGTCAGTTCATCAATGTCAGAAGGCACGACTCCGCCATGCCTCTCAAGCAGTTCATTTGCGCAGGCAATAATATTCTTCGCCTTATTGTGATAGAAGCCGGTCGAGTGGATATCCTTCTCAAGTTCTCTAAGATCGGCCTTTGCAAAGGCCTCAAGCGTCGGGTATTTTACAAATAATTCAGCCGTTACCACATTGACTCGCGCGTCCGTACACTGTGCGCTGAGTATCGTCGCAAAGAGTAACTGCCACGCGCTGTCATGGTTAAGATAGCACTTCAGCTCGGTTGTGTAATTTTCATCGAGGCGTCTCGTCACCTCGGCCGCCAATTCTTTTTTCGTCATGATGACATTATAGCATCCCGTCCGCAAATATCCAACCTGCCGCTTCCCGAATAGAGAAACTTCATTTGTAATTCTACAGCTTCTATGGTATGGTATACAATAGTACGAAAAGTCGAAAGTACATCTTAATCATATGTCTAAAATGTGACTCGGAGGGGAGGTGCCAACAAAGCAAATTGTATAATACTCATCGAAGCATCATCCATTGCAGTTTTTCTTAAGTTTTTGACGTTTTTTTGCTTTTCGTAATTCGCTTTTGAATGTGGCAATGTATTATCGAGTAACAAGGAGAATAAAAAGGTATGAGACATTCTGGAATACCCTTCACCAAAAGTTTGAAAAAGGTATCTGCGGCGCTTCTTGCAGGAGTGATTCTTCTGTCAAGCATCAGGGAGGTAGCTGCTTATACTGTCACCACAACGGGCAATACTGATTTCAACTCAGAGAAAGCAAACTTTGAAAAAGCAAAAAGCCCAATGTATTGCAATAAGTCGGAATCCATCAGCGGTAAAATTTCAAGTGCCCGGAAGCAGGATATTTATCACTATGAATGCCAAGAGGGCGGTTATTATGCCTTCTACACAACGGGCAGCTCTGATACGGTTGGCGCGGTCTATGAAGAGGAAAATGGGCTTTTTTCTACAGACTATGAGCTCCGCAAGTGGAACGACGACGCCTACTCAGGGGTACGAAATTTTAATGTTGTTGTTGATTTGGATAAAAATGAAGATTATTATGTTTGCGTAAGATGTTATGGCACGAAGACGGGCAGCTATACATTGAAGATCCAACCAAATGAGGATCTGTTTTCATTAAAAAATTATGGTGTCTGGAAATGCAAGAATATGCCGACTTCTGCGGCCATTATTAAAGTATGGACAGATAAAAAGGTTTACCTCAATAAGGAACAGGTGTTACTGTACTATTGGTCACTTAATCCTAACCGCAAGATTGTTAATGGGAAAAAAAGTTATACTGTTTCACAGTTAAAACAAGAGTTTAAGGCTCATCCAACCACTGCATATAACTTTATTGTTTCGGCAATTTCGACTGCAATTGGCGTCGCGTCACCGTCTCTCAGCATTCCGTCGGCTATTGCAGCGTTTGTTGTTTCAGAAGGAATCGGTTTTGTGAGTTCCAGTAGTATGACTAGATCAAAAATGGAAGATCTCCTTAGTGAAAAATGCGGAGTGCAAGAAACCGTTAATGCAAGCAATGCAACGAGCAAATATACAGTGAAAAAGGGGCTGTTGGCAACACGGTATTTTGCCAATACTTCTTACAATTGGGAATACACAAGCTATACGCCTGGGTCGACGCAGCTGAAGGGCGTAAAATGGTATTTCGGCGAGTGGTCTTGGGATAATTATGGCTGAGAAAAGACGACCTGGTAAAGGAAGAACGAAAAAGGCCATTGTTTTATTGGTAATTCTTGCTGCGCTTGGCCTTGGGGTGTTTTTCATCTTGTCCAATTCAAAGGAGAAGTCCAATGCTGACCCATTCTTTGAGACGGTTGAGAAACAGTATTTTTCGCTTTTTAACAGTGTTTTTCCGAACCCAGATGGGTATGAGTTTCACTCCCTCGAGGTTTACAGCATCAGAGATGAGAATATCCCGGATAAATATCATTATTTCTTTCATGCAAAATATAATGCCTACATAGAGATGGAAAAAGAATGGTCAGAAATCGATGATGTTACATTTGGCGATAGTGGTGGAATTGAAGGATTCTATTGTCTGTCATGGGATAGCATTGACGGATATGAAAAGATAAACGAGCAATTCAACCGTGCTGTTAAGGAAGGAGAGAAAAAGGTCTATTCGCTGGAGGAAATTAAGCTGCTTTTAGAACAAAACCAACCTTAGTATAGCAACAAAGCCTTCACCGATTTTCGGTGGGGGCTTTTGAAAACAAATTGACTTGTAAAGGAGAGGATGAGAATCATGAATGATCTTCATCTACTCAAACTTGAGGAAGTTGGAAAGATTTATACTGATGAAGACACTGCCACTGTAGGACTGCATGGCGTGTCGCTTTGTTTTGATCGCGGGGAATTTGTTTTGTTGACGGGTGAGTCAGGGGCAGGCAAGTCTTCGCTTCTAAATGTAATTGGGGGATTGGATTCCTTTGAAGAGGGAGAAATGTATTTCTGCGGCGAACCGCTTTCAAAGCTTGGAGAAAGAGGTCGTGATGCATTTCGGGACGAGAATATATCCATTATATTTCAGGATTACAATATAATCGAAAGTCTCTCGGTACGCGATAACGTTTTGATTGCGCTGCCAGAAGAACTGAGCAAAAAAGAAAAACACGATAAAGCAAACGAAATGCTTCGAAAAACTGGGATGTTTTCTCTTGCGAGGCGAAAAGCAGGAAAGCTGTCCGGCGGTCAAAAACAGCGAGTCGCAATAGCGAGGGCCCTCGCAATGAATCGTGGAATCATTCTTGCGGACGAACCAATTGCGCATTTGGACAATGAAACAGCGGATGATATTATTTCTGCATTGGCTGAGGCTGCAAAGGATAATTTGGTAATTGTTTCCACGCATGAGACAAAGCCTTTTTTGCAGATGTCCACAAGGATGATCCGCTTGTCTGCCGGGACTGTTGCAGAGGATATGCTTCTAAACACATCGGAAGCCAGTCCTAATCAGACATTACATGCGGATAATGTTGAAAAGAAAAAGGCTGAGAAACGAAATAATAAAACAAAAAAAAGCTGCAATGCTGGAATATTGCTCGGAAGTCGAATGATTGCCGCCAAACCGCGCATATCAGCACTTCTTTTTCTGTTGTTCTTTTTTTGCGGCCTATTATTGTTCCTTTTTTCGAGTGCGTTCGCTCGTATGGCACACAGGTATACAGTGATAAATGGCACCCTTTTCCGCGGCGGTAATTGTCGGGTTGTTGTAACCAGAAGAAATGGTATGCCGATAACAGAACAGGAAGTGGAGCGTCTGGCAGAGCAGTATCATGCAATTCGCTCTGAACACTGCGACATTTTAATCGACGCCGGAAATGAAGCTAACTGGTTCGATTATATGGAGGATCCGGGGAAATATGCTATATATGACAGGGGGGAGTTTACACCGCCGTATCAAATTGTCATGGACGGCAACTTCGGAAAGCCAGATATTGGAAGGTATCCTCAAAAAGAATCGGAGTGTTTTTTATTTGTGCCTTATGCGCTCAGCGATTATTATGGGCGGACGGACTTAGAACGAAAGACTATAAAGTTGTACGGAATTGACTATCAAATTGTTGGAGTTCAATATTATTTAGAGAATGATCTGCAGGGAAGAATTCTACTGACGCCGGATGGATATCAGACTTGCGCACTTATGGCATACATTGGACGCTTCCTTTCCTGCCGCTGCAGCGTGTTTGAGAACGGCAACATCACAGATAATCTGCAAGCCGTTCCTGTTTATTATGATTATAATGCCGATTTAAACGGGCTCATTCTTCGTAACGGCGAAGTGAACGGCCACGACTTTACAACGGATGGGACGGACATAGAAATACATTTTTATTTTCGAAATGGAGAAGATAAAGATGGAGAAAAAGTCTATTTAAACGGCGTTTTCAATAAGAACGATTTGTTGGCGGATCAAGAGGATGTTGTGTACACGGAAAACAATGCCGTGATTGCGAATCCTCGGTTTGTCTTTGAAATGCTTGAATGCTATATGTCAGATCATTATCGGCAGTGTACGTTTCTTTTTGCAAACGATGCCCAAGCCGCCGAAGCGGTGAAATGCCTGAACGGCGAGGGCTATTTGGTAGCAACCGGAGATGACGTATATGCTTTAGATGTAGACACGCTCAAGGCAAGTCTATTGCCCATGCTTGTTGCATTTGCTGGTGAGTTATCAATCCTGGCAATTATTGGATTTGTAGTTCACGTGTTCATCTCTCGGATTATGCAATCTATGCGCTATGAAGTGACGGTTATGAGAGCAGTGGGGGTAAAGAGCCAAACGATAAAGTATTCTGTTTATTATCGGGTATTGCTTCCTCTTGTAATTGCGCTTCCTTTAATTGTCCTGATTGTTGTTACCCTATTTAGAAGTTCATTTTTTAGCAAATATCTACTTTGGTTGAGGCCGGGTTCATACATTCCATTATTTTGTGGAATGATGTTGATTGTATGCGTGGCTGTTGAGCGCCAACGTCGAAAATACCTGGAAATCTCAATTAAACGTGCATTGAAGGGAGTGGCTTAATATGGTTCGGTTGGAGCATATCGAAAAAACCTTCAATAAAGGGAAAAATGACGAGTTCCATGTTTTGCGTGACGTGAGTGTGGAGTTTCCAACCAGAGGAATGTATGCTTTATGCGGCAAAAGTGGAAGCGGAAAGACCACGCTTTTAAATGTGATCGGCGGACTGGCTCGAATAGATTCTGGAGAGATTTATATTGACGATAAGCCTGTTTCGCACGATAGTGTGACAACTCGGATTCAGCAAATCGGATATGTCTTTCAAAACTTTTGTTTGAGCGAGGAGCGGACTTGTTTTGACAATGTTGCGGATGTGCTGCGTATTGACGGCCTTACGAATGAGGAAACGATCCGGCAGCATGTAGAATGGGCCTTGAACAGTGTGGGCATGCTAAAAAATGCTGAACGGTTCCCGCAGACCCTTTCTGGTGGACAGCAGCAGCGTGTCGCCATTGCGCGAGCAATTGTGAAGCATCCAAAGGTCGTTTTGGCGGATGAGCCTACAGGTAATTTGGATGAAGCCAACAAAGAAACCGTAATGAAGCTGCTGTGTTCGATCAGCAAAAGGTGTTTGGTGATCGTGGTAACGCACGATCCGGAAATCGTCAAACGCTACTGTGACGGCAGTATTTCTGTGCGAGATGGCGAAGCTTCGGAACTGGCGCTTAATCATGCGGTTGATGCAGATATTACAGAGAGCCAACGGACAGACATGGATCGTCTTGGGTTGTCCGAAATTGATGCAGCACCTGTCAAAAAAAGAGAAGGAAAACTATTCCGCTGGAGAGACTCCCTAAAGCGTGGATGGAAGGAAGCGGTAGGCGGTGTGGCTGGACAGCGAGCATTACGGTGGTGCCTGACGTTGCTTTCTGTCTTGCTTGTATTCATGACAGCCCATACGTGGAAGGTGCTTCAGAATTGTGCTGATGCCAATGCGCTAAACAACAAGAAGGTGTTTTATGGTTACATCGGAGATGCTGAAGCAGCAAACAAAATTGAACAGACGGTCAAAGATGGTGTTGCCGGCTTAAAAAGTATGGCGTTTTCAGAATCTCCCATCGGCGGAGACAGCTTTACAGTGCTGCAATTTGACGCATATGAAAACTCCTTAGTTTCAAACTGGGACAAATGGCGGATACCATGTCCTCATGGTGCCATCTTGCCGGAAAGAATGCTGTGCGACGTGCAAAATGGGAAAGGAAAATGTGAGGGCTTAGTTGGGAATGAAGCCATTATTACCACGTCTATGGCAGAACAGTTGACGAAAAGCAAAAGCATTTCTGTGCTTTCTGCGCCGGAGTCACTGATCGGATTCAAACTGAGTGAATCTGAGGGCATGTTTCAGATCGTTGGCGTGGTTCAATCGGAAGAACCTGCGCTCTATGTCAGCGAGACATATTATGCATTGAGACGGTTTTCGTACGAATATCCGTTTGTGGCTTTCAAATGCGATAATAAGGTCCATGAAGGTAACGTTGTACTAATCAGAAATATACCGTTACCGGAAAAAGAGGAAGCAACAGAAGCAAATACGATTGTTCTGAACGGAACAGTGCTGTCTATTTCCGAAGTGCGTGATCTTTACTATCCGTATTCACAGTGGCTGGCAGAGTATGTGAATGAGCCAAAACAGTCACAAGAGGAATACTGCACGCAGAAAGAATGTAGTATATACGCGTATTGGGACTATTATTTTGAAGAGTATTCTGAATATTTGAACTATTGCTTTGAGCATCAAGAGGACGTCAACTTTGATGCCTGCATGGAATTAGCGTATAATGGAAATCAATATGCCATGTATTATCTCAAAGAGGATATAATTGGATCTGCAGACTATTATTATGCATCAATATTTTTCAACGATAATGGTCATTACCCCAATGAAAATGAATTAGATTCTTGTTATGTGGACTATCCTGAGATAAGCAGCAAGCTGGAAAAAGAACTCGAGTTGGACCAATTATATCGAGCGCCATTAACGTATTTGATGAATAAAACAGATTGTATTTCTTGTGCAGCGTCATTTGGTGAATCAAAAGGATACGGAATTGATGAAACCCTGAGACCAACTGCATATGTGGTTATGTACACAGATGATCCAATTGAAACAGACAATTTCGTTAAAAGCTGGTTTGTCGATCATGATAAAGAAGGCTTTTCATATATGAGTCCAGTGCAAGAGGCAAAAAAATCAATTGCACAGAGAATACGTCAGAACGCTTTTTCGTTCATTTTATATGGGCTACTGATTATTGCGGTTATCTTTATTCTGCATATTATCATAAAAAGCAGTATGATCAAAAAAGAAAAAGCCTTGACTGTTTATCGGTGTCTTGGCGTTTCAAGTGGAAATATTGCGTTTCGTTTTTGCGTGGAGACAGTGGTCATGATTGCTGTAACTGCTTGCATAGGAGCACTTATCTCAGGCATAGGCTTAAGGCTTCTGCTTAATAGCCGATATGCAGCATTATTCAGCGATACAATTTATTACTCATGGACGGCATGCTTTGGTATTCCAATAGTCCTTGCATTATTAGGGCTTGCTCTCTCCGGGATTGTTATAGCCTTTTTTGTTCGTCGAGATATAGGAACTGTCCTATCAGAACAAAACTTGTGAAAACATCCATTCACAGCAAAAAGTTTTGGTTTCGGAAAAAGATGGACTGGCAAAAACGATGCGTTCTATCTGCGTTAGGTTGTTGGTTGTGAGTGAGAAGTACTACCACTTCTCCCACCCATTACAGAAGAATACTTAATAAGACAACATAGAAATTATAGACTGTATGTTGTGGTTTACTTTGAAGTATTGGACTTCTTTGCACAATATATACTATTTCACGCGTTCTCGATCGTCTTCGAATCCACCCGCAAACGCTATGATAAAGAGAAAACCAGGAGGCCAATTATGGAAGTACGTTTTGCAAAAGAAGATGAACTGGATCGCATGCAAGATTTTTAGCGTCATTAACCAAATCGTTATTCTTGGATGGTATTAGCAGTCTGGATGTGGTGATGATTGGAGCTTTTTCCATAAAGTATTCTATTAGGGCATCGGTTTCTTCGCACTGAAGATCAATATCACTAAAGGTTCTAAAACAAAGCAAATCGCATTGGAGCAGATGAAACTACTGGCGACTATGAGCTCGGAACTTTGACAAAAAAATGCAGATATCCGCAAGAATTTCCGAATAAAATATTTTTGACATTTTGTATATACAGGGGGTACAATGTTTAGGTAATGCATAAACGGCGTATTTTACGCTTTGTATATATCACAGGAGGATTTGATGGATAACAACAATACAGATAATTCGCAGAGAGAATCCTACATGCCTTACAATGAAGCCGCATCGGCGCAGTTAGAGCAGGCGCAGCATTACGCGGAGCACCTTACTCAGCAGAATGCGCAAGTTTCGGCGCAGCAGGCCGCTCAGGCACCCCGGATGAATTTCGATCCTTATACGGGCCGCCCTCTTAACAATAATGCAAATCCCTACTCGCAAACAAATGCCCCGTATGCTCAGGCTCCCTACGGACAAGTTCAGTATGGGCAGGCAGCCCAGCCGCAGTACGGACAGGCTCAGTACGGGCAGGCTCCTTATGGGCAGTACGCTTACAGACAGCCCCAGAGTTCAGCCGCTTACGCACAGGGCAACATGAGTTATAACAGCATGCAACGGGATATAATCGGTCCGGAGACAAAGCCCGTCCTTGCGATACTTTCTTTGGTTTTCGGTATTTTATCGTTTATACTCTGCTCATTTGACGGTTATCCCGGAATAATTGCCGGAATCGCAGCCGTTGTCCTGAGCAGTCTCTATAAGAAGGCCAATCCGCACAGAAGGAAAGGCACGGCAACAGCCGGTAAAATCCTTGGAATACTGGGGATCATAGCATCAACCATCTGGTTCCTGATAATATTGATTTTATATATTGCAACCAACAAATTGTAATCAAAGGAACACTGATGTAAGTTAGGACAAACGCATCAATCATAGATGCCTCTTAATAGGTTGCTGTTTTATGCAACCTCGATAATTCAAAATGAAATTTCCCGATTAAAGCCGATGGCTATAATCGGGAAATCTTTATTTTAGAGGGCACTATCCCTTGTTTATTTTGCAGGGGAGCCTCGTGTTATTAAGCTTTTGCCGAGAGCATTGCCTCAGCAATCAGTGTCTCATCAAAACAGGACAGGAGTAATGATAGCGATTCCGCATAATTCCAACCAAAGACCTTGCGAAGTCCTCGTATGCTGGAAATCTTCATCATTGGTTTTAACAGTTTATATAATGTCAGAGCCATCTTGTTCATGAGGCTGAGATTATTGAATGCCTTTTTATCCATCGTGGTATTGTCATCTTCATACATACTGTAATCAAGCTGCCAGTGTAATTTATTCTCAACACCCCAATGACCTCTTATTGCCTCAGCGCACAACTCTACGTCGTCTACACTTGCAGCATAGTATCTGATCTCTGTAGTAACTTTTCCTGTGTTTATTTTTTCTATGGTCTTAATACAGCACACAAACGCTTTAAGTCCGGTCCATTCTTTTATTGTTTTACTTTTCGTGGGACGAACGAGATAGTATTTGCGAGTTTCAATCTGGCCATGAGCTTTTTCGATACTCTCAAAATAATCACCTTTACCTTTATAATGAGCCAGCAGATCCTCCTCGTCAAAGTATGGTGTAGCTTCTTCCAGAAGTCCTGCCTGATTTCCCTTAAGCCCACCAACATAGTCTCCCTTTTGTTTGCGTATCATCT
>CAKZZH010000062.1 GCA_937885345.1 uncultured Lachnospiraceae bacterium | reverse complement strand
TGACATCATGAGCTGAATCCAATAGAACCTCATCAACATTGACTTCCTTAAGAAATGTCTTCATTGCCTGATAAGTGTAGCAGAGACAGAAGGAATCGTGCATAGATGCCCTGTTGAGGAGCGGGAACACCGGCAGGTCGTTATCTGAATCCGCGGCAGTCATCATATAGAGGTCATAGCCATAGTAGTATTTGTGGCGTGAAGAGTCATAGCCACAGTCTGTATCAGGCTGTGAGTACCAGCGGTTGCAGGAACAGTTCCTGTCGTTGCAATTACAGAGTTTGCGGTATCTGTTCCGGGCCGAGGTAACAACCTCTGTTCCGTCACCGGACAGCACAAGATGGTCAAGATCAATAAGGCCAAGACCTGCGGAGTGTTTTAGGAAAACCTCATTGAAAATCTGAAATAGCCTTGCATAAGGCTGATCTTCAGAAAGAGGTTCTTGTTCTAGGAGAGGGATGAGTTCCTCGACAGATATTTTCTCCACGGGAGCAGCTTTGTCATCCGGGTTCTTAGGCTTTTCTACCAGTCGCTTTTTTAACGGCTGTGCATGCTCAGTAAGATTGTCTTTATCAGACATCCAGAGCCGGTCACAGAAGTCATAAAAGGTGCCGACACCGGGCGTGTCATCCGGATGAAAACCGCTGATAATGGCAGCGATAGGATTGGTCTTCAATTCTTCACTCCAGTCCGTGAAGCTGGTTTTCTTCATAACAAGGGATAGCATGATCGAGCGTATCATATCTGATGGCAGTCGTGGCGGAGGACCGAAGATAGAATAGCGATCATACATGATGGAATCAATTTGGGTAAGATCCATTGAGAAGAACTTTCCAATTGTATCCCATAAAGACGGTCCGAACCGGGTAAAGGCATCGGGATAGTATTGTTTAAGCTGAGTAATCAGCTGGTCCTGGTAGGCGGCGTGGCCGCCAATGTTAATAGGTTTCAAATGTGCACCTCCAATCAAGAAAAGAGTTGTACCGCCCTGCCGGGCGGCGGGAACATTTTCCTTGATTGATTGGCCCGCCTCGCTACCTCTGCGAGGTTATAATCAGCGAGGCGGGCCGCACATTTCGGGTCATTTGTCAACCCCTAAAATTAAATTTTTTCGAGAAATTGGGGGGATTTGAAAAAATGGAGAAACAGAAATGAAGCAACAGCAAGGGCTAAAGATTCCGAGAGCCTATCGGTGAAGTGGGGGGGTAAAAAATGACCTTACAGCAGATTTTATACGCATTGACCATCGAGGAATGCGGCTCTATGAGCAAGGCATCCGAAAAACTGTATATCGTGCAGCCGACACTTACGAGTGCCATTCAGGAACTGGAAAATGAAGCGGGGATTGCAGTCTTTTTGCGGACTCACAAAGGGGTGATCCCGACTCCGGAGGGAAAGGAGTTTCTGAACGATATCCGCAATCTTTACCGGCACTACAATCTGGTAATGCAGAAGTATCAGGGAGAAGGCAATTACCGGAGAAAGTTCAGCGTATCCACGCAGCATTATTCCTTTGCGGTGAAGGCCTTTGTTGAGATGGCGAAACGTTATGATATGAAGGAGTTTGATCTGGCCATTTATGAAACACAGACCAAGACGGTTCTGACGGATGTGGGATCTTTAAAAAGTGAGATCGGTGTGCTCTATAAAAGTGCCAGAAATGAAAAGACGCTGGATAAACGGATGAAAGAACAAAGTGTGATCTTCCATCCGCTTATCAAATGTCGGGCGTATGTATACCTTTGGGCGCAGCATCCGCTGGCGAAGGAAAAGAGCATCAGTATGGAACAGCTGGAACCTTACCCCTGTCTTTCTTTTGAACAGGAGGAGGATGAAATCTATCTGGCCGAGGAAATATTGAGTGAGAAGGTATATTCCAGAACCGTAAAAGTAAGCGATCGCTCTACGATGCTCAACCTGATGGTTGGACTGCAAGGATATACCTTATGCTCCGGTATCATATCCGGAGACTTAAACGGTGACGGCTATGTGGTGGTACCGTTCCACGAGGATGAAGAGAATCCGAACAGTATTATGGAGATCGGCTATATCACAAAAAAGAACAGTATCTTAAGCCGGATGGGCGAGGAATACATCGAAGAACTGCAGAATTATCTGGCAGACATCAGATCTGAGGTGGTGTAAACCGCCTCTTTTTCTTTGTACGACATCGCTTGGCAATTCCTATAAAGCAAAATATGGTCGAATTCTTGAATTATTATGTGAAATAATATATACTATCGTAGTATTTTGTGTTATAAGATGCCCTTTGTGTACACATTTGGGTTTATTTTACGGAGGTATAGATATGTCAGATTTACTTCAGGTTCGTTCACTTAAGGTGAATGTCGATGATAAAGAAATCCTTCACGGTATCGATCTTGATATCGGAGAGGGCGAGACACATGTGCTTATGGGACCTAACGGTGCCGGTAAGTCCACGCTCGGCCACGCCTTGATGGGAAATCCCAGATATGATGTCACGGACGGTACGGTTACGTTTTGCGGCAAAGATCTTCTTGATGAAACAGTTCCGGAGAGGGCAAAAGAAGGTCTGTTTTTGTCGTTCCAGAATCCTTTGGAAGTAAGCGGGATCACTTTATCTACTTATATTCGTAACGCTCTTGAACAGCTTACGGGAGAGAGAGTTAAATTATGGGATTTCAGAAAAGAGATCAAGAAGCAGATGGAAGTCCTTGATATGGACGAGTCCTATGCCGACAGAGATCTTAATGTAGGCTTTTCCGGAGGAGAAAAGAAGAAGTCCGAGATACTTCAGCTTCTTATGCTGAATCCCAAACTTGCTATTCTTGATGAGACTGATTCGGGACTTGATGTTGATGCCGTCAGAACCGTATCAAAGGGCGTTGAAGAATTTCAGAAGAATAAAAAAGGCGCTCTTCTCATAATAACTCACAGTACAAGAATCCTTGAATCTCTTAAGGTTGACCGTACACATATCCTTGTGGATGGCAGGATCGTAAAGAGTGGGGATGCTACTCTTGTTGATGAGATCAATCGTGAGGGCTTTGAAAAATACACCAAAGCAGAGTAAACTTGCACCGGGCTATGCAGGGTGCTCATACAAATGAAGGTGAACACATGGCAGAAAAGACTTATGTAGAAGATATAAATACAAGTCTGTATGATTTCAGATATGAGGAGAAGGACGAAGATTTCTATAAAGTAGACAGCGGCCTTACTCCCGAAATAGTTGAGAAGATCAGCTCGGAAAAAGATGACCCCGAGTGGATGAGACAGTTCAGACTTAAATCTCTTGAAATTTATAATAAAATATCGGTACCAGGCTGGGGTCCTTCGATCGACGGGCTTAATATGGACAATATAGTTACCTATGTCCGTCCCAAGACCAAGATGGGTGCCAAATGGTCGGATGTTCCGGCCGATATCAAGGAGACTTTCGAGAAGCTCGGTATTCCTCAGGCTGAGAGAGAATCCCTTGCGGGCGTCGGAGCACAGTATGATTCCGAACTCGTATATCACAATGTCAAAGAAGAAGTTGCTGCGCAGGGCGTTATCTATTCGGACCTTGAAAGCGCGATGAAAGGCCCTTATGCGGAGATGATAGAGAGCCATTTTATGAAGCTCGTGCCTCCGACGGACCACAAATTCGCCGCTCTTCACGGCGCTGTCTGGTCCGGCGGCTCTTTTGTATATGTTCCGAAGGGCGTAACGGTTGAGATACCGCTTCAGTCGTATTTCAGACTCAATGCCCCCGGTGCGGGACAGTTCGAGCATACTCTTATTATAGTGGATGAAGAAGCGGATCTCCATTTTATTGAGGGTTGTTCGGCACCTAAATACAATGTTGCCAATCTGCATGCGGGCTGCGTTGAGCTTTTTGTCGGCAAGAATGCAAGGCTTCGTTATTCGACCATTGAGAACTGGTCCAAGAATATGTATAACCTCAATACCAAGCGGTCTATCGTGGAAGAGGGCGGTATAATGGAATGGGTATCCGGCTCCTTTGGTTCGCATACATCCTTCCTTTATCCGATGACGATCCTTAAGGGTGACAATTCCAAAATGGAATTTATGGGTATCACCTTTGCGGGAGAAGGACAGGATCTTGACACCGGTATGAAGGTGGTTCATACAGGTGCGAACACATCCTCGTTTGTTAATACCAAATCCATATCCAAATCGGGCGGGATCAATACTTTCAGAAGTGCGGTTGTAATAGGCAAGGATGCCAAGGGCGCCAAGTCCTCCGTATCATGTGCTTCACTTATGCTCGACAGGGTATCCCGTTCGGATACGATCCCTGCGATCGATGTACGCTGCGATGACGCCGATGTAGGCCATGAGGCCAAGATCGGTAAAATATCCGACGACGCCATATTTTACCTTATGAGCAGGGGAATATCGGAAGAGGATGCAAGAGCGATGATCGTAAGTGGCTTTGCAAATAATGTATCTAAGGAACTTCCGCTTGAGTATGCGGTGGAAATGAATAACCTCATCAATATAGAGATGAAGGGTACGATCGGATAGAAAGAAGGACGGTTATGGATAATACACTTAATTCGATAATGGTTAATCCGATTCCTTCTAAGACCTGGAATTGGCTTAAAATGAACGAAAGCAATGTAGAGTTTCCCTCAGATGTCAGTGCACTTCCCGAAGGAAGCCTTACGGTCAAAGCTTTCGATAATGCAAGTAATGACGCATCTGCCTGTCCCGACTCATCTGTTTTTGAAGATATTGAAAACGGTGTCGGAGAAGATGTTAAGAAGGTGCTTGATGCGGCCGGCTCGGAGCCTGCCTACATTACCGCCGGTGCAGGAGAGAGCCTTGTAAAGCTTGATTTTGATCTTGATAATAAAGGGCGCGCCGGAGAGGTAAGATTCTATGTGCCTGCAGGCTGTAAGATGAAAGCGGTCATGGACTATAAGAGCGCAAAAGGAAGCTTTGCCCTTATCTCGGCCAAGGCTTATGTCGAAGAGGGCGCAAGCTTTGAACTTATACAGATTCACAGAACGGATGATGACTCCGTTTTACTTGACAATGTAGGAACTGCCTGCGAGAAGGATGCCGGCTTTAAACTTACACAGGCATTTGTTTCCGGCGGCAGGATATATGCCGGCGCGTGCTGCGATCTTCGCGGAGACAGGAGCGCTTTTGATATCAGGAGCGGCTACAGAATATATGACGACCACGAGCTTGATATTAACTATATCGCAAGGCACAGAGGCGCCAAAACGGACAGTAACATAAATGTGAGCGGTGTCCTTCAAAATACCGCCGTTAAGCGTTTCAGAGGAACTATTGATTTTATATACGGAAGCGTGGCGGCTACCGGTAATGAGAAGGAGGATGTGCTTCTTCTCGATGAAGATGTGGTCAACAAGACCGTTCCCATCATCCTTTGCGAAGAGGAGGATGTTGAAGGTAATCACGGCGCAACGATCGGAAGACTGAGCGAAGATCTTGAATTCTATCTTCAGTCGAGAGGGCTTGATAAAGACAGCATCTACAAGCTTATGTCCATGTCGGCGCTTATGTCCGTTTGCAGGAGCATATCCGATGAAGAGACGAAGGAAGAACTTCTTGGTTATCTTTCGCAGGAATAAGCGTTTCATCCGTTAAGGACTTATTGGCGCTAAGGAGCAGAAAACAGTATGAGCAGAGAATTTGACATAGAGAAAGTACGTAAAGATTTCCCCTTTTTCAGGGAACATACGCTTGCCTATCTTGATAACTCCGCTACTTCGCAGAAGCCTGTGCAGGTGATGAATGCGGTAGAGGAATTTTACAGGATTTACAATTCAAATCCGTTTCGCGGACTGTATGATATAAGTGAGCAGGCGACCGAGGCTTATGAGAACGCAAGAGCAAAGGTTGCGGCCTTTATCGGTGCTCCTTCTGCAGATAATATTATATTTACGCGTAATGCGTCGGAGAGTTTTAATCTCTTATCTTACAGCCTTTGCCCGATGATCCTTAAAGAGGGCGATGAGATCATTATCGGGATCACCGAGCATCACTCGAATATGCTTCCCTGGAGGGCGGCGGCCGAGAGAGCGGGTGCTGCGGTAAAATACCTTCTTTGTGAGCCGGATGGTGAGATAAAACCTGAGAAGCTTGAGGCTCTTATATGTGATAAGACAAAGCTTGTTGCGATCACTCAGGTTTCCAATGTTTTCGGAAGACTTAACGATATCAGGGCTTTCGCAGATATCTGCCATAGAAATGGTGCCGTTTTGGTTGCCGACGGAGCGCAGAGCGTTCCGCATATGAAGGTTGACGTAACCGGGCTTGACTGCGATTTTCTTGGGTTTTCCGGCCATAAAATGCTTGGTCCCATGGGAATCGGCGTTCTGTACGGCAAGAAGGAATATCTCGAGAAAATGCCGCCTTTTATGAGCGGTGGAGAAATGATAGAATATGTTAAGACCGATTCGGTTAAATACGCTCCGGTCCCCCACAAATTCGAGGCCGGAACGGTTAACGCGGGCGGCGCCGTGGGACTCGCCGCTGCCATCGACTATATTAACGCGATCGGTATGGACATTATAGAAGCAAGGGAAAAGACTCTTACCGGGTATGCCTTCGATAAAATGCTCTCGGTAGACGGCGTTCACATAATCGGAAGCAACGACCCCGATGACCATCATGGCATACTGACCTTTGAGCTTGAAGGCGTGCATCCTCATGATGTGGCTTACATTCTCAGCAGTGACGATATTGCGGTCAGAGCAGGGCATCACTGTGCACAGCCGCTTCTTGCACATATCGGGAAATCTTCGACAACCAGGGTTTCTCTTGCATTTTATAATACAGAAGAGGAAATAGACAGGTTTGCGGCATCGCTTGCTACGATCAGAGGAAGAATGGGATTCTAAGATGGATAATAAGACTTTTTACAATGAGATACTTACCGATCACAATATGCACCCGGCGCATAAATACAAGCTTGAAGATGCCAATATGGCCCTTGAAGGCGTAAATCCTTCCTGCGGTGATGATGTAGTGCTTCAGCTCAAAGTCGAGGACGGAGTGGTCAAGGACGGCGCTTACATCGGTGACGGATGCGCCGTTTCACAGGCTTCGGCCGATATGATGCTGGACCTTGTGATCGGCAAACCGGTGGAAGAGGCGCTTCGCCTGCGCGAGATTTTTATGCGAATGATAAAGGGCGAGATAACCGATGAAGAGAGGGACGAACTTGAGGAAGCCGGCGTTCTTCAGGACATTTCGCACATGCCCTCCAGGGTAAAATGCGCAGTTCTCGGCTGGCGTACGCTTGGTGAGATGCTCGGTTACAAAGAGGAACAGCCCGAGGAATGATTTCCTCTACGAAGAATAAATAACGGATACAAGGAAGAGTAAATGAACAATTGTTATTATTCGCCTTTGGTAGAAGTGTTAAATATGTGGACTAAGGCACTGTATAAGCAGATATTGCTTGTGGTGCCTTATTTTATAACTATCGCGATGCTCAGTTTTTCGATGTCTCTTATTCCGAGGACAAATAACGAAATGGCTGCCGTCAATATGCTTTCGGATTATATGGACGGCTACTATGTTATGTGCACCACAAACGGCGCCAAAGTGCGGGAATTTGTCGACAAATACAAGTTGTCGGATCACATTGCCTATCAGCCGGTCCGTCTTTTCACAGATGAAGATGAGTCATTTTATTATTTGAGCAAGGAGGACGCAGAGTCTTTTCATCTTGAAATCAATCCCTATCTTCAGCCTGATAATAACCCCGGTTATCCGATCGACGGAAGACTTGAAGGGAATTATCTGTGTGGCCGGGACAGTCATCTTCTTAAAGCTGAGGGCGCTGCCAATTTTATCTTGTTCAGGACGCTCAACTTCGAGGATGAGGTATATATAACCTCTTCTCCGGCAGTTTTGGAGGCTGAGGGCTTTTCCTATAACGGCTTTTTTGTAAAAGGTATAGGGAGGGACAGCGCGGCATTCGCCGAGCTTACAGCGCTCGGAAAGGTGTATGCTTTGTCGGATTATTTTACTGCAAGTACGGTTATGGAACACAGGATTCTTATGTGGATCGCAATTGTTGTATTTATGGTTCTTTTTGTGATACTTACATATTTTATCCTGATAAGGATCTACCGCTCGATGAAGGATTATTTCAGGGTTTTCCTGACCTGCAGAAGCGATAAAAAGATATATGCTTATTTTATCAGTAATGCGCTGATCTTACCTGTGATCGCTGCGGTATTCGTGGGGATGATCGCCGGGATGATCGCAATTCCGCATTCGTTCGGGCTGGAGAATTCCTGGCTTGCGCGCCTTATAATCATCGCAGCTTACCTTCTTACCGTTTTCATAACATATCGAACAAGATTCGAGGCTGTGACCGGTATTTACGATGTTACCCAAAAGGAATATATAACCGATATTTACCCGCTGCTTACCGGTGAAAAATGCCTTTACAATCTGTCGCTTGTGCTTGTTCTGACTCACGGGATGAAGAAGAAGGAAGCGGAATTTGAGGCGCGCAGTATACTGCATATGTTCGGGATCGGCGAGATCGGAAATGAGTATGCCGGTTCGCTTAAATATGTCATCAACGTGATCCTTAGGATTGCCAGAGCCAAGGCCTCAGGTTCGAGGGGATATATTTTATCGGATAATATCAAAAGAAATCTTACCGAAGACGACATGAAGTATATCAATCATGTTATGAGAATGAACCCGTAGCTTTTTGACCGTCTGATCAGAGTCGTAATAGTGTACATTTGATGACAATTTCTTCCTGATTTCAGCATATTTCGACCTTGATATTGCGAAAACGTTATAATATAATATTTTATACATTTTTATGCATTTATATAAGAAACAAGTCGATGGAGGATACCACAATGCAGACATTTGAGCCGTTTAAAGAGGGCAAAGTTCGTGAAATCTATGATAACGGAGATTCGATAATTCTCGTCGCAACCGACAGAATATCGGCCTTCGATAACATACTTAAGAATCTTATCACCAATAAAGGTAAAATCCTTACCGGTATTTCACAGTTCTGGTTTGATTACACAAAGGATGTCGTTCCCAATCACGTGATCACCTGTGATGTTGCTAAAATGCCCGAGTTCTTCAATAACGAGAAATTTGCGGGAAGAACCATGATGGTTAAGAAGCTTGAGATGCTCCCCATCGAATGCATTGTAAGAGGGTATATCACCGGAAGCGGTTGGGCAAGCTACAAGGAGAACGGTACTGTTTGCGGTATCAAGCTTCCCGAGGGACTCAAAGAGTCCGACAAGCTCCCTGAGCCCATCTACACGCCGAGCACCAAGGCTGAGCTCGGCGAGCATGATGAGAACATCTCCTTCGATAAGAGTGTTGAGATACTTAAGGGTATCTACGGTGATGAAAAGGGCGAGGATTACGCTAAGCAGCTCAGAGATAAGACGGTCGCACTTTACAAAAAATGCGCCGATTATGCGCTTACAAAGGGTATCATAATTGCGGATACCAAATTCGAATTTGGTCTTGACGAAAACGGCAATGTTGTTATCGGAGATGAGATGCTCACTCCCGACAGCTCGCGTTTCTGGCCTCTTGAAGGCTATGAGAGCGGTAAGGCTCAGCCTTCCTTCGATAAGCAGTATGTAAGAGACTGGCTTAAGGCCAATCCCGACAATAATCTTACACTTCCCGAGGATGTTGTCGAGAGAACGATTTCCAAATATATTGAGGCATTCGAACTTCTTACCGGCAAGAAGTTTTCCTGATATGTAGTTTACGAACGACGTGCCCGGGTATACGGCCCGGAATGAATATTTTAATACTAAGAAACGGAGAATTTAAAGTGGCTACAGATGTTTACCAGACCCCGCTTGCAGAACGTTATGCAAGCAAGGAAATGCAGTATATATTTTCACCCGACAAGAAATTCCGCACATGGAGAAAACTTTGGATCGCGCTTGCAGAGAGCGAGATGGAGCTTGGTCTTAATGTGACTCAGGAGCAGGTTGATGAACTTAAGAGCCATGCCGAGGATATCAATTACGATGTTGCCAAGGCAAGAGAAAAGGAAGTCCGTCACGATGTTATGAGTCATGTGTATGCTTACGGACAGCAGTGCCCGAAGGCAGCAGGAATAATACACTGGGGAGCAACCTCATGCTATGTAGGCGACAATACCGATATTATAGTGATGACGGAGGGACTTAAGCTTGTTCGTAAGAAGCTTATCAATGTTCTTAACGAACTTGCCGGTTTTGCGGGCAAATATAAGGAGCTTCCCACACTTGCGTTTACACATTTTCAGCCTGCTCAGCCCACAACCGTAGGCAAGAGAGCAACACTTTGGATGCAGGAACTGCTTCTGGATCTTGATGACATCGACCATGTTATCTCCTCTATGAAACTTCTCGGTTCCAAGGGAACTACCGGAACTCAGGCAAGCTTTATCGAGCTTTTTCACGGTGACCATGAGAAAGTACGCGAGCTTGACCGCAAGATTGCCGAGAAAATGGGCTTTGATGATGTCTATCCCGTATCCGGACAGACTTATTCGCGAAAAGTAGACACGAGAGTTCTTAACGTACTTGCGGGCATTGCTGCAAGCGCGCACAAATTCTCCAACGATATCAGACTTCTTCAGCATCTTAAGGAGATAGAGGAGCCTTTTGAGAAGAATCAGATCGGTTCATCTGCAATGGCTTACAAGCGCAATCCCATGAGAAGTGAGAGAATAGCTTCTCTTGCCAATTATGTGATCTGCGAAGCGGTTAATCCCGCAATTACCAGTTCGACTCAGTGGTTTGAGAGAACACTTGACGATTCCGCTAACAAGAGAATGTCCGTACCCGAGGCGTTTCTTGCGGTTGACGGAATACTCGATCTGTATCTCAATATTGTGGACGGGCTTGTTGTATACGATAAAGTGATCACGAAGCATCTTATGGCTGAGCTTCCTTTTATGGCGACCGAGAATATTATTATGGACGCTGTAGAAGCAGGCGGCAACAGACAGGAGCTTCATGAAGCGATAAGAAAGCATTCCATGACTGCGGGCGCAAGAGTGAAGCAGGAGGGGCTTGACAATAACCTTATCGAGCTGGTTGCTGCGGATCCTTTCTTTAAGCAGTACGGAGTAACATATGAAGGACTTATGTCCAAACTCGAGCCGTCCAACTATGTAGGACGCGCCCCGAAGCAAGTTGAGGAGTTTTTGTGCGAGGTTGTTGATCCCATACTTAGGGATAACAGTGACATCCTTGGTGTTAAAGCCGAGATTAATGTTTGATCGATCATGGAGAGTATGCATAAGAAAAGGGTTAAGTTAATAGTGAGCATAGCATTAGCGGTTTTGACGCTAGTGCTATTTCTTGTGAACTTAAGCGGCATATGGAATTCCGGATATGTTTACGAGGTTACCGATCTGCGCGGTCATGCTTTTGTGGATGATGAACTCTACACAACCGTTTCCCTTAAGAAGGGTGAGACCGTAAGAGTAAAGCTTGAAATCCCGCGTACCGAAATAGGAACCCCTTGCATACTTCTTAATACTCATTGCTGCAAGGTCGAAGCGTTCGTCAAGGAAGAACTCGTATTTACCTATGGTGAGGAAGATTATGAGAAGGCAATGTCTGGCGAGAAGGGTGCTTATGTAGCGCCTTCGATCGTATATATTCCCATCGAAAAAGCCCAGGAGGTTCTTGCGGTATTCATAGTCTTTACCGCATCCGCGGATATAACGATCGATGCCGACATTATGCTCTACGGAAGTTATGAAGACCTCTCCATTTATTATAATCAGCAGCACAAATTTCCTTTTATAATCGGTATGTTCCTTGTTATTTTCGGTTTAACGCTGCTTCTTACCGTTCCTGCAATGACAACGGATCGCAGGAACACTCTGGACATGCTTTTCCATTCACTTTTGATACTTGATCTTGGTGCCTATATTATTTTCTATAACAAGATGGCATTTTATTTTATAGCGGATGAGAAACTCGTGATTATATTTGAATATGCATGTTTGTATTTTATGCCGTTCTTTGTGCAAGGCTGTTTCTGCTTTGACGATAACCGTAAAATGCTCAGAGTGCCGGATGTGCTCGTGTTCATTTTTGCCGGGATCCATGCCGTCGGAAGACTCGTGGCGCACTTCTTCTTTGACATATATATATTCGAATATCCGCAGGGCGCGCATCTTCTTATTGCATTTACCGCGCTTCTTGCTTTGGCACATATTATTATGACGATCAATGAACAACTGAGAAAGAGCAAGGGACGTCTTGACACCGGAGTGGGTAAGAGTGGGAAAGTTGCCACCGAAGCGGAGAAGAAGGCCGGTAGTTTCTTTAATTACAGGACCTCAGAACTTGCACCGGTTATTATCAATATCGGTGTGGACCTTTTGATCATTTTTGCGATCTTAGATATGTTTGCGTGGTATATGTCATGGCTGATAGGAAATACATCCGGAGGCTTGTCGAGAGGATTCTTTATCAATGTCGGTTCGCTTCTTCTGGTTGTCTGCACTGTTATCAGTTATTTCTTCAGCAGAGTATCGAATATCAATCAGAATAATATTCGTAACAGTCTTGAAGGAATTGCTTATTGCGACGAGCTTACAGGACTGTATAACAGAGCATATACGGACAGAGTGCTTGATAAATTCAGAGAAGACAGAGCAAGATGCGCGATAATCAGTTTCGATCTTGACCACTTAAAGACTGTCAATGATGAAAAAGGGCATCATATGGGTGATGCCATGCTTTGCGATTTTGCTGCGGCGCTCAGCGAGAGCTTTTCCAATCTCGGAATAGTCGGCAGAATAGGCGGGGACGAATTTATTGTTATTGTTGAAGGAACGAAGGGGTCTCAGATACCTTCGCATCTTACGCGTTTTAAATGTAATATCGATAAACGCAATAATCTTCTTATGGATTATAAACTTGAAGCATCCTGGGGTTATGCCGATTCTGTTGAAATTCCCGACGGTAATGTACAGTCAACCTGTATGCTTGCCGACACGAGGATGTACAAGATGAAGGCTGAGCATCATCAGGGCAGAGATGGCGGAAAGGGGGGAGAAGTATGAGGAAAGATATAACCTTTCTATGCTTTTTGGTAGTACTTGTCACGCTTGGTATTACGGTACTTTTTACTCTCTCAAAGCCTGCCGAGTATCCGGTGTATGAATTTGATGAAGGGTGGGATGTTTCTCTTAATACCAAATATCTTGGCAGGTATTCCAATGATTCCATCTTTCTTGAGGGCGATCTTCTTAATACGGGTGATGTTGTAACGATATCGGCAGTGCTCCCCAAGCTTGATGATGAGGCTGTTCCCGCGATACAGCTTACCAGTATGTATTGTGCTTACGATATTTATCTTGATGATGACCTTATTATCCGTAAAAACGGTAATGAGATAGATTCATCCCTGAATGACAGTGAGAATGATATCGGTGATATGGATGCGTGGCAATTTGACGGAAGATATATAGGTATCGACCACAGAATCATCTCGCTTCCTTACGATTCGGCAGGCAAGCGACTTAAGATAGTTCTCAGAGTCTGCAAAGACAATCTTGATACCCCCATAACCGATCTTCTTTACGGAGCCGGCAAAGATCTTGATGTCATATTCGTTCATAAGAGAGCAGTGCCGCTTACCGTAGGTGCATTCCTCATTATATTCGGTATGATTTTCTTTATAATTGCCATTGTGATGAATATATGGATGCCTTTTGCAAGAAGTTATCTGTGGACCTCGGTACTGTGTGCTCTTATCGGTGTAATGCTTCATTCAAGGTATTACATCTCATATCTGTATATGGATGCAACCTATATGAGCATCATGTTCTATATATGCATTTTCCTTATCGGCCCATTGCTTCTTCTCTCATCCATGGAGATATGCAGACCTGTCAAGGGAAGAATACCATACTATATTCTTACCGGTCTGACGGTGCTTGTTGCAATAGTGGCAGTGGTGCTGCATTTTACCGGAGTGGCATATCTGTATACGATAAGCCCGATAAGCTATGCAACCTCATCGATTGCGATCATTGTGGTAATGATCAAGTCAATCCTGGATTTTAAGGGAGGAAGACTTGATGAAACTGCTAAAATGAACACGATCGGACTTGTTGTTAATAACACATTTGTTATGATATCGATGGTGTTTGCCGTACCTTATTACGGCGGACTGATTCCTCATAATCAGTTTACCGAAATGATCATAAACAATATTTATGCGATCGGCCCCGTGCTGTTTTCGTTCTTCCAGCTTGCCAACTTCTTTATCAACGCGAGCGATACCTATGCCAATGCCAAAGAGAACAGCGGCCTTATCAAAATGGCGTATGAGGATGGTCTTACAGGCATTGCCAACAGAGCCAAAGTTGATGATTATATGAATAAGCTCGAAAACGATGAGGTGGATTACTGCTATATCAGTCTCGATCTTAACGGCCTTAAGGCTGTTAATGATAAATATGGTCATGCGACCGGTGATATAATGCTTAAATATTTCTCGGGCACGCTTATGACGGTGTTTGAAGATATAGGTCTGTGCGGAAGAATGGGTGGCGATGAATTTATCGTTATCATTCCCGAATCTACGGAGGTAGAGGTTATGCAGAGGATCGCAAGGCTTCATGACCGCCTTATGGACTTTAATACGACCTCGCTTAATGCATGGCAGATAATGTCGGCGGCAGGTTATGCATTCAGGCATGAGACCGAAGGAGCGGGCAGTGAGCGTATACACCAGACCTACCTGCTTGCGGATAAGAGAATGTACGACAATAAAACCTATCAATATGCGAACGGACAGTAGCTGCTACTTTACTAAACAGGGCATTTAGGGTATAATATTTAGGCTTTATTATTTATAAATATACGGAGGTTTTGAAATGGTTAGAGCAATAGTCGGCGCCAACTGGGGCGATGAAGGTAAGGGTAAAATAACTGATATGCTGGCCGAAGAGTCAGATATCATCGTAAGATTCCAGGGAGGAAGTAACGCCGGTCATACTATCATCAATGATTACGGAAGGTTTGCTCTTCATCTTCTTCCTTCGGGTGTATTTTATAATCATACGACAAGTATCATTGGTAATGGCGTAGCGCTTAATATTCCTTACCTTGTTAAGGAGATACAGTCGCTTGTGGATCAGGGCGTTCCCAAGCCCAGGATTCTTGTGTCCGACAGAGCGCAGATAATGATGCCGTATCATATTGATTTTGATAAATACGAAGAGGAGAGACTCGGCGGTAAGGCCTTCGGTTCAACCAAATCAGGAATTGCTCCTTTTTATTCCGACAAATACGCCAAGATCGGTTTTCAGGTAAGTGAATTATTTGATGATGCCGTTCTTGACGAGAAGGTAGACAGAGTTGTTGATTACAAGAACATTCTTCTTGAACATGTATACCATAAGCCTCTTATAGATAAGGCAGAGCTTAAGGCACAGCTCAGAGAATACAGAGACATGGTGGAGCCCTATGTTGCGGATGTAAGCGCATTTCTTCATCAGGCACTTAAGGATGGTAAGACGATCCTTCTTGAGGGCCAGCTCGGAACTCTTAAGGATCCCGATCATGGTATATATCCAATGGTTACATCTTCATCGACACTTGCTGCATACGGAGCGATCGGTGCGGGAATTCCCCCTTATGAGATCAAGGATGTTGTAACGGTAGTTAAGGCATATTCTTCAGCAGTAGGTGCAGGAGAATTCGTTAGTGAGATATTAGATCCCGTTAAGGCTGATGAGCTCAGACAGCATGGCGGAGATAAGGGTGAGTACGGCGCGACGACCGGAAGACCCAGAAGAGTGGGCTGGTTTGATGCGGTTGCATCAAGATACGGATGCCGCCTTCAGGGCGCAACTCAGGTTGCTCTTACCGTTGTGGATGCACTCGGATATCTTGAAGAGATTCCTATGTGCGTCGGATATGAGATTGATGGTGAGGTTGTTAAGGACTTCCCCGTTACAAGCAAGCTTGCCAAGGCTAAGCCGGTGCTTAAGACATTTAAGGGATGGCACTGTGATATTCATGGTATTACCGAATTTGACAAGCTTCCCAAGGAATGCAGGGATTATGTGGATGCAATTGAACAGGAACTTCAGGTACCTATAACTATGGTTTCCAACGGTCCTAAGAGACATGATATGATCAAGAGAGTGAGCAAGTTATGATCAGGCTCATATAAGCGAATACGATCTCATTGTTGGAACAGGATTTTTCCATGGAGCGAATTATGAAAAAGACAGCAGATAAAAAGATTATAGCTTTCCTTAAATTGATTTGCTCCGTGGCATTTCTTGTTTCTTTTATTATGTTCTGGGTATTTCAGGTAGTACTTCCCAAAGAAAGCGATTTCGGCGTATATACCTGCGAAGCATTCTTAAGCGGATGGCAGCAGGTAACCGAGGACGGAAGCCTGGTTGATTTTGAACCGACCGGTATGCTCCCTGTAGAGCAGGAAAAAGGCAGCACATATACCGCTGTCGCCAAAGTTACTCCGGATATGGTTGAAATGGGATGGCTTTCATTTCGCTCAATAAGACAGGATATGAAGATCTATATCGGTGACAGACTTGCGGTTGATTATGACACCCTTGAAACAAGATTGGCAGGCAGGACAAGTGTTCCCAAATATCTTTTTGTTCATCTTTTTCATACGGATGCAGGCCAGGAGATTCGTGTTGAATTTGCGTCTGATACCGCGTATTCCGGCGTGATGCGTGAAGTATACTATGGCACTCTTGCAGGGATCTGGCTCAAATACTTAAGGGACGGTTCAATGGAGACTGCATGCACGCTTCTTATAATGGCATTATGCCTTTTGATCATGATCTCATGTCAGGCTACCTGGGCGATCACTCATGAGAATTTACCTATTGGATTTCTTGCCTGCGGAATTTTTTTGATTGCCGCATGGTCATTTTGTCAGCTGGATTTGCGACAGCTCGTCTTTTCAAATGTATCCATTGTCGGAGATTATGCATTTATTTCTCTGGCGCTTCTACCTGTACCCATACTGCTGTATTTTAACGATATACAGAATTACAGATACAAGAAATTATACATTCCTCTTATCATAACCGGAGTTATAACCGCTTTTACTACGATATTGTTGCATTTTATCAATGTGGTTGATTTTCAGAGTTCGGTATATATTCTGCTTCTTGAAGCGATATTAACCGTGGTACTCGTTATTGCCTCAACCATTATTGATATTGTATGTAAGCAATATCATGATTATTTGATCATCATTATCGGTTTTGCGGGACTGGGCATCGCATCTATCGTGCAGATGATATTTTATCTTAAGAGAGATTCGCTTTATACGCACGCACCGCTACTTATAGGTATGTCCGTGCTTCTTATAACCGCAACGATAAAATCTATTCAGGGAACGATCAGGACCTCCAAGGAGAGGGATGACGAGCGTGAAAAGGGGATTTTAAAAGAACGTTTTCTTGCCAACATGAGTCATGAAATAAGGACTCCTCTTAATGCCATTGCGGGTATGAACCAGGTGATCCTTGAGGAGTCAAATCAGGAAGAGGTTATCGGATATGCGAAAGATGTTGAGGCTGCGACCAAATCCCTCCTTATGCTGGTTAACGATATCCTTGATTTCTCCAAGATAGAATCCGGCAAGCTTGATATTATACCCTGCGAGTATTCCGTGTCACAGCTTCTTAACGAGGCATATTCAATGGTATCGGGTAAGGCGGAAGCAAAGGGGATACTGCTCATTTTTAAGACGAGTGAGAAGATTCCCGAGAGACTTTATGGTGATGACGGAAGAATACTTCAGGTTCTTATAAACATACTTTCCAATGGCGTAAAATACACTCAAAATGGTATGGTATACCTTCAGACGGGTTTTACACAGGATGGCAGCGATAATGGTGCGGGAACTCTTGAATTCATTGTAAAAGACACCGGCATCGGTATCAAAGAGGAAGATATTGACAAGATATTTGAGTCCTTCGAACGCGTGGATATCAAGAAAAATAAGAGTATTGAGGGTACCGGACTCGGTCTTGCGATCACCAAGAACCTGCTTAATCTTATGAACGGAAGTATTACGGTTTCGAGTGAATACGGAAAGGGAAGCACTTTTACTATTAAAATCCCTCAAAAGATCGTTAACGGAACCGAATATATTACAGAATACAGACCGGGAACGAGACAGAATCGTATTTTAAGAAACGAGGCGATTCCTGCGGTGGAAGCTGTAAGCAACGTGGCCGAGCGAGGTGCGGGCGCTGCTGTTACCAAGAGATCAAAGGTGCTCGTGGTAGATGATTCGGAGCTTAATATTAAAGTTGCGGTGCTCTTCCTTAAGAACACCGATATAGATGTGGATTCCTGCCATAGCGGACGTGAATGCCTCATGCTCATTGAGAAGAATGATTATGACGTTATCCTTCTCGATCATATGATGCCGGAACTTGACGGTATTGAGACCTTTAGGCTTATGAAGAGCAGAACTTCGGGGCGCAATATGAATACGCCCGTTATTATGATGACTGCCAATGCGATTGAAGGGTTACGTGAAGAGTATCTCGCGGAGGGCTTCGATGATTACCTTACAAAGCCTATCAAAAAAGAGGAATATATCGCTATCATTAAGAAACATATTACTTGATATCTTCGTCGGTGAACATATCATCCTTTTCATCTGTGAAGACCATTTCCTCAGGCTCGGATTTCTTGTGTGAGAGCTTGTAGAACATGGATATGATATATATGAGAACAGGAATGATAAAAGTGCCTGCAAGGGCTATTTTAACGGCTGTGCGCTCGGGATCCTTACCGACGATCGCCAAAACAAGGGCTGTTACATAAAGTCCGACAAGGAGTACGATTCCAATTATTGCCATAACTCTTACGGATGTTTTTCTCTTCATTTCTTTTCCTTTCTCAGTCGTGTGGTGAATATTTTATAATCCTGCGTATTTGCGCACTCACGATTATACAGACTGTAGGATGAGTTTTCAAGTTCGTTTTGGTGAGTATTCGGGTTTGTTTTTGATTGCAAGTTTTTGACTTTTATTATATACTTTACAAAGTTTAAGAATTATGCCGGCCGGCAATCGGCCGCGGAAGGAGTTAACATGTCTTTACTTGAAGATTGGAGAAACCAGGCCTATATGACACAGAAGACACCTCAGCAGGATCAGATGTTTTGGGCTAATTATTTTAATTATGAGAAGGGCATTTACGAGCAGATCCTTGCCAACCCCGATGAGGTTGTAAAAGGAACCGTTAAAGAACTCGCCGATAAGTACAATGTTGAGCTTATGCTTATGGTAGGCTTCCTTGATGGTATCAACGACAGTCTTAAAGAGCCCAATCCCATTGATACAATGGACGAGAATACAGAGGTCAATCTTGGATTTGAGCCTGAACTTCTCTACAAGAACATGGTCGGTGCCAAGGCTGATTGGTTATATAATTTACCTCAGTGGGAACCCATCCTTACAACCGAGAGAAGGGAAGAACTCTACAAGGAGCAGAAGCGTTCCACAACCGTTGTTAAGGATAAGAAGATCGGACGTAACGATCCCTGCCCTTGCGGAAGCGGCCGTAAATATAAGCAGTGTTGCGGTAAGAATGCGTAAAATAAGCACTTTGAAGCGATTTTTGTTGATTTTTTAAGGGTAATCGCATATAATATAGTCAACAGAAACAATGTTTCTATTGGGCTGGTCGTAAGACCCAGGTCCATCAACGGCGGGGAAGTTCCCCGCTTTTTTCATGTCATATGCTGTGAGGTGTTATTGTCAGCGGTTCTGTAGCCGATAATGATCTCCGGATTGATCTTCAGCAGCCTGGTCGTGATGAGCGCGGCAAGCGAATCGCTTACCATATGGATCTTGTAGAGCTCCTTCTTGTCGGTAATGATGCACAGCGGCGTTGTAACGCTTATATTCGTCTTGGTGTGATGCACCTCACTTAGCTTGTAGATTCTCTCGATATTATTTATCGGGACTATATCAAGAAAGATGGGAGCGTTTATGAATATAAAATTCTCCGAGAGGGATATTTTATCGTCGGACAGTTCCGTCGCCTCCTCGTACTCAAGCATTGCGTTAATGTAAAGTCTGTAACGCGAGCCGTATTTGCCGAGTCTTCTGATGCTGATGGATTTGGACGGAAAAATAATGATCACCACAGTCGAAATCATCGTGATCAGGGCTGTTATAATAACGGCGAGAAGCAAGATTATATACAGCGTGCCGAAACTGTGAAACAGATGGTACTCGCTGATTATAACGGAGGATGTGGCGCTCTCTATATCTTTGATCGGAAACTCCAGGTAGGTCGACATTTGCGAGTTTATTTTACGCAGAAGCTCGGTGTCCGTGATCAGCTTTGCCTGGAAAACATAATCCTCAAGCACATAATAATCCTTGGGAAGATGCGAGGAGCTTAATATAAAATAATAGCACTTGCCGTCTTTGATAGTATAATAGACTCGTCCCGCGGTTTTGTTCCTGACGATATAATCGATGCCGGCATAGTCGAGTTCTTTGACACTGCCGATAACATAGCCCGAACCATTGCTGTAAATGTCTTTGATGTTGGGTAAGGCGTCGTCGGTGAGCGATAATGAACGGGTGACGAATCGACCTGAAATCAGCAGGATAACGGCAATCAGCATAAGTGCTGCCGGAATGAGCATTCTGGGTAATTGTTGTTTTCTTAATCTCTTCTTGAGTTTACGCGGTTTCATAGGCTATATTATAGATTAGTGGAAAAATAAATGCAATAAGGGAGAAGTTATGGCATACAAAGAGTTTGCGAAAGTGTATGATTCTTTTATGGACAATGTCCCCTATGACAAATGGTTCGATATCATACTAAATACATTCAGAGAAAGTAATGTTAAGGACGGCGCGAGAGTGCTTGACGCGGGCTGCGGCACCGGTAAAATGTCTTCCCGCCTTGCCGGTGAAGGCTACAGTGTTATCGGAATCGATATAAGCGATGAGATGCTTGATGAGGCAAGAAGGCGCACAAAGGGCTCCGGTCCGAACTCATCCGGCACATCCGCTATTCGCGTCGCCGCGCGTTCGCGCATAGAATACAGAGAGGCCGATATAAGATGTTTTATGCTTAATGAAAAATGCGACGCTGCGATCAGCATCTGCGATACCATGAATTATATGCTTGATGAAGATGATATGAGAAGCGCGCTTAAATCCTTATATAATGCGCTTAACGCGGGCGGCGTTCTTATATTCGACCTTAAGAGCGAGGAGTTCTATGAGTCGCTCGGAGAGGCTACCTTTACGGATGAGAACGAGTACGGCACTTATATCTGGGACAATATTTACGAAAAGGATGAGAGAAACAATTATTATTATCTCACGTTTTTTATAGATAACGGGAAAGGACTTTTTCGTAAATATACCGAGGAACAGGTGCAGCATGTATTTTATCCGGATGAGATCAAAGCGTTTCTTAAAGACGCGGGATTTAGAGATGTGAGACTTACAGAATGTGAGGAGAGGACATTTTATACGGCGGTTAAAGAGGATCAGTGATGGAAGATTATATAGTCAGGGCAAGCGCAGCAAATGATAAAGTCAGGGCATTTGCGATATATTCAAAGCAGGTCGTGGAGACTGCGAGACAGATGCATTCGTCCACACCTGTTGTAAGCGCAGGGCTTGGAAGAGCGCTTAGTGCAGGTCTTATGATGGGATGTATGATGAAGGGCGATAAGGACATTCTGACGCTCAGTTTTAAGGGCGACGGCCCGGCTAAATGCTACCTTGTGACCGCTGATTCAAAGGGTCATGTGAAGGGATATCCGGGAGTGGCGAATATTGAACTTCCGCTTAAATCAAACGGAAAACTTGATGTCGGCGGAAGCCTTGGAAACGGGACTTTAACGGTTATCAAGGACATGGGTCTTAAGGAGCCTTACAGCGGAAGCTGTGCTCTGGTAAACGGCGAGATTGCGGAGGATCTGACTTATTATTTTGTGGCGAGCGAGCAGGTTCCCTCATCGGTGGGGCTCGGTGTTTTGGTGGCCCCCGACGGAAGCATTATGCAGGCGGGAGGCTTTATAATCCAGCTTATGCCGGGTGAGGGCGGCATAGGCGGAGCGCAAAGCGATCCTGACGGCGAAAGCGGCGATCCTGACGGCGACTTAGTGATAGACATTATCGAGAACAATCTTAAGAATATTACGAGCGTTACGGATATGCTGAGTGCGGGCCTTAGCCCCGAGAATATACTTGAGAAAGTGCTCTCGGGCCTTGATATACATGTGTTTGACAAAATCCCCGTCTCTTACAAATGCGACTGCAGCAGGGACAGAGTGGCGTCCGCACTTGCAACGATCAGTAAGGATGATATCCGTAAAATGATCGATGACAATGAACCGATCAACGTTAAGTGCAGTTTCTGCAATAAGGAGTATGATTTTACTCCGGAAGATCTTGGCAAACTGTTGTAAAATACATACCGCCGAATTGCATTTTACCGCCTGAAAAAACAGTATAAACACCGTAAACGTAGGGTAAAGTTTTTGTAGGGATTTTAGAAATAGAAAAAGCATCCAATCTCT
>CAKZZH010000061.1 GCA_937885345.1 uncultured Lachnospiraceae bacterium | reverse complement strand
AAGTATCATCCACTGGCACAGGCCTCCATCCAGACCGATTCCGGTTGGCAGGATCGGCTTTGCCAGTTCATTTTCCATAAACGATTTTATCCCGGCTTCTGAATCAGCTATATATGTAAAGTCAGCTATATCATCAATATCGGGGGCGCTTCCGCCCTTAAAAGCACCTTCCGCAATGTCATCAACAACACTTACGGCCGCTCTCAGGCCGCCGTATATTGCTCCCAGCAAAGAATTGCCTCCCAGTCTGTTAGCGCCGTGATAAGCACATGCGCACTCTCCGGCGGCATATAACCCGGCAATCCCGGCACGATGCCCGATATCCACCCTGATCCCTCCCATAAAATAATGTATTCCGGGTGATACAGGTATAATCTTCTTCATAGGATCAAGGCCGAGATAATCAATGATCTCGCTCCGAAGATCCGAGAGACGCCCTTTGAAAACAGACTTTGAAATCTTCCTCATATCAAGGTATATCCTGCCGTCGCAGGCAGGATCGTTAATCACCGCGTACTCCTCCCGACTCACAACATCCCTTGGCATAAGGTTTCCCAGTTCGGGATATTTATCCTCCATAAAATACCAAAGTTCGCCGCTCCTGTATGTACAGAGTCTCCCGCCCTCACCTCTTGCCGCTTCGCTTATAAGAAGACGCTTACCGGAAATCGGAACGGTTGTCGGATGGTACTGAATAAATTCAAGATTACTGAATGCAACACCTTTTTTAAAAGCGATAGCGGCAGCATCCGAATCATTTGCAAGAGAGCCCGTCGTAAGACCTGCGAAAAGTCCCGTTAGCCCGCCTGTCGCAAGAATTGTTTTGCCGGGAAGAAATAGTTCTTCGCCGCTGTAAATATTCGTAATATTTATACCGCTGAGAGTTCTCTGGGAAGCTTGGGCGCAGCAGACGTCCCGTGCTGCATCGCATGACGTTTTATCGCTGACAACAATATCCGAAAGTCTGTATCCCGTATACCTCTTAACAAGCCCGGCGGCCTCATATTTGCGGCACTCATTTATAAGAGCCGTCATGATTATTTTACCGGTGCTGCTCTTGGCATAGGCGGTGCGTCTCTTCTTCTGACCGCCAAAGTAGCGCTGCATGATCACTCCATCCTTCATCTCGAGAGGAGCTCCGAGCCTTACAAGTTCACTTACTATCCCGGGAGCGGCTTCGCACAGGCCTCTTACGGCTGTTTCATCGGCGATATTGCAGCCGCCTTTAATGGTGTCGCGAAAATGTTCTTCTACGGAGTCATTATCTCCCATCGTATCCAGCGAAGCATTAATACCACCCTCAGCCATTACTGACTGAGATCTTTCGGAAGGTTGAAGAGATATTAAGTTAGAAGAAAGTCCTTTGCGGGCAAGACATATCGCCGACGACAAACCGGCAATGCCCGCACCTACGATGTTTACTGACATTACATATTCCATCTCAAATAATAAACTAGAAGTGCTACGGCGCAAAGCACAAGGATTATCGATACAAAAAATAAAATATCCGCCTTTCTCTCCTTAAACGCCTTGATTCCGAGAGATATCAAAACCGGTTTGACATTGCTGATAACATGAACGGCAATGGAAAGAACCAAAAGGATCTGGCATATGAATCTGCCCGTCGTAAACCATTTAAGCACCACAGCGCCATCTGTGGGAGCACCGCCCGAAGAAAAAGCGGTAATATGAAACACTATAAAAATCATTATCGCAAATCCACTGATCCTTCTTGCCCAGAACAATCTGTTCTCTTTAAAGTACCCTCTTCCCGCTTTCTTCATAGCCATAAGTGCCTTGGATGTGAGTATTCCCGAAAGCGTCATATGTACCACAACAAGCCCTATATTTACCCATGCAAGCGGTTTTAGAGAAGTTGAACTTACGCCAAATAAGTTGAGAGAACCAAATACGGCATGTATCACAAATAGTACCATTATTGCAATTGTTACGATCGAATTGGCCTTTTTCATCTTAAGATCACCTCGTAATCCGATAATTTGCAAGTGTCCGGAAGATTATATTTATCCGCAAATTCCTCGCTGAATACAGCGACTTCGAACACACCTTCCACTGCTTTGGATGCTGCCATAATAGCCTGCTCGCTGTCAACAACAAACTGATTGGCCGGAAGTCTCGAAGCAAGGCTCACTGCCATGTCGACCGCTGATATATCCGTTTCAGCAACGAGGCATCTGAGATCTGTCCACATTAGTCCTACCTCTTCACCCGCCAAAAACGAGAGCCATTCATCGGTCTCATCACCCGTTGCCTTGGTGTTGATCATTATAACATACTTTCCCGAAGGTGCCTCAACAATCTGTGTCGCGCTCGTAAGTGCATCAACATTATTAATATGGCTTATTATTGCGTCCTTATATATCAAAAAAGGAATTCCAAGAAATATTCCAAAGAGCAGAACAACCGTAACAATATGTTTTACTATTTTCATAAAATATCCCAATACTTTAATTTGAAAGTGATCAGGCTTGATATGGTAAGTTATCTGGCCTGATCAAGTGCATCTAAGACCGCATCTGTAAACTGGTTGTAATTCAGAGTCGCTCCTGAGATTGCATCGACCATATCGATACTTCCCTTTTCAACAAGCTGAGCGGCATATTCACTTGCGGCGGCAACAGCCTTCTGAGCTTTATTATAATAGTCGCGGTTAGCAATCTCTCCGTTCTGTTTACCGTATTCTTCATCCTTAAGAGTGCCGTCCGGCTCATAAGTTACAAATTCACATGCCGTAATAGCTCTGCCCTCAATGGTAAGTGTTACAACGCCGTAACCGTTTCCTTCGGTGCTTCCGTCCTCATTCTCATATACTGCGGACTTTCCGGTATACACTCCGTCGTTATACACAACCTGTGCACATCCGGATGACATAGCGACTAATGAAGAAACAGCCATAGCAAGTGATGCATATTTAATGATTCTTCTATTTTTCATAATACTCCTTTCAGATCGATCATATCAATCCTGAAAATCTTTGTTGATCATCTCGTCGGATATTTTACCGTGGGTTAAAACAATGGTTCTCTGTGCTACCTCTGCAACCTCGGGATCGTGCGTAACAACAACGAGCGTTGTTCCTTCTCGGTGAAGCTGTCTGAAAATATCTATAACGATGTTCTCGTTGGCCTCATCAAGATTACCCGTAGGCTCGTCTGCAAGGACGATCTCAGGGGAATTGATAAGCGCTCTGGCTATGCACACACGCTGCTGCTCACCGCCCGAAAGCTGACTGGGGAGATGCTTTGCACGCTCCGCAAGTCCGACTCTTGCAAGCGCCTCCATCGCCTCTTTTTCATCCGGCATAGAATGATAATACTGTGAAACCATTACATTTTCAACAGCCGTAAGATAATTTACAAGATGGAACTGCTGGAAAATAAGACCGATCTTGTCCCTTCTGATATTTGTAAGCGACTTGTCACTCTCCTTTGATATATCCTTACCGTCAAGAAGCACCTGCCCGAGCGAGGGCTTGTCCATGCAGCCGATGATATTCATCATTGTACTTTTACCCGAGCCGGAAGGCCCCATAATTGCGACCCACTCTCCCTTCTCAACCTTAAGGCTCACATCATCCAGAGCTCTAAGCTCGCCGTATATCTTGGATATGTTTTTTAACTCTAAAAGACTCATGATATTCTCCTTATCAATGCTTGTTTATATACACCATAAAATCTGAAAGTTTATTTATTCTCCCTTAAGAACGATTGCCGGATCTACCTGCGTTGCGTTTCTGACGGGGATCATACACGACAGTGCCGTAATCGCAACGGAAACTATGATCGTGATCGGAACAAGTGCAGGCTGAAAATTGATCGAACTGTTAAATACGTTTACACTTACAAGTTCTGCAAACACAAAGCCGAGGCCGCTTCCGACAAGCCCTCCGATCCCGCCAAGCAATATCGCTTCTCCCATAAATTCAGCAACTATGCTTGAATTGGGAGCACCAAGTGCTTTACGAAGTCCTATTTCTTTACGTCTTTCAGTTGCAACGGCCATCATGGTTGTCGCCACGCAGATCATCGTAAGCATGAGAACTATGATCGTAACAAGAAGAACCAGTGCCTGAAGCTTGGTAAGTACGGTAGTTTCCGACTGGGTAACTCTCTTCACAAGTCTTGATGAAACTCCCGCGTCAAGTGCACTTATCTCATCGACATATGACGAAAGTTCTTCCGAAGAAGCGGAAACCGACAATTCAACGACATCATATGTCACTTCACTTTCGGTAAGAAGAGCCATATCTTCAAGCGAAATAAAAACGTATCCTTCCTCATTTCCACCGGTATCGAGAATACCCGTCACCGTAAAATCCATATAAATATTTGTATCTTCATCTGCTGCACTGCCATCCGCAGTGTCAGCGTCCGCCGTACTTTCATCGTCCGCAGTATCGCCGCCCGACGTACTTTCTGCGGATCCGGTCGTAATCTCCGGCGTAAAAGTAACTTCAATCGTATCTCCAATGCTCATTCCGAGTGACTCGGCAACTTCCTCGCCAAACATTATCTCGCCCGAAGCTGAAGGCCACTCGCCTGTTACAAACCAGTAAGGGCTGGTCTTTTGTGCACTTGCTAGATCGGTCGCCGCAGCGATTATCGGAATATTACGCATCCTTACGGTTACATAGCTGTAAGGTGCAACACCTACAATGTTCTCCTCCGGTATAACTTCAAGTGCGCTGTTCATCATGTCCTCGGTGACTGTCTTACCGTTCTCGGTAGCAACCATGATCATATTGGCACCGTAATTACGAAACTGCGCACCCATCTGTCTGGGGACGTCATAATATATCGTTACAAGCCCCGAGAGAATTGTTGCACCGACTGCAATTGCGAGCAGTGCCACAAGCATTCTCGATCTGCGTCTCATTAACGAGGCCGTAATCATTCTCATGTACATTTTCTGTTTACTCATATCTGTCTCCTTAAAATCCCGAAATCAAATCTTCCGCACAGAACTACATATAATCCTGAAATTCTACCTTCCATGAAGAACTTCCGCGGGACGAAGTTTAAGCAGCATACGAATTGCCGGAATACTTCCGATCAGAGTAACAATGACGATAAGCACTGCAACGATCGGTATAACCATAGGCTTCATATCTATCGCCGCAGAAAATACGGTATGCCCGATTATCTGCGCAAATCCGAATCCGACGAAATATCCGATAACTCCACCTGCGATCGCCGTTATAATGATCTCGGTAAGAACTATACCGGTTATGGCACTGTCATGTGCTCCAACCGCTTTAAGCAATCCTATTTCCTGGCTTCTCTCCATAACGCTCGCCGTAACAAGATTAGAGATACCAAGCGCAGAACCCACAAGACTCAGTATTGTTATAAGGATCATAAGAAGCTGCGTCTTATCAAGGATCGTTCCCTCGGATTCAGCAACCTGTCTTACAGCAGATGCAACCGAATCGGTTATAACCTCCTGAATCTGATAACATATGGAACTTACATATGCGGTACAGTACCAGGTTTCATACTGTGCAACCGAAAGGGATGAAGGATCCTTGGCTGCTTTACGCGCCAGCTCGTTATCGGGTGTGGTAAGTGCACTTACCTCAATTGAGGATATTTTACCGTCGGTACCCGAAATCTCCTGAACGATGTCGATGGGTGCAAATATCTGATCATCCTCATCGCCGCCGGCATCAAAGATTCCGACAACAACCAGCTTGGCACTGCCCTCGCTTGCGGTAAGGGTTATCATATCACCGACTTTGATATTCTCGGCAGTTGCAAGCGTTTTGCCGACCATTGCCGAGGTGCTTCCGCCCTCAACCTGCTCATCGATCCAGTCTCCTGACTCAATGTCCCACCATGAACGGAGGCTTTTGATTCCGGCATCCAACGACTCTCCCGTAGGAAGATCGAGATGATGGTTAAACCACGTCCCCGTAAGCGCTACATTACTGCCTGATGCAAGCGTCGCCTGCGTTTCTATAAAAGGCGTAAAATCCGTTATATTGAACGCCCAGAAAATAGTCTTGATATTGCCGAGCTCCTCTTCTTTGAGATAACTCTCCGATACCGTTCCTTCCTCAAGCTCATACAAATCACTGATAAGCGATGCGGTCTTGGGAACAACCGTTATATTTGCACCGTAAGCTTTAAGTTCCTGGTTTACCTTGTCGCCGACGTCCATCATGATGTTGAGCATGGCGGTTGCAAGAGAAGCGCCGAGAGCTATTGTAAGCGCGATCATGAGCATTTTTCCTTTTTGTCTGAAAAGTGCTCCGCGAAGCATTCTAAAAAACATATCCGCGTCCTCCTTCCTATCTCGTAAATTCCACTGCGTGTTCAAGGAGCGTACTTACGGGAACAATGATATAACCGTCCGCAATGCTGTAATCGATAACGATCGGGTTACAGCCGCCCTTGAATCCGATGGTATTTATATTCATAACGACATCACAAAGCTTACATACGACCTGTCCGTCTCTCTCGTAATATCCGGTCTCGCCACAGATGTCACAAGCATCGAGTCCGACGCCGTATGCCGATGAATTAGGTTTCTTGATTATAATAAAGCGAACCTGAACGCCTTCTTCGGTCGTATATGCAAATCGATGAAGATGTCCGTCCGAAAGCTGTTCAAAGGAAATATAGAGATTCTCATCATCGGTTTTGGCGCAATCTTCGATAGGCGATAATTCAACAGGCTTGTTGAGAATTGCTTTAACAAGTGAGATGTTGAGCACACCGATAACAAATACGATGAGAGTCATAACAACCCATCTTCTTCTGTTTCTCCATTTAGCTTTTATTTTACGGTGCTGGGCAGCATTATCGTAATGCTCCTTCCAGGTAAAGCTCTGCTTGAAAAGGATGATCGCGGCGACAGCAGCAGTAAAAAGAATCACATACACCAAAAACGAGCCGTAATTACTCATGTTTTTGACATATACAAAAAGAGGATGGTACATAGGGCTTTTGGAGGAAATAACTCTTCTTGAGAGCATAACGTTAAGAACGGTAGCTGCATTTCTGAGCGCTGTAAGAAGCATTATTATAATCACAACCGGCTTGGTGAGTTTCACGCTGTGCGCACTTAAGATTTTATAAGTGCCGATAAAAGCGAGGAATACAAGCACAAGACCGAGGATCCATCCAATCAATCTATATAAGAAATCAGTCGACAGAACCGAACTGTTTGAGAGGTCGAAATTAAAAGGATACGCAAGCACCGTCGGAAGCTTGTACATAAAGAGAAGGCAGATATATATACCGGCAGGCACTGCAGTGAACAGATAAGAATTCTTGATTTTACCAAGCGGTTTTATAAGCGATAAAACCGTAAAAATGACAAAACATATAACAAGAGCACTGCAGAGAATATATGCAGTGTTCACATTTTTAAGGACTTTGGTCGTATTGGTCAGGATTCCCATTACAACGGCAATGACAAAACCGACAGCCGCCGATATATTAAGCGTCTTGCGCCCATTTACGCCGTGGGTGCTGATGATAAAAGCGTATATGGCACCGACAAGAACGCCGGCCGCAAGCAGATCTTCCGTAACCTGTATTAAATATTTAAGCATATCTTTAGTCTCCGATTCCGGGTAAAATACCCGAAAATATCAAATCGCATAATCGCAACAAATGCCAAGCCGTATAATATACGGCTTGACATTATATTGATTATATTTAAATACAATCCGATCAATGCTGCAAAATGATCAGCAATGATCAGACCATTTTAAAGAAGCGGATCTTACCACTCCTGGGGAGCGTAATCCCATCCCTCGAATGTAACAACAAGGGGTGAATCCCAGAATCTTCCCTTAACACCTGTCTCCTCATCTACGTGAAGAACATATCCGTTCTCTGTTGCAGGATGAATTGTGAGCTTAAGTGTGTATGTATCAGCCTTCTCAAGCTTAATGTTAGCGCCGTAGTGAGGGCCGTCATCAGCGTTCATTACCATGAATGTTCCGCTAAGAGCTGAATTACCGTCAGAACCGATGATATCATAATCTACTGTAAGGTAAGGAACCCAGTCACCTGTACCGAAACCTACCTCATTCTCAAGAGCAGAGATATCTGCCTCGATATGAAGGTTAGCATCTTCCTTTGAAAGACCCTGTCCGGCAGGCTCAAGATCTACAGGCTGAAAATAAACAGCTGCAACGTTGATCCACTCAACCTGAACATCCTCACCGATGGGATACTCGGTAAATGCGGATACATCATCGGGTGAATCTGCTGAATCCTTAGATACTGATGCATCTGAAGCAGAGCTTGATGCTGATGTTGAAGATGAAGATGTGTTAGTACATCCTGCGAATGCTGCCACTGCAAGTGAAGCCGCAACTACCAATGCTGAAATTCTTCTTAATTTCATATTGTCCTCCTAAAATGTAATGTGATTTAAATTATATTCTTATCAGGTTTCCCTGTCTAAGACTTGCTTTCAAGTGCCAACTTCTTGTTTTTCTTTGCCTGAATGATAAACGTAACCACGAATATCGCCAGTAAAATAAGCTGGGGCACCAAGGTCTCAATTATCGGATATATTCCGAGTACATCAAGAACGCTGTTGTAGGGAATTATATTTGTAAGTATCTCATGTGCAGGAATGATATCTCCCTCGATAAGTTCCTTGATACCGGAACCAAGGAAGGCTACAGCCATAAGTGACATAAGGATGCTGGTTGCCATAAAGAAAGGCTTTAACGGTAACTTTACCGATACGAATCTGATCAGTACAAAGATTACCGCAAGTACGACAACCGCTGCTCCGATACCGAAGAATACATATTTTATTTCGATTGATGAATCCGTTGCAAAATAAGGCTGGAAGAAAAGCACAACCTCTGCTCCTTCTCTGAATACAGCAAGGAATGCGGTAAAAGCAAGTGCAAAGAGCTTTCCGCCGTTTGCCGATGTCTGAACCTTGCTCTCGATATATTTATTCCAAGTTACAGACTCCGCTTTGGAAATCATCCAGTTGCATGTAAAGAAGAGAACCACAACCGCAAGAAGAGCCGCAGCACCTTCGAATATCTCCTGAGAAGCCGTATTTGCGATTCTGAACTGGTTGAAGATAACCGCGAGTATAATGCTGGCGATTATACCGACGCCACAGCCGATATACACAACATGTCTTTTATCTGCATTATCGGATTTAATAAGATATGCGATGATCGCACTTATTACAAGGATTGCCTCAAGGCCTTCTCTTACGAGAATACCGAAGCTTCCGAGAAATGCCAGGATATTGGCGCCTTTTGATGTATCTTCATTTCCAACGCCGTCAAGAACATTGGCATCATAATGATTGATATCTTTGAGTTCCTGTATTTCCGCGGCAAGCGCATCAAGAGTGTCATCTTTCTGGATTGCCATTTTACACATTTTAAACTGAAGCTCAACCTCCGATACTCTTGCTCCGGAAATGTAGCTCATTACCGCTCTTTCCATCAGCTCATAATATCCGTAGTAAGCATCATTGATCGCATCATAAGCCGCATCCTTGCTTGCCTCATCACCAAGCTTATAAAGCTCATAAGAAGCATCAAGAACAAGATCTATACCCTCTACAAGATGGTTCCATGTAGACTCGGTAATTCCCATTGCTTTCTTATATTCTTTCCACGTCGGAATATATTCGGTCTCACCGTCCGCAGCCTTGGCGGGAACGGTTCCGAACACAGCACCTGTCATTATGAATAAAATAGCGAAAACGCTAAGAATCTTATGTAATCTCTTCATGTCCTGTCCTTTTATGTCAAGTAGTATTATGTATCTTACTTGAGTTAGCCATACCTAACATTAACTGTGAAAGTTTTAACACATAAATTGTTCTTTGTCAACCGGTACTTAAAAAAAAGCGACAGCTCTTCGCCATCGCCTTTAAGCACTATAAATATACGTGTTGTTGATTAAGGATTTATATAAGACGATTCCGAGATTGTATATTTATCATAAAAATCAGCATTGTCATATTCTTCTGCCAAACTATGATTGGGAAAATCCGCCGGACTTTTAAGGAAACAGTCCCTGTTATTATTGTAGCTGTCCCATGTGGAATCGGCATAATAGTATTTTCCGTCAAGACATATTATATTCCAGACATGGCCTTCCTCTGCTCCGCCTATTCCGGCCGTTCCGCCGACTACGCGGCAATCGATACCGCACATTTTAAGAAGACGGTACAACAAGGCTGCATATCCCTGACAGGTTGCGCTGTGATATTTCAGCGCGTAATATGCCGTTGAACGAGTATGGTTGTACTCATTCTTTGCATGAACTTTATCATAGGACACATTATCACAAATATAATCATAAATACGAACGCACTTCTCATAATCCGTCGTATCGTCATCAAATCCAAAGCTTTCAAGAAGCGCATTTGAAAGAGTCGTAACCTCTTCCTCTTCCCACACATAGGTATAATAAGTCGGAGTTATCGTGATGGTATATGAATAAATGTCTTCATCATCGGAGCAGCGGATATACTCCGAATCGATCGTATATCCTCCGTACTGATATCTGATGTAATCGCCCTGAACCGGGTTATCGGTGGATTCAAGCGCCTTGCTTACCCAGACTTTGACAGTCGCGTTGACATCTTCAAGGGTATAATGCTCCGCTTCGCAGGTTATCGTAAGCTTCTTTGAGTGAGCCGTAAGACCTTCACGAATTGACTCAACCACTTCATCTTCATTACCGATCATAAAATACTTTCCCTGACCATCACCCACAGATAAGCATCCGGTAAAATAAAGGTTCTGAAAGATAAGGATCGAAATAAGAACGACCGGCGACAGTATCCTTAGCATATTAATTTTATGAATATGTATCTTATTCATCACACTCTCCGATACACAAGTCAGATCTCCTGTAATTTGGGGATACGCGTCATTATAATATATGACGCCGCCCCGATAACGATTCCGGTCACAAGACCCGCAATCATAAGTATGGGCATATACCACATAATGGGAAATGCATTTGTCATCAAATACGCGATCGCTACCTGCGCCATGCCATGCACTGTACCACCGGCGCCTGATACACCGATAATCCCGAACCGGTTGCTTTTCTTAAGAAACCACATAATAAGAAGACTTAAGACCGCTCCTGCTGCGCTGTACAGAATGCTCATGGCATTTCCGAAGAGAAGCGCTATCACGACAACTCTGATGATCGACACAATGAAAGCCTCAGACAGTCCGAGTCTGTACAAAGCAACAAGTATCACAATATTACATATTCCCAGTTTGATCCCGGGAAGTCCGATATTAAAGGGGATTATCGCTTCAAGATATCCCATTATTATTGCCAGCGCCGATAAAATACCAATATAGGCAACTTTCTTTGCGGCAGGACCGTTTGATATTTTATCTTGCAACCGCATCCACCCCCTCACCATCCCCGCTCTGTCCGGTTATTTTGAGGACTACTTTATTTGGAAGACATACTATGCTCTCTCCGGCGCGGCTTATTGACATACTGTGTATGCAGCTTTGATCCGGGCAATCGGCATAAGTCATCGATACCTTGCCGTCTTTTATCGTGCAAATATTGCTGTCTCCGATCTTAATCTCCATGTCTTCATCAAGAGGATATATGCCGTATATTTTACCATCGACGCTTATTGTAAGGTTCTGCGCCAAAACATTCCTAAAGCCCCCTAAATACAACACAATAAGAGTTGCCGTAAGGGCAATGACAACTCCTATGATCGCGATATCGGCTTTCTTAAAAAGTTTCATCCGCTATGCCTCGCATAATTCCCTAGTTAATCCTTTTCGTGCTTGCGTCATTATATGTTACGATCACTTTGACATCAAGCCTGTTTGACTCAATGATTTCCATAAGCCTTTCCACTCCGAGGACCATTCCGCTCGATGCAAGCACATCACCAAGAACATCATCCGTCCCGACGATCGTTATCTGATCCACATCCGTATTGACGCAGTACCCTGTATCAGGATCAAGTATATGATAATACAACTTGTCATCCAGAATAAAATATCTTTCATAATCGCCGGACGAAATAACACTTAATCCGCTTATGCTTTCCTTTTCGATGACCTCGCCCCTGCCCGAAAAAGGCTTCTGAATCCCGATAACCCAGTCGTCTCCTGTGTTCTTGCTTCCGATCGCACGCACATTTCCGCCAAGATTGATAACAGCGGATTTAACGCCGCATTCTTCAAGATAATCAGCAAGTTTGCCCGAAATATACCCTTTGGCTATTCCGCCGAGATCCAGCTTCATGCCATCCGGCAGCATCACATAAAACAAACCGTCCGCTAAGCCCGCTGCGCCCTCGTCCTCCGAGCTTCCGACCGAGATTTTCGAACAGTCCACATACTCAAGCGCCTTCCTGATATCTTTATCATCCGGAAGCGCCGGCGTTTCGGCATCCCAAATCCACAGAGAGCTCACCGGAAATATGCTGATATCAAAGGCGCCGCCTGTCATCTCACCATACTGTAACCCCAGAGATATGCACTCATAAAGAGGCCTGCTGATCACGTACCCACCGTTGTCCGCTTTCTCGGCTTCACCGGCGTTTAATCCGAACAGTTCACTGCCTTCCTTATACGCCGATAAAATATCCTCATATTCGGCGCATTTATCCATGCACTCGGCAAGAAGTGCCGAGGCGTCGTATTCGCCCTCGGTGGATATTTTAATATCAATGTATGTATCGAAATAGAATCCGGAATCGGAAATGTAATTATCATTGGAATGCAACGAAGTACAGGAAGTAAAGAGAGTCCCTGCGATCAGGGCGACAAACAAAGCGGCTGCCGCAGCAGCCGTATGTTTTATCATATAAAGCTTTTGACTAAAAACTCTTAAGTTCATCCTCATCACCCATAGCAGTCTTATCTATGGCACGAATAACGACATAGTAGCCGTTCTTGTCATTAACGGCAACGTAAACTCTGTCGCCGACCTTGTGACCGAGCACTGCCGAGCCGATCGGAGATACATTACTGATATAACCTTCAAGCGAGCTGCCTCTTACGGTCGTTACCACCTTAAAGGTTTCCTCCTCATCGTCGTCCTCAAAATACAGAGTAACCTTATTGCCGATCCCAACCTCGTCTTCACCTGAATTATCCTCGATAATTCGGGCGGTCTTGATCATTTTCTCAAGATATCTGATCCGGCTCTCATTACAGTTCTTCTCTCTCTTCGCCGCGTAATATTCAAAATTCTCCGACAAGTCACCCTGCGCTCTTGCTTCCTTTACATGAGCGATAAGTTCCTTACGAAGTTCGACTTTTCTGTATTCGATCTCTTCTTCCATTTTGCGGATGTCATCCCGCGTAAGTTCATCATTCATTGCATTATTTTCCTTTTTCTTTGAGCACGGTCACTATAATCTCAATAACAGCAACAGTAAGCGTTATTGCCGCAACGGCAACTGTACCGGGCTTAAATGATGTAATACAGATCATTGAATGATCTTCGCAAAGCGGAAGTAAAGTACCCGGCGCGATTATTATAAACACGGAGATCATAGCGGTTAATATTGCAAATATCCTCTTAACGGCAAGAGATTTGATCATGACTTTTACAAGTGCAAATACCATATTTACCGCCGATACGATCGCAACGACAAGCCCGCCCGTATGGCAGGGGTGATCGCCTGTTATACCGCCGCAAGGAGTAAAAAGTACCAAAACGCTTATAAACATATATACTGTAAGAAGAATATCCAGAATGTCCAAAGGCAACACATTAAAGGGCTTCTTCTCGTATTTTACATTATTATCCGACATACCACTGCATCCTCCCAAATGAATCGGCCGAAAACAGCCGACTCATCCATAATATCCTAACATATTCAAAAAATCAAGCAAACGAGCCTACTCGCTCTCACTCCACGCGATCGCGGCCTTAACCGCTCTGTGCCATCCCTTAAGCAGACTTTCCCTCTCATCCTCGCTCATATCCGGCACAAATTCACGCCCAAGGTTCCAGTTATCCTTAATCTCTTCCTTGTTCTTCCAATATCCCGTTGCAAGTCCCGCAAGATATGCGGCTCCAAGGGATGTAGTCTCTATCATCTTGGGGCGACGGACATTAACGCCCAGAATATCAGCCTGAAACTTCATAAGAAAATTATTCGCACACGCTCCGCCGTCAACCTTCAGAGAACTCAGTTCAATACCCGAGTCGAGCTTCATAACCTTGAGCACGTCACACACCTGGTAGTCGATGGACTCAAGTGTAGCCCTTATAAAATGCTCTTTTTTGCAGCCTCGGGTAATGCCTACGACCATTCCTCTTGCATACTGATTCCAGTAAGGCGCGCCAAGTCCGGTAAAAGCGGGAACAACGTATACTCCCTGCGTACTTGAAACAGTGTCGGCATATTCCTCCGTCTGCGCCGCACCTTTAACCATTCTCATGGAATCTCTCAGCCACTGAACAGCCGCACCTGCAACAAATACACTGCCTTCAAGCGCATATTCGACTTTACCGGCATTTGCCGCTATCGTAGTTATAAGACCATGATCCGAGGATATAGCCTTGCTTCCGGTATTCATAAGAAGGAAGCAGCCTGTTCCGTATGTATTTTTAGCCTCACCTGGCTCGAAGCAGCACTGTCCGAAAAGCGCAGCCTGCTGGTCTCCTGCGATGCCTGCGATGGGAATTTTACCGCCGAGGATCGACTCATCGGTATATCCGTAAATAAAACTCGAGGGAAGCACAGTGGGCATCATGCTCTCGGGAACGTGGAAATAATCCAAAAGGTCTTTGTCCCACTCAAGATCATGAATATCAAAAAGCATAGTCCTTGATGCATTGGTATAATCGGTTGCGTGAATATGTCCGCCCGTAAGATTCCATACAAGCCATGAATCAACGGTTCCGAAGGCAAGCTCACCCTTGGCAGCTCTTTCCCTTGCACCTTCCACGTTATCAAGGATCCATTCTATCTTTGATGCGGAAAAATAAGCATCCGCGATAAGTCCGCATTTATCGCGGACAATATCCACCATTCCGTCCTCCCTCATTGCATCTATTCGCTGCGAGGTTCTGCGGCACTGCCATACAATCGCATTATATACAGGCTTTCCTGTATTCTTGTCCCACACAATGGTGGTCTCTCTCTGATTGGTGATTCCGATAGAATCAATATCACTTGCTTTAAGTCCCGCAAGAAGCATCGCCTCGAGTGCTACGCTCAGCTGTGAAGACCATATTTCAAGAGGGTTGTGCTCAATCCAGCCGGGCTTGGGATATATCTGTTCAAATTCTTTCTGGGCCGTTGAAATAATATCGCCCTTCTTGTTGTAGATTATGCATCTGGAACTCGTGGTTCCCTGATCCAAAGCAAGAATATATTTTTCCATCTTATCTCCTTTCGGGAATAACGATCGTTTCGGGGAAATACCGCGCCTAGCGCACCGGCACATTCGATGTCGCAACCACATCAACGCCGGTATCAAGAATGTTTTCGATCAGGACATCCCCTATTGAAACAGGCGCCGTAACGACGGCTGCTTTGATCACCTTCATGGCATCGAGAAGAAGCCCCTTGGGGATATCAGAGGCGGTCTTAACGCTTACCATTGCAAGCACGCCACCATTTACCTTGATACTTGAAGTGAGAGTCCTTCTCGGATTCGTAACCTCCGCGCTTGCATAGTTATATCCTATCTGACAGGAATTACCTGTGATTTCTTTTATCTCGCCATTCTCAATGGTGACACTTACAAGGCACCCTTTGGGACAGCCGATGCAGGTAAGCTCCGTAGTGCCGTCAGGTATTATCGTTTTACTCATTGGAGCACCTCCCTTACACCTATTGTTATCGTATGTGCTCCGGATGAGGCAACTTCCTCGAGAACGGATTTCTTAAGAATAAGTTCCTCCATCTCGCCCGGGGCAAGGCTTCTCTTGCGCTTTTTCATTATCTCTTTGCCATCGGCATTTACTACAATATCCGACACTCCGAATACTTTACCGACTCTGAATCTGACGGTTTGAAGATCCTTCATTCTCTTCACATTTACCGTCACGGGAACTGTATATCTGACGCCGTCTGTTCCCTGTAAAATAATATCTTCCGGGCTGCTCTCATCAAGCTCACCCGACAAATACGCCGCGGCTCTCTCTCCCGCATTTGCGGCTTCGCCCGAAACATAATCAACGAGATCATGTACATGCAGAACATTTCCGCATGCAAAAATACCGGGTACGCTGCTCTCAAGAGACTCATTGACTATAGGGCCACCGGTAACGGGACTAAGCTTTACTCCGGCCTTTTCCGACAATTCGTTCTCCGGAAGAAGTCCGCAGGATAGAAGAAGCGTGTCACATTCATATTCAATCTCAGTACCCGGGATCGGTTGCATTTTATCGTCCACCTTGGCAATAACAATGCCTTCAACTCTTTCCTTGCCCTTGATATCAACTACGGTGTGGCTAAGAAGAAGAGGGATATCATAATCGTTAAGACACTGTACAATATTACGCTTAAGGCCGCCCGAATAAGGCTGAATCTCTGCGACGCAAAGAACTTTGGCGCCTTCAAGTGTCATACGTCTTGCCATTATAAGTCCGATATCGCCCGAGCCAAGGATCACGCATCTTTTCCCAGGCATTCTGCCTTCGATATTCACATAGTACTGCGCGGTTCCGGCGGAATATATTCCCGCAGGTCTGTAACCGGGAGTATTAAGTGCGCCTCTCGGCCTCTCCCTGCAGCCCATCGCCAGGATAACCGCACCGGCCCTGATCTGCTTGACCTTGCCATGCATATAGGTGACGATTTTATCGGAATTAACATCGATAACCATTGCATCGGTTATATATTCAATCTTCTCTTCCAAAACTCTGTTAATATATCTTGCCGCATACTCGGGCCCCGTAAGTTCCTCCTTAAAGGTGTGAAGTCCGAATCCGTTATGTATGCACTGGTTAAGAATTCCGCCAAGTCTCTTGTCTCGCTCAAGTATAAGAATATCTTTAACGCCGGCTTCTCTTGCCGCAAGCGCTGCCGCAAGCCCGGCCGGGCCGCCGCCGATGACAACAAGACTGCGTTCTTCCATCATTCCCGTATCAGCCATTATCTGTCACCTCCGGTTACTGTATTTACGGTTCCTTTTACTGTATCCTCAGTTTTCGGGCCGTCGCAGAGATAAAATGATCCTCCGCCGCATTTAGTGATTTCCTCCTTGGGTATACCAAGTTCCCTCGAAAGAATATCTATGGTCTTCGGGAGACAGAAACCTGCCTGGCATCTTCCCATTCCCGCTCTGACTCTTCTCTTAACACCATCCACCGTTCTTGCACCAAGGACTCTCCTGATCGAATTGACAATTTCTCCTTCGGTAACGGTTTCACATCTGCATATAACCCTGGAATATAGAGCATGATCAAACTCGGGCATGTACGGATCGTCTGTAACACCGATCCGGCCCCCCGCATCCTTGTCAGCTGCGTCTTGACCGGACACGTCCTTACCGGCAATAAGCGCATTCAGCTCGTCCATCCCCATCTCGCTCACATGTGGAATGCCCTTTCTTATCGGATTGTAAGCTTCATTAACCGGAGCCTTATCAATCCCAGTAACGATATCCGCGATTGCCTCTCCGATTGCCGGAGCCGCCGTAAGACCCGGCGATTCGATCCCTGCAGCATCAATAAAACCGGGGCAATCTTTAGCCTCGCCTATTATAAAATCTCCGCCGTCTTCATGTGCACGAAGGCCGGCAAAGGAGGTGATTATCTGCCTGCCCGGTACCTGCTTGATACTAAGCGCAGCCTTGGCAAGAATTGTATCAAGGGAAGCTTTGGTGGTATTGGTCTCTTCCTTGCCGGGAATATCATTCGCCGAGGGACCGACAAGAAGATTTCCGTGAACGGTAGGAGTTACCAAAACGCCTTTACCCATCTTGGTAGGTGCCTGAAAAATCGTATGACTTACAGTCCCTCCAACCTTACGGTCAAAGAGACAATATTCACCTTTTCTGGCTGTTATGTGGATTTTATCGGCGCAGACCATATTATGAATGGAGTCGGCATATACACCGGCCGCATTCACAATAATTCGCGCCTCATAAGAAACGGGAGATGAAGCCTTTGTACAATTGACTTTGTAACCGTTCTGCAACTTATCGATACTGTCAACATGGGTATCAAAAACAAACTCAGCACCGTTAACGCAAGCATTTTCCGCCATTGCTATCGTAAGTGTAAAAGGACATACTATCGCGCCTGTTTTGGCATACAGAGCACATACGGCATCATCCGAGATATTCGGCTCCAAAGCACGAAGTTCCTCTCTGCCTATAATGCTAAGCTCTTTCACACCATTCGCCATTCCCTGTTCATAGAGTTTTTGAAGATGGATGCGGTCCTCCTCGTCAAAGCCTATGACAAGACTTCCGTTACGTTTATAAGTAACATCAAGTTCCTTACAAACCTGCTCCATCATTTCACTTCCAAGAATATTATATTTGGCTTTGAGACTACCCGGTAAAGCGTCATGCCCGGCATGAACGATCCCGCTGTTGGCTTTACTTGTGCCTTCACACAGATCACTTGCCCGATCGATCACCAGGACGCTCCTTTTGAATCGCATAAGACTCCTGGCAACAGAGGTACCGATCACTCCTGCGCCAATGACAATAACATCATACATACACTACACACCTTTACTATATTTTATACAATCACCAATGCACCCCCATGCTCATGCGGTGATCACTTAACCTCGAATCCCTGCTTATCCTCTATCTTCTTACGAATCTGCATCATCCTGCCGTCAAGCTGATGAACAAGATCCGCACAGTAGAATAATTCTTCGGCAATGCTTTCCGGATTATCAAGCATTTCGATATTTTTCTTGTATTTGAGCTTGTGTTCGAGAGTCGCCCAAAAGTCCATTCCTACCGTACGGAACTGAACTTCAACTTTCATCGGCTTCTTCTCCGTTGTAAGGAAAATAGGTACCTCAACAATCAGATGAAGACTCCTGTAGCCGCTCTCTTTGGGTTTGGCAATATAGTCTTTTTTCTTGATAAGGGTAATATCATCCTGATTGAGAAGACAATCTACAAGTTTATAAATATCATCCTCAAAAGAACATATAACTCTAATACCGGCAACATCCGAGAGATGTTCCTCAATAGAGGCAACATTGACATCCCAGTTATTGCGCTGAAGCTTCTCGATGATCGATTTGGGTTGCTTAAGCCTGGTCTTAATAGCTTCTATGGGATTTCTGGATTCTTTGTGACTAAGCTCTGCATTTAATACATCAAGCTTGGTCTTTACTTCAAACATAGCACACTGATATTCCATCATCAGTGTCTCAAAAGCATTTGCACGCACATCTATTTCAGCCGGAATCACTGCCATTGTGCTATCTTCACTATTCATTACTACACATCCTCTACCAGTCGAAGAATTCGACTATTTTGTTAATATAGGCCGTTCTGTCCGAATAAAATGACAGCCCGTGGCCTGCTCCTTCGCAAATATATATGCTCTTTCTGGAATTACATGCCGCATAATTCTCTTTTGACATCGAACATGGCACTACACAGTCCTCACTGCCGTGTATGAAGAGCACCGGAACCTTGCACTTCTTAAGCGCTTCTCTGGCGTCGGCTTCATCAAGCTTAAAGCCCGCTATTCTCGAAATGCGAAGGCCTCCAAGATATATTGCGGCTTTGGCTGTTCCGGAATTACCTGCCAGTTTGGTTACAATAGCCTTAGGAGTCGTATATCCCGAATCTGCGATAATACCCTTCACATTGGTCGGCAGATTAAATTCTCCGGCCATAAGCACCGAGGTGGCCCCCATTGATATTCCATGCAGATATATCGGATATTTGCCTTCATATCGTGAATCAATATATCTTGACCAGGCAAGTACATCATATCTCTCTTTTACTCCCATGGTCATATATTTACCGCCGCTAAGTCCCTGTCCTCTCTCTTCTGCAAACAGTATGCTGCAGCCGAGTTTGGAAAGAGGTTTGCCGATTTTGGCACAATCTGATTTCCAGGTGGTTCTCCAACCATGGAACATGATCATAATACGCTGGGCATTGGGTACTTCGAGAAGATGCCCAACAAGTCTTGTCTTATCCTTGGAAAGGATAGTTACCGTTTCCATATTCTGTTGCTCCGCCCACCTGCTCGAGCGAACATTGAGGTCGTAATCGGAAGCTTTCGACATATCATCATTAAAAGGATTCTCGCTGTTAACATCGATCAGAGATGAAACAAGCTTCCTGATAAAACCGTATCCTATAAGAGGAACCGCGGCAAATACAAGCCCTGCAGCAACTACTGACGTTTTCTTCATGTAAGCTTACGCCCCCATTCTCTTTCTTGCTTTGTTCATTCTCGATGCTCTGACACAACTGTTCAAAAGATATACCAGCAGTATTCCTATCATCGCACCTATGCAGTCTATCAGCACATCGCGAAGTTCGCCCGAACGCCCGGGAACAAATAGCTGATGTACTTCATCCGTTATGGCATACAGAAGCGATACAACACCCGGGATCACATATATTCTGTAATCTCTGAATTTGGTTCCTTTAACAAATCCAAACACCAGTGATACCGAAAGTAAAGTATATTCGGTCATATGGGCAAACTTGCGTATGATCGGATCAAGAACCTGCGCGCTCTCAGCAATCTGAACATCACTCATATCGCGATTAAAGACATTCGAAAACACCTTAACCAGCCACTCTGCAAGCGTGCCACTCATATCAGCCGATTCCTCACTGACTCTTGAGGACATATAAAATATAAGTGCCATAAGCAGCAGAGACGGTATGAACCACAAAAAACCTTTTTTTCTCATGCAAACCCCGCCGGCCTCATAACCGTACATCAAATGTTGATACAAATAAAATAAAGTGAATAACCGGTATGGTTACCCACTTATATTTTACGCTTATTGTGCCATAAGTTCAATACAGAAATGCCTTTATTTAAGACTTACCGTTCCAAGCTCCACATCCGGTTGCTTGGGTTCGAGAGCATCATTCTTCTCTCGGCGGTTAATGGATTTAATGGCCATTTTACCGGTAAAAGCCGACATCGGAAGGCCGCCGGGATATATCAGCCACTGTCCCGCAAGATATATGTTATTAACAAGAAACATTGAGTCACTGATATATGCTCCGCTTCTTGTCAAAGTCGTTATAAAACGCATATAAGCGCCATAGTAGCAATTGTTCCTTCTTGAATAAGTAATAGGAGTCCATGTATCGAGAATGTGGATTTTACCCTCGTACTGAGGAAATCTTGCCACGATTCTTTCCATGATCGCCCAAGCGATATTGATCTTGACCTGTCTGTAGCGGCTCTTATCCTTGTAGATCGTCTTCCAGAATTTGAAGTCATCCTTATACTGAGTGATACTTACCTGTATGACCGTCGAGCCCTTGGGCGCGATATAATCGCCATAAAGCCTGTAATTCTTGATGTTGAATCTGGAAAATGTATGCCTTGCCACATCAAAAGGTTCGCAGTCGATTCCGAGAGTATCCGGAACTTCCTCCATCTCTCCATCGACGCTGAAAGCTACCTGGAAGGAACTGTATATCGTATTCTTGCTGTTACCCTTAAGCTCTTTCTTGATAGGCTTGGGCACATATTTATTATTTACAAGATCAGAAAAGACATAATTCATATCGCAGGCACATATAACATAATCGGCCGGAACAAAGCTGCCGTTCTCGAGATATATTCCGTTTGTCATCCGTTTGTAAATATGTTTTATGGACTTGCCTGTTTCTTTGACAACAACGCTGCCGGTGTCCCTAAGGAGTCTCAAATATCCCGAAATGTATTTGGCTGCGGACATATTGGCAGGAAGATCGTTATCGATCTCGGCTATGAATTCTTTACGTATCTCATTGAGATCTGCTTTGGGAGTCTTGACAATGCTTACGTTTTTGACCGGAGTACCAAGAATAAGCTTGCCGCCAAGCGAAAGATACTTATCCTGTATACGCTTAACAAGTCCGACGCTTCCTCCTTCGGGAAGGTCGCCGTTTTCCGATACAAAAAATCCGTACGCCATGATAAGCCAATAAGCTTCATACTCCTTGGCCATAAAATCCAGTATCAATGTTTTGATCGCGGGATGCTTGAAACGCTCGGCAAGTTCACTGGTGCTCATACCTAGATATCCGATTATAGCCATCATCATATCCGAAGCGGGCGTTGTAATATCTGCTGCTTTGATGGCTTTAATAAATGTGGCCGCGTCACTTGCCGGTTCCGTAAAAGATACACCTACTCTTACCGCATCGAGAAAATGCGTGATTTCCTTTTCATCTTCGGGCGAAAGGCTGATAAGTTCTCTCTGGGTTCTGCTTATATCTCTCCAGAGAGTAACGGTCACTCCGTCTTTTTCGGTAGAATAAAACATATCCCTCTTAATAAGAGCGACATTATCATCAAGAGCACCTATCTCACGCCATATTTTATTCTGTCCGGAGCCTTCCCTGCTGCCGGTAAGCCAGTGAAGACAATTATCGATATAATAATCGCCCCTTTTCCAGCCTGAACAGTTACCTCCGGCCACAGCGTTTTTCTCGTAGATAACGGTCTCGTAACCGCTCATGCAGGAATAGATTCCCGCAGATAAGCCCGACATACCGCCACCTACTATAACAACTTTTTTCATGTGGATCACTTATCGTTCTTTCTGTATTGTATCGGGGTCATTTTATAAAGCTTCTTGAAGAGCCTGTTAAAATGTTCAACATTCTGATATCCGACGGAATATGCAATATTCTCAACCGTCATATTTCCGTTCTTGAGAAGAGTCTTAGCCTTCTTCATTCTGACATTCATAACCTGATCGCCGAATGTGATGCCGGACTTTTCCTTGATATACTTGGATACATAGCTCTGTGAGAAATGAAAATGATTTGCGAGCTCACCAAGTGTAACGGTCTGATAATTATTCTGTATATAATTGAGCATATCCACAAGGAGCTTATCCTTGGGAGTATCATTCTTCTTAACCTTCGGAAGTTTGTTAACCGCAACAGTAAGAGCGGAAATCGAGGCTTTGATTATATCCTCATTGGTTCCGACACCCCAGAACATTTCCTTGTCACAGGTAATGCCCACATAAGCGATAGCCTTTGATGATGAACCTGTTGAGAGTGAATGCTCTTCATACTCCGTAAGTTCATATGTAATGCCGAAATATTCCTTAATCGCATTGCTTACGCTGTCAAGTCTTCCGTTACCGTTACCGTCAACGATGGTCTTTTTGCTGCCATGATTAATGGTAACCTCGGCCATTATGCCGTCAACCTGTTTAAAGTGACATTCATCAATGGTAAAATACGGCGTATTATCTATATACCTGTCGGCAAAAATCTCATAAACCCACTTCGGACTGAGCTCTTTATGCTCCTCATCAGATACCTGCTTAACGGCATATCCGACCTCTTCACGCATCTTCATCGGAAGCGAAATACCGAAATTCTGCTTGAGTATGTAATTGACTCCGCCCTTGCCTGACTGGCTGTTAATTCTGATAACATCCGAATCATAAGTACGTCCGACATCAACAGGATCGACAGGAAGATAGGGAACGGTCCATTTCTTGAGTTTCTTTTCTTTGCGCCAATCCATACCTTTGGCGATAGCATCCTGATGAGAACCGGAGAAAGCGGTAAATACAAGGTCTCCCGCATAGGGGGCTCTGGGATGGACCTCCATTCTGGTAAGTCTCTCATATGTCTCACGGATTGTCGGAATATTGCCGAATTCAAGTCCGGGATCGACGCCGTGACTAAGCATATTCATGGCAAGAGTTACAATATCCACATTACCTGTTCTCTCACCGTTTCCAAAAAGCGTACCTTCGATTCTGTCACCACCCGCAAGAACGCCAAGTTCCGCATCGGCAACACCCGTACCTCTGTCATTATGAGGATGAAGACTGAGTACAACTCCGTCTCTGTATTTAAGATTCTTATGAACATATTCAATCTGAGTTGCAAACACATGAGGCATTGAATTCTCAACGGTTGCGGGAATATTGATTATCGCCTTGTGCTTAGCGGTAGGCTTCCAGACATCCAGAACTGCATTGCATACATCAACCGCATAATCCACTTCCGTTCCGGTAAACGACTCGGGGCTGTACTCAAACGAGAAATTGCCTTCGGTCTCATCCGCAAGCTTCTTAAGGAGCTTTGCGCCGTCCACCGCGATCTTCATGATCTCTTCCTTGCTCTTTTTGAAGACCTGCTCTCTCTGTGCTACGGATGTTGAATTATATACATGAACGATCGCATGAGGAGCGCCCTTAACAGCCTCAAATGTTTTACGGATAATGTGCTCTCTTGCCTGAGTAAGTACCTGCACTGTAACATCATCGGGAATAAGATCCTCTTCAATAAGCCTTCTGAGGAAATTGTATTCGGTCTCGGATGCTGCCGGAAATCCCACCTCGATTTCCTTGAATCCGATATCCACAAGCATTTTAAAGAATTCAACCTTCTCATCGATACTCATAGGCTCGATAAGTGCCTGATTCCCATCACGAAGGTCAACCGAACACCATATCGGTGCCTTATCGATACTATCCTTCTTCACCCAGTCGTAATCACATACAGGTGGCATAAAATACTGTTTCATATACTTTTTAGCGTTCATTATAAAGTCTCCTCTCCGGTGCTCCTGCATTTCCCGAGCACATCCGCTATATCTTCCTGTAAACAAGAATGACTTTAGCACAACCTTTCGAAAAGTTTAATGATTATTTTTTATCAATATTATTGATTTATTTTGTTATTTTAGGAAATATCGATTCCTTTGCCGAGTCTGGTTGAGTAGATTTTACACTCACAAACCGGAGCTCCGGTGACCTTCATAAGAGCCTCACGGTACAGCAAAAGCTGGGCTTTGTAGCGATCGACAAGTTCCTCTTCGGTTTCGACTTTATCGGTCTTGTAGTCGATCACAATGCAGCCGGTCGGAACCGTTCTGTCCTCACCGAACTCAAGGTAAAATGCATCTATTATTCCTTGAACGACAACAAATTCATCATCCGGATATTTACTGTCTATTCTCGACGCAGGCACCTCCATAATAAACGGCTCTTCCCTATGAAGCCTTCCGTCAAGCGCAGCGCCCATCATATCCCGGCCAAGATCGCTTCGAATAAAAGGTACAAAAAGCTTCGCGTTTATAAGACCTGCATATTCCTCGCCAAGTCTTCCGCTTGCAACACTCTCATCTTTCATATCCTCAACAGCTTGTATTATACCCTCATCGTCAAGGCCGTCCAGTCTTGCATAATCAAGAAGCTCGAACATTTTATGTACGGCGCTTCCATAGAGAGTGCCTGCATTATCGCCATTCGGTAAAACCGAATCGGTTGCCCGGACTCCTGTCTGTGCAAACAGAGGCACCGGACGCCCGTTCTTCTTCTCTTCAAAAAGCTGCGCTTCGGGAAGCCCCGCATCCTCCATTGCCTTATGCTTAAGATCCGATACCGAATATTTGGCACGCAGATCGATTATACCCTCATGACTGTATACATCATCAAGCCTCTCGTTGATCAGCTTTGTGTATGCTTCGCTCACCTCTGCGTTATTAAGTATATCCAGTCTGTCTTCAACATCCGGATTGGAAGAAGCCATATTCCGATTGTTTTCAATATCAACAAGCTTATCCGCAGCATACTCGGAATAATCAAAAAGATTTGTACCATGCTCTCTGTCCAGATACACACACGAAAGCACCAGATACATATAGTTTGTTTTGAACTCGCAAAAGGCCCTCGGAGAATTATTTATACATTTCTCGGCAGTCACAATTCCATTATTAAGCAATTTAGCGGAAGGAGTCCCAACAATGCATAATTTGTCTTCCGCTCTGGTCATCGCAACATACAAGAGCCTCAGTTCCTCTCCGATCGTTGAGAGTTTGATCATTTTCTCGAACATTTTATATAAAGTTGTATCGTATTTTACGCGCTTATCGATATCGACCTTGACGATCCCCAATCCGTATTTATTATCAACAAAGACCATGCCGGACGAGTCCTTATTGCTATATTTATCGTCCGTCTCGGTAAGGATCACAACCTTATATGACAGCCCCTTGCTTGAATGAATGCTTTCAATCCTTACCACATCGTCCGAAGGCGACAAAGGATTTGATGTACCGAAATCACTGTTAAAACTCTTAAAGGTATCAATATATCTTAAGAAATCAAACAACCCACTGTAACTTGTTCCCTCAAATTCAACGGCTCTTGCTATCAGGATCGACAGATTGCCTGAAGATATCTTACCGCCGACTTGTTGCTTAACATAGTCAATAAAACCGGTCTCATAGATCAGTTGCGTCAAAAGTTCACTTATCGTATGAGTCAGCGAATATTCCTTATAGCTCTTTAAAGCAGTCAGAAAACCCGCAACCTTCATACTGTATTTTTCGTCTTTTTGCGAATAAAATACAAGATTGTCATACAGCTCACCCCTGCGGTTTTGACTATGGACCTTAATATCCGCAAGTTCTTCGTCCGTAAATCTGAAGAAATATGACTTGAGAACTGCTGCCAGATGGATTTCCTGTCTGGGATTGTCGATGATCATCAGATAGCTCAGCATCAGCTGAATCTCCCATGAAGAAAAATAGCCTTTCTTGGAAGAACCGATCACGGGTATTTTAAGCGATGTAAGCACATTTACATATTGATTGCTCTTAGCATTGGCCGATCTTATAAGTATAACAATATCACTGTATTTAAAGCCCTGCGAAACAAGATCGCCTATCATATCCGCGACCATATAAGCATTGCTGTTATTTTTTTCTTTGAGAGCGGCCTTATTGGCAGCTTCGGTACATCTTACCATAACCCTGTCGTCAAATTCGATATTATCGTATTTACGCGATGTGATAAGCTTAACATCATCCGTATAATCAATGCCTCCGACATCTCTTCTCATAAACATTTCAAACAGAGAATTGGTCGCATCAAGAATACCCTTGCGACTTCTGTAATTGCCGTTAAGAAGTATTTTACAGTTCGGGCGTTCATCGGTATAGGTGTCGTATTTGCCCATAAAAATGCCCGGATCGGCAAGACGGAATTTGTATATGCTCTGCTTAACGTCTCCAACCATAAATACATTGCATTTACCGAATCTTTCCTTGGAAATGCTCTGAAGAATGGTCTCCTGAAGCATATTGCTGTCCTGATATTCATCAATATATATCTCCGCAAAAAATGCTGAAAGCTCGTCTGCGACCTGAGTATATGATCTGCACGCGCTGCCGGCCACGCATCCACCCGCACCTGCATCTGTTTTGTCCGCACCTGCGCCTCTTTTAACAAGAATATCAAGCGCATAGTGCTCTATATCCGCAAAATCCACGATGTTCTTTTCGCGCTTAACTTCTGTCACTCTCTCGGTATAATCCGTAAGAAATCTCACCAGGACTTTGATATATCTCTGAGTATATTTACTGTCCTCTACAATACCTGCAATATCGGTCTTAAAAACAGGTAACAGTTGTTTTTGGTAATATTCTTTGAACATATCTCTGTGATATTTTATATATTTATTATCCGCTACATCTTTATTTAAGGTCATTGTTTCAAACTTAAAGTCAGATGTTGTGATGATCTTGTATGCTTCATCATAGTCGCCGCAATTGCTCAGTTTATCAAAATAATCCGCCTCTGAATCGAGGATATCTGCGGCCTTTCTGTTGGAATTGGTTATATTACCGGTATCAGATAAAGCAGCAAGTTCGCTTCTGTACAGATTTGCATATTCGTGGTAACACAGAGCGATCCGCGCAGTAACCCCCTTAAAATATGTCATAAAGTCCTTTAATAGCTGAAGTTTCTTAACATCCTCAGCAGAGTCCGCAGGCATGCAAAGACCCTTGATCCACTCCATGGGCCATGGCTGACTTTGCGCAGCTGTATATATTTCAGAGATAATACTGTAGAAGTTTTCGGTATCCTTGCCGGCTGCATATGCTTCTATAAAATCACAGAAATCCTTCTTCTCTTCGTCATTTAAGGCATCGGAATAATATTCTTCAAGAAGGGCATCATACACATCCCTCTTTACAAGACTGTTCTCACCTTCGGTAGCAATTCTGTAATTGGGCTCTATGCCGATGGTATTGTAATAATTCTTGACTATATAACCGCAGAAACTGTCAATCGTCGAAATAAGCGCACTGTTAATAAGGGATAATTGTTTGATTATCCTTGTGCGGATCTTCTCATCATCCTTGTATTCCTTTTCTTTTTCAAGGAGTGCCTTGGCTATCTTGGCCTTAAGATCCGATGCCGCACTGACTGTGAACGTAACAACCACAAGCCTGTCGATATCATATTCTCCGGCTATGACATTTCTTACGATTCGCTCAACCAGCAGAGTGGTTTTACCTGAGCCTGCCGCAGCGCTTACAAGTATATTACTGTCCTTATATTCTATTGCTTTAAGCTGGTCCTCGGACCATGTCATCTTTGCCATATTTTATTCCTCAGTATCATCGGCAGGAGTCTGATTCAAATCGAATTTATCCCATTTTACAGAGCTTTTGTCTGCTACCGTCTCTGCCTTACGATAATTCTCGGGATTAGCAGGATCAAAACCACATATTTGTGAGTACGGACACCACATACATGCTTTATCATACGGTTTGGCCTCGATCACACCTTTGTCTATTGATCTGATGGTATCTCTTGCCTTCTCGATCGCATAATCCGTGATCAGTTTAAAATGCTCACTGCTTATCGTCGCTTTATCTTTTAAAGTTGCATACCCGCTGTCTGCTTTGCCCTCGGGATCATAGGTATTGTCGATATTACTTACTATTTCCTCGCACGCAACACCGTTTGCCTTCATGCTCGCCGCAAAACCGACAGCCGGGTTATAATCATCTTCCGGGATTATTGGATTATCAAGCTTGTTGTAGAACATAGCACCCATCTCATACTGCATGGGTTCATCCTTATCCTTCTGCGCATCATTCATGGTATCCGTATAAGTCCTGATGTATATCGGAAGCTGAATCTGCTGCCCTCTGTGAAGTAAATTGTAATCAAAGACCTTACTGCCCGATTTGTAATCGACTATCTTCACATAGACCTTTCCGTCCTTAATAAGGGTATCCACCCTGTCTATCGTTCCCACCAGTGTAAAATCCGTATAAGGGACTTTGAACCTGCGTTCATATTCGGAGCTTACAAAATCTCCGACTTTCATCTGGCTGCTAAGTGTCTCCACGCTCTTAGTCAGAATGCTCTGAAGCCTTCCCATTAGGTAAGCATTGGTGTTACTGCCTTTAAAAAAAGCATTTTCCTCTTCGCATGCTTTATCAATAGCAGCCGGAATAAGACTTTTGATATAGTCTACATCGGCGCTTCTAAAATCCTTATTTTCTTTTGCAAGTTCATCGCCGATATATTTGAGGACATTGTGGTTGATCGTTCCTCTGTCAAGATTATTTATCTCATAGAGAGGCCTTTCCTTAAGGTTTAAACCATACTGCGCAAAATGCTTATACGGACAATCCGAGAAATTTTCAATCTCGCTTATATTTATTTGCGTCTTATCACCGTAAAGCAGTTCGGCAAGTCCCCCTGAAATGCCCATCTTGGGGCCGGTCATTTTCTCCACGATCTCAAAGATCCCTCTGCCGTCACTTAGAGAAGTTTTGCCGGCTCCTTCGGAATAATAGCCATAAAGTGATCTGAGTTTGGTTATTTCGGCATTATTCTTTTGCTTTTCTTCTTCGCATAAAGTGTCATCTTTTTTAATTAAATCCAGATTATCGACCAGAATATGGACACTTGCTTTCTTACCGATCAGAGTGTCTTCAAGCGGGATCTGCCTATAATACTGCTCTTTAAGAGACGGGAACATCGAACGGATCGCTCCGAGCATCCTCGATTCACTGCAGGCGCTGCCCGTCAGATCGTAATCATGATACATAATATAAAGTCCGTCAGAGGGCTCTGTAAGGTTAAGATAGAGATAAAAATTCTGCTGGAAAATCTGCTCTGCAGGCAGAGGCTTAAGTTCCACTCCCATACTGTCGATCAGTTCTCTTTCCCTCTCAGAAAGAATGCCTTTGTTGGAATATCCGGCCGGAATAAGTCCCTCATTCATACCGAGAACAAACATGTATTTAACATGCTCAAGACGGCTTCTTGTAACATCGCCGAGAATAACACAGTCATGAGACACCGGTATAATACGGGTTTTCATCTCCTCAAAGCCCGCATCAAGTTCTTCCGCAAGTTCCTGCTTTGTAATCTCTTCGTCCGCCTGAAGAGAATAGATTCTGTCAAGAAGTTCGATAACCTGAGCGTATATGCTCAGGAAAACATCATGTCTCTCGTTGTCAAGTGTCTCGGATATTTGAGTCAGCCTGTCATATATTTTCCTCTTTTCGAGGAATTCATAGAGACCTTTTATCATATCCCCGGTATTACCTTTAAGAAGCTCTTCAAGTTCATTTATCTGAGCCGCAAATTCTTCTCTTATTGCATTTACTTCTTCAAGATACGCCTGATCGGTGGTTACTTTCTTGCCTCTGTAATTATAGGTAAAAGGCTTATTCCACATGCTCTTGCCCCGTATACCGAGCGAGAGAATGTAGTTTTCAAGAAGATATACGCCCGAAGCCTCAAAGCCTGAAAGAACATTCTTGATATATGACATAACACTGTCATATGAATAATTCTCATTGATGACTTTAAGCGCGCTCCTTATATATTCAACGAGAGGATTGCCGAGAATGCTTCTCTTGGAATCGATAAAAACAGGTATATCCGCTTCATAAAATATTCTCTTCGCCTCATCCCTATATGCATTCATATCACCCGTGATAATGGCAATATCCCTGTATCTGATGCCCTTATACTGCGTAAGCCTGCGTATGACCGACGCGGTTATCATAAGTTCGCGGCTTATACTGTCGCATCTGTAGAGCTTTATATTCTCCGGCTCCCCCTCATACACGGCATCTCTGTATCTGAAAAGCTCTTTTTCCAAAAAATCAAGATCCGATGATTTGGCAAAACGGTATGCCCCCTCATCGGTCTGTATTCTTATACACTGCATATCGGTATGGGGTTCATCGGCAATCTGTCCGCACTGTCTGATCATGGTTTTACTCATGCCAAAAAGCTCCGATTCGCCCCTTACCACATTGTATTCTTCATCATCCGGCATGGTTACGGTAACCATGACGGTAGCCGCCCTTTCAACTATCCGGCGTAAAATAAGAAGCTGCACAGGGGTAAATCCCGTAAAGCCGTCAAAAGCAACAGTTGTCTCTCCGTCAAAAAAAGTGCTTCTGCAAAGAACATCAGCAAGCATTTTAGGCTTATCCTCAACGGTCGTGTATTTGCCGTTTATGATCTCTTCAAATCTCTTATATATACTGTTAATCTCGCAAATCTTGGCTGAAGTTGAGTGCGAAACACCCGGCGCACCTTCGGATGAAGATAATTTATCCGCGATCTCATCCAAAGCATCCGGAGTGATCCCATACTGCTTAAGTTCGGATATAAGTGACTTGATCTCACTTACGATCCCCTGCTTTCTGGTTACTTTAAGTACCTTAAAATCTTTACCGATCTCAGATATGATCCGCCTTATTATAAGATTCTTGCCTGTGTCGTCGATAGTTTCGGACAACTTAATACCAAGCTCGTCAAACACTCTGTATGCGAGCCTTCCAAAGGTAAGAACATCAATATTAAACACACCGTGATTGGGATGCATTCTGACGATATCCTTCTGTGCCTGGAGCGATGATTGCTCCGGCACAATAAGAATATATCTTCGGTCACTGTGAAGCAGCGACTCATCAATCAGTCGTTTATAAAGGGTGTAGGTCTTACCGTGACCCGATGCACCCATTAGAATCTGCAATGCCATTATATAATTCTCACACCCCTTATTATAAAATCCTTCTCAGTAATCATCGCATCCAGGCGGGTCTATGCGTATTTTACGCTTCGTGGCCCTTGCTCCTGATCACGTCAACAACATCATTGACATATTTCTTGCAAAGTTCTTTCTCGGGGGCTTCAACCATTACTCTTATAAGAGGCTCCGTTCCGGATTCTCTTACAAGGATCCTTCCTGTATCGCCAAGGCTGTTCTCAACATTCTTAACCGCAGCCTGAACATCCGGATCAGCCTGAGCTGCGGCCTTATCCTTAACCTTAACATTCACAAGAACCTGAGGATATATGGTAAGAGGTGCGGCAAGCTCCGAAAGTGTCTTCTTCTTTGCAAGCATAACCTCCATCATCTTGAGGGAAGTAAGAATGCCGTCACCTGTTGATGCATACTTGGAGAAAATGATATGTCCGCTCTGCTCACCGCCAAGTCTGCAGCCGTTATTGGTCATATATTCATATACATACTTGTCGCCGACCGCGGTCTTGGCATAGCCGATACCCTTTTCATCAAATGCCTTATATAATCCAAAATTACTCATAACCGTAGTAACTACAGTATTCTGAAGGAGTTTACCTCTCTCTTTCATATAACAGCCATAGATATAGAGGATCGCATCTCCGTCAACAACATTGCCCTTCTCATCAACGCAAAGACATCTGTCGGCATCGCCGTCATAAGCGAATCCGACATCGAGATTATTGTCCTTGACATACTGCTGCAGACCCTCAATATGCGTGGAACCGGCATTGTTATTGATATTGATACCGTTAGGCTCCGCATTTATAACATAGGTCTTGGCGCCAAGTGCTTCAAAAACGCTTCTTGCAATATTCCATGACGCACCGTTGGCACAGTCAAGAGCAACCTTCATACCCTTGAAAGAATAGATGCCAAGAGAAATAAGATATCCGATATATCTGTTACGGCCGGATGCATAATCCACCGTAGTGCCGATGTGATCCTTGGTTGCGTAGGGAAGTTCGTCCCACTTCTTTCCGAACACCTCAAGGCAACCGTCAAGATAGGCCTCGACAAGTTCTATCGTAGCCTCATCCATCTTTTCGCCCTGACCGTTGATAAGCTTGATCCCGTTATCATAATAAGGATTATGAGATGCAGAAATCATAATTCCGCAGTCAAAAGAGTCGACTCTTGCAACATAGGCAACCGAAGGAGTTGTCGTGACATGAAGCATATAAGCATCGGCGCCTGACGCTACAAGCCCGGCAACAAGCGCATATTCGAACATATAAGACGATCTTCTTGTATCCTTACCGATAACTACAGTCGCAGGTGTCACATCACCCTTCTGTCTCTTACACTCACAGTAATACCATCCAAGAAATCTTCCGACCTTATATGCATGATCCGCAGTAAGTCCGATGTTAGCTTCCCCTCTGAAGCCGTCCGTACCGAAATATTTAGCCATTTCCCAATCTCCTTTTATATAAAATTAATAAGTCAACACCGTGTTTTATTATACTCCACCTGTACATTCTCATGCAATGTCAAACATTGGACAGTACACCTAAGAATATATGGTATTATGCGTAGCCGGGTTAATCTGCTTCTATCCCAACGCAACATCCAGCACCATCATAAGCGCAAAACCGATCGCAAATCCCCAAGTGCTGATATCCGTTCTTATTTCCTCCCCCGTTGAACCTTCACGATTTGATGCCTCCGGGAGAAGTTCCTCAACAACAACATATATCATCGCTCCTGCAGCGAAACTGAGAAAATACGGAAGTGCTCCGGATATCGCATTTGATGCAAAAAGAGTAAGTGCTCCTGCAGCCGGTTCCACCGCACCGCTTAAAGTTCCGAGAAGAAAGGCTTTCTTGCGGCTTGCCCCTTCTCCTTTAAGAGGCATTGACACGATCGCGCCCTCAGGGAAATTTTGAATTGCGATACCTATTGAAAGTGCAAGTGCGGATGCAAAAGTCATCGTTGAAGAACCGGCCATAAGCGCCGCAAATACAACTCCGACCGCCATACCTTCGGGTATATTGTGAATCGTGACCGCAAGCACCATCATTGTTGTTTTCTTAAATGAGGTCTTGGGTCCTTCGGGAGTACTCTCTTTCAGATGAAGATGAGGGGTTATTTTATCAAGCAGGAAAAGGAATGCAGCGCCTACAAAGAAGCCTATAAGCGCAGGCATAAACCTTAAGTTGCCTTTATCCGCACTCATCTCCATCGAGGGAATAAGAAGTGACCATACGGAAGCCGCCACCATAACTCCCGACGCAAAGCCAAGAAGCGCCTTCTCAAGTTTGTCATTTATTTTATCCTTCATCAAAAACACGCAGGCAGCACCGAGCGTGGTCCCTATAAACGGGATCATAAGACCAAGAAAATAATCCATTTTTTGTTCCTCCTACCACTCAAAAGGTCAAAAACTAACTTCTGTTAGATGTTGCTAACCTTGATCATTTATGATATTATTATACACGGTTACCAAAGTCAATTAGAGTTGTAAAGGTATTTTATACACGGCATATGCTGTAAAGGCTAAGTGATCAGGGGGAATCAGTCCAATGAAGAATCATGAATCAGAAGAAGATTATCTTGAGTCAATACTTGTTCTCAGCACCAAGCTTCCGGTTGTACGTTCAATAGATGTAGCAACAGATCTCGGCTATCGTAAATCCAGCGTTTCCGTAGCCATGAAGAATCTGCGCGAGAAAAAATATATATGCGTATCCGATGCGGGATATATATCGCTTACCGAATCAGGAAAAGAGCTTGCCGAGATGATTTATGAAAGGCACACGACGCTTACCAATTTCCTTATCCATCTCGGGGTTGACTCCAAAACAGCCGAAGAGGATGCCTGTCATATGGAACACACTATGACCAAGGAGACTTTTACGGCTCTCAAGAAACATATCGATACAGTAATGAAATCGGATAAATGATCTTACATCAAAAGCGGGACCGCTCAGGTCCCGCTTCAATTCACTCTATTACTTCCTTCATCGTGTACATTCCGCTGCCCTTACCCTTTAAGTATTTGGCAGCTTCAATGGCGCCCTTTGCAAATACCGCTTTGGAATATGCGGTATGCTTAAAGGTTATTACCTCATCCTCACCGGCAAATATGACTTCATGTTCACCGACGATCGTTCCGCCCCTGACTGCAGAGATACCGATTTCCTTAACAGGTCTCTTCTCTCTTCTCTCACTTCTGTCAAATACATATTCATACTTTTCGGGAAGGCTTTCATTAACGGCGTCAGCAAGCGCAAGTGCCGTTCCGCTGGGAGCATCAAGCTTTAATCTGTGATGCTTCTCAACAATCTCTATATCAAAGCCCGCCTGGGCAAAGAGCGGTGCCACGTTCTTTAACACCTTGAATAAAGTATTGATACCAAGTGACATATTGGCACTTCGAAGGATTGCTGTTTTGCCCGATGCCTCATCGACCTTTGCAAGTTGTTCTTCGCTGAGGCCTGTCGTGCAAAGCACGAGGGGCATTTTATTGGCAACGCACCAATCAAGGAGATTATCAACCGCCTTGGCCGATGCAAAATCAATTACAACATCCGCCTCCATGTTACATTCTGCAAGACTCTTAAATACAGGGTATGGATTATGCCCGTCATCAAAAACATCTATGCCGGCAACTATGGACGCATTCTCATCACCGGCGACAAGACCGGAAATGGTCTGACCCATTTTACCGTTGCAGCCATGCATTATTATTCTAACCATAGTGCCTCCTTATATAAGTCCGAACTGCTTCATTGCTTCCTCAAGTTTCTTGGCATTGTCGGCTTCCATCTCGGTAAGAGGAAGGCGAAGAGGTCCGACATTCTTACCCATAATGTTCATTGCGGCCTTAACGGGAATAGGATTAACCTCGATAAAAAGCGCGTTGATAAGATCAAGTGCCCGGAGCTGAAGTTCACAGGACTTCTTAACATCGCCTGCAAGGAATGTTGCAACGATATCATGTGTATGCTTCGGTGCAACATTTGAAAGTACGGAAATAACGCCCTTTCCGCCAAGTGCAAGAAGAGGGACTATCTGATCATCGTTACCGGAATACAGATCTATCTTGCCGTCGGTAAGTTTCATAAGCTCTGCAATCTGTGAGAAATTACCGCTCGCTTCCTTGATCCCGACAATATTGTCAACCTCTTTAAAAAGCTTTGCAGCTGTCTTGGCCTGAATATTGCAACCTGTTCTGCTGGGAACATTATAGAGAATAACCGGTATGGATACAGCCTTGGCGGTCTGCGCGAAATGCTGATAAAGTCCACCCTGTGTTGCCTTGTTGTAGTAAGGCGTTACAAGAAGAAGTGCATCTGCTCCTCTCTTCTCTGCCTCAACCGAAAGATAGATCGCCGTCTCGGTTGAATTGGAACCCGTACCTGCAATTACAGGAACTCTCTTATTAACTGTCTTAACGCATCTTTCGATAACATCAAGATGCTCCTCGTGTGAAAGCGTGGATGCTTCACCGGTAGTTCCACAGATAACGATTGCATCGGTGCTTCCCGCAATCTGCTCTTCAATGATCTCATCAAGCTTCTCGTAATTAACGGAACCATCAGAGTTCATCGGTGTTACAATGGCAACCGCTGCTCCTTCAAAAATAGCCATAAATAAGCCTCCTTCAAAAAAAATAAACCTTCAAGACTGAAGGCTTCTCAAAGTACATATCATTATGATTACGAATATACAAATCCGCAGTGATATAACGCTCTAAGTAGCTCTCCATCTTGCGATGACAGTCATACGGTTATTGACCATATGCCCAGCAAATGAGGGGATCGGCGTCCCTGTTGCAATCAGATCGCTGCAATGTCTCACTTACTTCGGCACCTTCTCCTTTCACCTTCCTTCATCTGCCGCCGAGGCATCCGGAGGGCTACTCTTATAGGGTGCAACCTCTACAATAAACAAGTATAGCACCGCATCCATAAATGTCAAGTGTTGCATCGGACATATTGGAATCGTTTATCCATTTGAACAATAAAATTCTTTTATTTTGTTGAGATTTCTTGCAATATTTCCATTGTATTTTATGCGTTTTTGTGGCATATTATACAATCGTGAGCGTATAAATACGGATGATGCGTTTCATCCGTATTTGTTGTGTGATTATTTTTAAAAGGCAATCGGAGGAATTATGAAAACAAGTCGCGAAGATATCAGGAACATCGCAATAATTGCCCATGTAGACCACGGTAAAACCACTCTCGTGGATGAGCTCTTAAAACAGAGCGGGACCTTCAGAGAGAATCAGGAAGTTGCCGAAAGAGTCATGGACTCCAACGATATAGAGAGAGAAAGAGGTATCACCATTCTCTCCAAGAATACTGCAATCCACTACAAAAACAAAAAGATCAACATCATCGACACTCCCGGTCATGCGGACTTTGGCGGAGAGGTTGAACGTGTCCTCAAAATGGTTAACGGCGTTATACTCGTCGTTGACGCTTTTGAAGGTGTTATGCCCCAGACCAAATTCGTTCTTCAGAAAGCTCTCGAACTCGATCTTGATCTTATTGTCTGCATCAACAAAATTGACCGTGCGGAGGCAAGGCCTAAGGAAGTGGAGGACGAGATCGTTGAACTTCTTCTCGAGCTTGATGCAAGTGACAAGCAACTCGATTGTCCCTTTGTATACGCATCCGCAAGAGGTGGTTTTGCCAAATATAATCTTGACGACGAATCCGATACAATGGAGCCTCTGTTTGAAACCATTATCAAACATATACCCGCTCCCACAGGTGATGCAGAAGCTCCTGTCCAGATGCTTATCAGCACCATCGATTACAACGAATATGTCGGTCGTATCGGCGTAGGTAAAATAGATAACGGAACGATTAAGGTTAATCAGGAAGTCCTGATCGTCAATCATCATGAACCCGATCGTTCAAAAAGGGTTAAAATAACCAAACTCTATGAATTTGACGGTTTAAACAAGGTTGAGGTAAACGAAGCAACAATCGGCTCGATAGTTGCGCTTTCCGGTATAGAAGATCTTAAAATAGGTGATACCATCTGTTCTGTAGATCATCCCGATGCGATTCCTTTCCAGAAGATTTCCGAGCCTACTATCGCAATGACTTTTATGGTAAATGACTCCCCTCTCGCAGGACAGGAAGGTAAATTCGTTACATCAAGACATATCAGAGAAAGACTTTTCAGAGAGCTTAATACCGATGTTTCTCTTCGCGTAGAAGAAACCGACAATACCGATTCCTTCAAAGTATCGGGGAGAGGCGAGCTTCACCTTTCTGTGCTTATCGAAAATATGCGCCGCGAAGGCTATGAATTTGCGGTAAGTAAAGCTGAAGTACTTTATCATACGGATGAGCGCGGACGTAAGCTTGAGCCTATGGAGGTTGCTTATGTGGATGTTCCAGATGATTGCACCGGAACCGTTATTCAGAAACTTTCAATGCGTAAGGGCGAGCTTAACGGAATGGCTCCTCTTGCGAACTCAACAACAAGACTTGAGTTTACCATACCTTCAAGGGGTCTTATAGGCTACACCAACGAGTTTCTTACCGATACCAAGGGAAGCGGTGTTATCAACACAATATTCGACGGATATGAACCTTTTAAGGGCGAAATAAGCTATCGTAAACAAGGTTCTCTTATCGCTTTCGAATCAGGCGAAGCGATCACCTACGGCCTGTTCAACGCACAGGAAAGAGGAACTCTTTTTATCGGACCGGGCACCAAGGTTTACGGTGGTATGATCGTCGGTCAGACAGGAAGAAGCGAGGACATTGAGGTTAATGTCTGCAAGACCAAGCACCTTACCAATACCCGTTCTTCAAGCGCAGACGACGCACTCCGTCTTGTACCTCCCAAGGTAATGTCGCTTGAGCAGTCACTCGAATTCATCGATACTGATGAGCTTCTTGAAGTAACTCCCAAGAGTCTCAGGATCCGTAAGAAGATACTTGACCCCACTCTGCGTTTCAGAGCAAAAAAGAACGCTCAGAATTAATTATAATAACGATCAAAAGGCTTTGACTTAGGATTTTCCATCCCGTCAAAGCCTTCTTGATCCAATACAAGAACGTCATCTACGCTTCCTGCTCATGAACGATACGTTCGGGCATTTTCAATTCTTTAAAGGTTCTGATTATAAAAAACAAAGTAACGGCAAAAGTAAGAATATCCGATACCGGCATGGAATAAAGTACGCCGTCAAGTCCGAAGAACTTGGGAAGGATCATTGCAAATCCCACTCCGAAAACAATCTCTCTTATCATCGATACTATCGTGGATTCAAGTGCTTTACCGAGGGACTGAAGATAAATTAAAGTCCCCTTATTGACTGTCGCAAGAACCATCATACACAGATAAACTCTAAAACTTTTAATTGCAAATTCGGTATAATATGTGCTTTCATTTGCAGCTCCGAAAACAGTGATAAGTGCTCCCGGGAAGACTTCAACGACAAGAAGTGCCGCAAAACCTACAACCGCTTCGCAGATCAGAAGTATTTTAAATAGCTGCAAAGCCCTGTCTCTTCTTCCTGCTCCGATATTATATCCTACGATCGGGATGCATCCCGCAGCCATACCTACCGCAACGGATATCACTATCTGGAAAAACTTCATCACTATGCCGACAACCGCCATTGGTATTTGAGCATATGCCTCCTGTGAAAAAATCTCATCAAGAGCTCCGTATTTACGCAGCATATTGTTTATCGCCGCCATCGCCATTACCAGTGATATCTGCGAAAAAAAGCTGGTAATACCAAGCGGAATAAATCTCTTCATGAGATACCCGTACATTCCAAAGTTCTTCTTCTCAAGCTTCACTGCCTTCATATGAAAAAGATACCACACTGCCAATGCCGCTGTAAGAACCTGGCCTGCAACCGTTGCAATTGCCGCGCCCATCATACCCATTTTAAAAACAAATATAAAAATGGGATCCAGGATCATATTAAGAACCGCACCGGCAACAGTCGATATCATTGCAAATCCGGGGCTGGCATCCGATCTGATTATCGGATTCATAGCCTGCCCAAACATATAAAACGGAATTCCCAAACTGATCCACCAAAAGTATTCCTTCGAATATCTGTATGTCTCTTCATTCACATTACCGCCAAAGGCCGTTATTATGGCATCCGAGAATATAAAATACACCGTCGTTACGATCACACTTGATAATATACACAGAATTATCGCATTACATATACTCTTGGCAGCATCTTCTCTTCTGTTTGCACCAAGCAGCATACTGACAAAAGCGCATGTTCCGTCACCTATCATTACCGCAATGGCAAGAGCGACCACCGTAAGCGGAAAAACAACTGTATTTGCCGCATTTCCGTACGAACCCAGATATGAAGCATTGGCAATAAAAATCTGATCCACGATGTTATAAAGCGCTGCAACCAGCAGGGAAATAATACAGGGCAGCGCATACTTGCGCATCAGCACACCGATTCTCTCATTTTCCAAATAATCATTTACTTTATCCATTCTTCTCCGTTTCTGTAACACAAAAAACACGATACATGATTTTACATTACCGTTTCGTATCTGCAAAAGCATGTATCGTGTCTTAATGATTTTATTAAAATTACACTATTCCAACGGGCAGCCGCTCCCGAAGGGATATATTAGTTCATAGAATTAACGAGGCCTGCGATTCTGGCAACTTTTCTGGAAGCGTTATTCTTATGATAAACGCCCTTAGAAGCAGCCTTATCGATCTCTGATGTAGCAGCAAGAAGTGCCTGATTAGCCTTCTCCTTATCGCCCTCTGCAACAGCAAGCTCAACATTCTTAATATATGTCTTAACCTTAGACTTGATAGCCTTATTACGCTCTGTCTTAGTGCTGATTACTAAGATTCTCTTCTTAGCAGACTTAATATTTGCCAACTTATTTCACCTCCGTCATAAAATATATTAGCTCTCTTACGAGACAGTATTCACACCGAATCCGGACACGGACGTTCCGATGCAAACACACTTAGTTATAATACTCACAATAAGTATCATTGTCAATAAGAATTTGTAATATTGCTTATTGCTCATTGCTTATTGCTTATTGCTCATCCAGTCTGCCAATCGCATATGTACAGGCTCGCACATAATTGATGACATCTCCTACATCAAGATTTGTATTTCCGTCAACCTCAGGATCAAGAACATCATCCAGCGTACATTGTGTACCTTCTATCTGTGAAGAAATAAGTGCTTCTTTTCTTACATACATGGAAATGAAAAGCTCTACATTCGGTATGAGCTTTGCAGCCGTATCGAGCCTTACCAGATCCCTGTTTGCTTCCACCAGTTTCTTTACTATATCGCTGTTTATATTAAGCTCCGGATTCGGTGGCAACGGCGAAGGCTTAAAAGACTGATATGTCGCTTATTTCAAAAAGTAAAGTATTAATTGAAATATAGGCGTAGTTTCATGTCTTTTATTTCAAATCAATTGATATTTATAGGTGTCGGTGATTTGATTATCATTCCGGGATTTGATGCAATATTCTTAATTATCAACGATGTACCTTCCACACTTGCCTCAGCACACCATATATTATCAACTGTTGTCCCGGCAGGAACCTGTAATACTATTTCATCTGACTCAGTTAAAGTTCCGGATATTGTGATACCGAGTTGTATAAAATACTTATCCTCACTATACCAGCCGCCGCTTCCACTTATCGTATATGTTGCACCATTAACTGTACCGGTAACATTTACGCTCTGTGTTGTTGCCGCATCTCTTGCAGCCTGTCTTGATGCCTCCTCTGCTTGTTGCGCTTCCTGCTCTGCCTGCCTTGAAGCCTCCTGCGCTGCCTGCCTTGACACTTCTTCCGCAGATTGTCCGGAATTACCGGATGAAGAACCGGCGTTGTCGGACGAGGAGCCTGAAGATGATGAATCCGTGATCGTACTTGCATCAGGGATTGCTCCTGCTGCGGCGCCGTTAAGGATCATTTCTCTTATCCATTTGCCGGCTGCGGAAAGTTCGCTTTCCGTCCAGGATGAAGTCTTGCCGGTGCCTGAGCTGATAAGCGCGGATGTCTCCGCCTTATTGCAAAGACTCCATGAACAGTATGAAACATTATACTGGTTTATAAGATTCTTCCATGCCGTCGCAGATGTGTAATCAATTCCGCCGTTACCGGATGCATCACATATCGAGAACTCCGATACAAATACGGGAGTTCCCGCATTTCTTGCAGTTACAAGTTTCCGCCTGATCCAATCGCCATGTGTTGCAGCATAGAAATGAAGTGCATACATTACATTGGCCGGCTGTGCGACAGGATTTGACGCAACCACGTCCACATCCTGTGACCATGTAGGCGTTCCGCAAATAATAATTCCCGTTTTGTCATACTGTCTTATGGCAGGAATCACTTTATCGGCATACTCCTTAACCCAGCTCCAGTTGATCCCGTTCGGCTCATTACAGATCTCATAAATAACATTTCCATAGCTGCCGTATTTCTGAGCCATTCTTCCGAAGAAATCGATCGCCTGGGTTGTATGGAAGAATTCTTCAACGCTTCCTTTACCGTCGTTAAGCACATGCCAATCGATGATTACATACATTCCAAGTTCAGTGGCAGCCTGTACCCCTTTATCTATAAGTGCTTCAAGAGTGGCTTTGTCGCTGCCGGAGCAATAACCGCCTTCTCCCGTATACATTGCAAGTCTTACAATATTTGCACCCCAGTTATCTCTTAAAGTCTGGAATGCCGCTTTATTGACATATTGAGGAAACCACTGTATTCCGTGTGTGGATATTCCTTTGAGCTGATATTTGGCACCGTTTGCATCAACAATATCAACGCCGGAGACGCTTAGTCTTCCGTGATTATCAAACGGTGTTCCGGACTCTGTTACAGGTACTACGGCAGAACCTCCGGATGCTGAACCGTTTGCCGTAGTGGGCTGAGTCGTATCGCCGCCGGAGTTACCGGAATTACCTGAGTTACCTGAGTTACCCGAATCACCCGAATCACCCGAATTACCGGAATTGCCCGAATCATCGGAAGTCATGTCATTGGCCGCCTCGGTATCATCCTCTCCGTCGGACTTATCTGTACTTTCCGTTTCATCGGTTTCTTTCTCCGGCTTCTTGGTTGTTTCCTTTTGAGAATCGTCCTTGGTGCTTTCCGCTACAAGGCTTGTTGTTTCATCCTCGTCATAGGTCACCGGCTCGCCCGTTGTTTCTTCTGAAAAATACGTACTTTGCTGTTCTCTTGAATCATTCTTGTTAAAGCCCACCGCTCTGATAACGAAGAAGGCGATCACTCCCACGACTAACGCCGCAGCAACCAGACCGATCAGAATAACCGCTGCTTTATGTTTTTTCTTTTGCTCTTCGATATAACGTGGATCTTTATAAATATCCTCGTTAGCCACATCCTTCATCTTTTCATCTTCTGCCATAGTTGACTCCTTGCTCTCTACCCGGCGCCCCGCGCCTTATCTATCGTGTGGTGCTTCGCTCTGCGGCTATTTTACCGAGCCTGATAATGAATGTCTCAACCTCAAATTCTTTCTGAGCCATACCGGATTTGAGACGCCTGTCAATCTCTGCACACTCGTCCATGATCGCGAAAAGTTGCTTGCTCGAATAACCGCCGGCCTGTTTGATATATCGGCCTATAAAATAATTTCTTAAGTTTAGCTTGTCGCAGATCGACGCTGAGGAATACCCGCCGTCAAGCAACGATTTTACATTGTAAAGTATTCCGTAATGCCTGCTTATCAGTGCGAGAATGCCGATCGGTTCTTCCTTGGCATCAATAAGATCCTTGTATTGCTTAAGAGCCTCGTTCCTATCGCCCTCAGCAACTCTGTCGATCATATCGAAGACCTTGGCCTCGGCCTGCTTAATGCAGATCCTGTCGATCGCTTCTTCCGTAATGACGTTGCCATTCCCTACATAACCGATAAGCTTCATAAGTTCACACATCATCGTGTTCATGTCATCACCGGTCATTGCGATAAAATATTTAAGCGTATCTTCGCTTACTTTGCAACCGGCTTTGCGTATCTCGCCGCTAAGCCAGACCATAATATCACGCTCGGTCGGGGCTTTTAGTTCGGCAGCGTATCCGTTCGCGGAAACATATTTAAAGAGTTTGTTTCGCTTGTCAATCTCATTATCAACAAATATAACATAGCTCGTAGGCGCGGCCTTCTTAAGGCCCTCCACTATTTCATCCGCACTCTTCTTAAAATACCCGCAGTTTTCCACTATCACAAGCCTTCTCTCCGTAAAAAACGGCGGGGTCATAAGCGTCTGCAATAATTCTTTTACAGAAATATCCTTGCCCTCGTAATAAGTGTAATTCATCGTTTCTTCGGTGCAGATGGCGTCCTTGAGCATCATTTTATAACGACTGATCAGATAGGGCTGATCGCCGTACAGAAGGTATACGTTCTTAAATTCTTGGTCCCGAATATGCTGTCTTATTGTTTTCATACTGTTCTTCCATCTAGGTAAGCGTTAATCGTATTTAAAACTCTCTTCTTATCAAGGCTCCATTTCGGCTCGATAAGGAGGCTTCTCGGCCCATCCCCGGTCATTCGGTGAAGGACGGTACTCTCAGGGAATATTTTATCACATTTTGCGATCAGCTGTGCATACTCTTGAAGGCTCATAACATAAAATGGACTTTCAATGTACTGCCGGCCGATTTCGGTTCCTTTAAGTATCTGGAGATTCTGAAGTTTGACGCCGTCAAGCATCGGATCAAGATTTGCAAGATACCGTGCCGTTTCAAGCATATCCTCTTCACTCTCGCCCGGAAGACCGAAGATAACATGAACGATAACGGTAATTCCGAGGTTTTTAAGGTCACGGTATGCTTTTTCGAAAACATCAAGAGTATATCCGCGGTTTATGCGCAACGCGGTTTCCTCATGTACTGTCTGAAGCCCCAGTTCGATCCATACAGTTTTGATCGTATTAAGTTTCCCCAACATTTCCAGAATATCATCGTCCAGGCAGTCGGGTCTTGTCCCTATGGAGAGCGCAACAATATCATCACGAGTGATCGCTTCATAATACAGTTTATAAAGCCGGTCAGCACTGTCGTAGGTTCCTGTAAAGGACTGAAAATACGCGATATATTTGTCTGCTCCGGTCTTGGATGCAATTCTCTTTTTGGCATCCTCAATCTGTTTATCGAGACTCATAAAGGGTGCAGCAAACTCACCGGAGCCGCCCTCTGAGCAGAAGGTACAGCCCCCGTAGGATATTTTACCGTCACGGTTGGGGCAGGTGCAACCCGATGAAAGTGACAGACGATAGATTTTCTGCGAAAATTCTTCTTGAAGAAACTGTGATAATCTTTTCATATTACTGGGTATATACAATGGCTCTTCTTCTGAAAGCCAGAATGATCCTTACGATTCCCGAATATCCGAGGCCGATGCCGTAAACAATGGTAACAGCCCTTACGGAATTAAGAAAAAAGAAACAGGTAAAAGCGATCAGAATTTGAAAAATTCCGAAGAGCATTTTAAAAAGCCAATCCGAAACCTCCAGTCTTCTTTGCTCGTTTGCGCGCAAAACATCAATTCCTCCCGCAAACGCAAGGTTGAACACGAGGAACATCATTGCATACAGAGGCGGCAGATTATCAAACCAAAGTGAGAAAATGCCGATATCAAATAGAAAAATGCCTTTATATAGGACATATATTCCGTCCACCATATGCCTTGCCATCGATATGTAATACATAATGTACCTTATTCCGGCAAGCGTGAGCCAAAGCCTCAAAACCAGCAGAATTACAGAGACAGCCACCTCAGGCAAAACAACCGACAGTATGCCTCCGGCAACCATTCCAAGCCCCGTTATAAAGTACATTGCTCGTCTTACACTGCCCATACTACTGCTCCTTGTACAGATCTATGATCTTCCAAAAGTCCTTGATCCCTTTGAGACCTTTAAGATTATAATCTATCGAATAGCCCGCAAGAGGATTGCCCGACTGGAATATTTTAGCGGTAACCATACTCTTCTGGGCAAGTGCCGCAATTATGAATTTACCGAGAAAAGTATCGTCCTTCTTCTCCTCCGATGCGTTAATATATTCGTCGTTATACCGTAAAATATCAAAAAACCCCGGGTCGAATCCGGTAAGTCTGATCGCAAATTCACGCCACTCATCATTTACCATCAGAGCCTGAGTGTTGATTATAGTCATAATATCATTTCGGTAGGGCTCGGCCACATCCTCGGCATACCGGTCCTTTTCAAAGTTTCCTCCGTCATGATAAAATATGAGCGCATAGAGCATCTGACAAAAAGCGCTATAATAGTCCGAAGGATTGTCCTTAACAAATATGCGGTAATCCGCCCACGAAGGCATAAATGAGTAACGCATATAACCGTAATCCGGAATATGCCCCGCCCTTCCGTGACCAAGACTGAATATCGACGTCTCGGACATAGTGTAAAATGCATTATTATACACACCGGCCTCAAGGTTATCCGCCTTACTTGAACTGTGATGGAATTCTATTTTGGTATTTCTGTTAAGATCGATAAAATGCGTGGGAGAATTGATAACGGTCGAAGTTGTACCCGCAAAATATTTATGTGCCCAGGTGTCCGCAAGCACATGCATCGCAAGGCCCATCGCAGGAAGTGACCTTCCCTTGGCGAGCATTACGGTATCAACAAGAAGATCTCCGTTCGAATTGCAGATCAGTCTGTATCTGTGTAAATAACGTTTGGAACAATGGGCCTTCTCAGCATACAGATCGTATGGGAGAAAATGAAAAGACGCCCAAATTCTTGTAATATCCATAAGTCCGATTATATCGGTTCTCGCATCGGCTATCTCCATATTCATCTGTGTTGTTGCAGCAGAGATAGGAGCTTTAAGCCTCTTAAGCATTGTCGCCGTACAGAAGTCGACATATGCCGCGGCATAACCGATTTCAAGAGCTTCTTCGGGAGAAAATCCGGCCAGGTAGGCAGCGCAGTATGTAGCATAATAATGAAAGTCTTCCTGCATATCTCCTCCCGCTAAGCTGTTTTCTTTCGTATGGATCGTATTTGAAAGCCTGAGATAACTATCTCAACCAATATATACAATGAAGTAGCATCGATAATAAGCGAGGCAAACTCGTTCATTCCAAAATGCTCAATCCTGTCAATAAAATATGTATAAACGATCACCACAATATTAAGCAGCAAGAAAATGAATGCAACAATTATATAGACTATACTCTTGGACTCTCCCCTGCTGTCCTTGATCGATGAAATCCCTATATAAAAATGAAAAACAATTTCTACAGCAACAACAACAGCATATATGACCATCGCGATCAGAAAATAAATCCTGCGTTCCTGATAACCTACTATATCCGTAAACAGTCCCTTCAATTCAGCCGGGTTTACAACACCTGCGATAATGGTCTTGGTAACAGACCAGATGGTAAATACTATAAGCGCCATCCCACTGTAGAAAAGCACACTTTCTTTTTTCCTTAATTCTGCATCCATGCTCTGCTCCGAGTTAAAATACTTACAAACTGAGTTTCTTTTCAAGAAGTGCACTAGATCCGATAAAACTTCCTGCTATAAGAAGTATCGCAAAAGTAATTCTTGGCAGATTGGAAAGTACACCGGCACCGACCGAATAATCTCCCGATTTAATAAAACTGTCAATGGTCGGAAGATTTCTGGCAATTACCCCACAGATGATCCAGAAACCGATTATAAAAGCAGCCGACAGACCGCCCTTGCCTCTCTTGTTTGCAAGAAGCGTTGTACTTAATGTAACTCCGAAAAAGGCAATCGCGATGATCGCAAAAGCCATAAGCCATATTACGATTAATATTACAACCGCGCTTCCGACAAGATCTGCTACCGTTTTACCCCAGTATAAACCAAAGATCCAATCCAGTCCTTCAAGGATGTTATCGGCTATTTTAAAATTGCTGATATAAACCTTAACATCAAGAAATACAAAGAGAAACAAAAGCACCGATGCGATGATTACCGATGTGTATAGACAGATGTACTTGGCACCGATTATCTTCGCTGCACTGTTTGGCGTCATAAAGGTTAAGTAGCTCGCTTTAGATCCTATCAGCCTGCTGTAGGATATTACACTGTAGATCATTACAAAGGTGATCACCGCATTAATGGCACCGGCACATACAAAGAGCCACATTGCCGCCACCCATTCCTTGCTTCCGAGACAGGACAAAAGCATTACAAGTTCAAGTGTAAAAAGCGCTCCGAACAGAATAATATAAAGGATCATATCCTTCTTAAGTTCGTATTTAATAAGCTTAAGCATCAGCGTTACCTCCTTTGTTCTCATTATTTACATTGCTCTGAACATAAGGTGATGCTCCGTAAATATCACCGTTGTACGGCTGCGTTCCCTGAGGTGCCTGCTGAGTAGGCGTCTGAGCATAGGGCTGATGCATCTGCTGAGGCTGCGCGTAAACAGGATTACCGTTTGCATCAAACAAGGGCTGTCCACCGTACATAAGCTGACCGTTCTGATTATACATAGGCTGTCCTCCGTACATCGCACCTGCTCCCGGACTCATCTGTGTATATGTACCCTGAAGCGAAGGATCCTGATAATCAATTCCCGAATATCCGTATATGCTTCTGTACAGCTCAACAAGGTTCTTTCCGCTTTCTCTTCTCAAAACATCGGAATCTCCGGCAAGAACCATTTTACCGTTCTTCATAAAAAGTGCTCCGGTAACAACCGGATCAAGTTCATCCACGAGGTGACTCGATACAATTACCGTCTTATCGCCGTTTATCCTGTCAAGTATCGCCCTTGTGACATAATCTCTTGCAATAAGGTCAATACCATTAAGCGGCTCATCAAGCATAATTATCTTGGAATTACGGGACATTGCGACCGCAACCTTAAGTTTTGCAAGCATACCGGTCGACATTTCCTTAACCTTGCCCATAAAATACAGGTCCATTTTATCGAGCATAGTATAAAATACACTACGATCGAAATCCTTGTAGAAATCCTCATAGAATTCGGCTACATCGTCCACCTTCATGTATGAATAGAAATAATTCTCGGTAGGCATATAACAGATATCGGCCTTGGTCGTGCGGCCGATAGGCACTCCGTCCAAAAGAATTTCACCCCTTGTGGGCTTGATAAGTCCCACGATCATCTTCATAAGAGTGGTCTTACCACTTCCGTTAGGTCCGAGCATTGCATAAATTCTGCCCGGCTCAATCTTGACATTTACGCTGTCAACCGCTCTTACTGCTGAATAATCCTTAACAACATCGATACATTCCAGCATTTTAACTCCCTCCTTAGTTTCTCACACGGCCGAGCTTGTCGGCCCATTTCTCTGTATAAAATCTGTAATAGTCAATATTTCTCCTGCTTCTCAGTCTCTTAAGAGGCTTAAATCCGGCCCATATAATCGACGTCAGTCCGATCACATCAGTCCGCCGGGCGGTCAAGATAGGTTATCATACCGGGGCCGAGATTGTCCGTAGGTCTGGCAGTGAAGCCGTGGTCGAGATAGAATTTCTCACGTCCCTTTGCGCACATAAGGCAAAGCATCATAGTCGTTCCCGGCTCTGTGATGGAAATAACATAATTCCTGAGTCCGTCAAGGATGCTTCCTCCGATATTTTTTCTTCTTGAGGAAGGTATTACAACCAGGTCCTGTATGTAACATACGACCGCACCATCGCCCACAACTCTTCCCATACCGACCGGCACGCCGTCCTCGTAAGCGACCAGGTTGTACAAGCAATTGGCAACCGATTTATCAGCCTGATTACGGCTTAAAGTCTTCCAACCGACCTGCGCCCTCAGCATCAGATAAGTGTCGGTATCAAGAACATTTTCACGCAGCTCAATCATCTCATTAGCCTCCGAATGATACAATACCACATAACCTCCCCCAAAAACAAGTATATGGACAAATAAAAGCATCCTCTGCAAAGAATGTATTGCAAAGGATGCCTTCATTTATATATCTTCTATAATTCTTATATTTTATAAAGTCATTTCCTTATCGGGAATCATTCCAAGGGAGATGTTGAGATTGCCGTTGCGGCATCTTATGGAATCGATAAATTCCTTCTCATCCTTGTCTTCCTTCATATTTACAAGATATGTAAGCTCGTAGAGTGTACCCATATTGGAAGTCTTAACAAAGCTGAGGTCAGCCGATGTCGTATATTCCGCAAACAGATCGTCGAACGCACCGTTGTAATTGAGATCCTCGGGAATAGTAATCTTGAGCTGCTTAACGCCTCTCTTGCTATCGCCGAATTTGGTCTTACTGAGGACAACAAGTACAACAAGGATAATAACTGCAAGAATAACTCCGACAACAACATATCCAAGTCCGCAGGCAAGTCCTGCTGCCATTGCAAGGAATACGATCGCTATATCCTTCGCGCTTCCCGGTGCACTACGGAATCTTACGAGTGCGAATGCACCTGCAAGTGAGAATGCGCTGGCAATATTGGTTCCTATTACAAGTATTACTCCCGAAACGATAGCGGGAAGTATTGCGATCGCGATAACAAAATCTTTTGAATAACTGCCCTTCTTGGCAGTGAACATATATACAAATGATATAACAATTCCTAAAACAAGTGCCGATAAAACTGTAAGTGCTAATGTGCTGGCTGTAATATCGCCTGCTGAGCTGAGTATTGAGTTAAACATATTACTTTCTCTCCTTTCTTAATAGAAGCTACTACATATTTCTTATATTCTGTACCATATTTAGAAAATGAAGCAGGGAATATCTTGAATTCGGTGAGCAAATTAGCAAACCATTGAGGCATGGAATTGGTAATCTTAACTTCCATAAGCCACTTGCCGGCTGAAACAAGCTGCTCTCCTTCATCACTTGCCTGGAGATCGACATCCGTACGTCTTGCTCTCATATTGGTATCGAACGTTACTCTGAATCCGGGATCTTCCTTACCAAAATAAGCTCTTCTGTCATATGAGATCCATACCTTGGGAACAACCTTATGTACCGTTCTGAAATAGTCGATTTCTCTTAAAATCTGACTGTTAACGGTTCCTTCATCCGGTCTGATGCCTTCTTCAAGATACTTGATAGCAGCTGTATAAGGAAGTGATATTCTTCTCTTCCCTACAACACCCTTGTATTTCTTCTTAATCTCGATGAAGACCTTGTCGTCATCCTTGGGCATTCCGTAAGAGCGAAGACGTAACTTTTCCTTATATACAGGCTTAGCGAGTGACCTGCGGATGAGCTCATCTGTATCCGTATCGTAATACACATTAGATATTGAATAAAATCCTCCATCTTTACTGTGTTCGTCCGAATACATATATTCCTCGAGTCTCTCCACCAGCTGTCTGTAAGTGTTATCATCAATCATGTATTTGTTTTCTTTTCTGTTAAATACCTCGATTGCCATAACTTTGTCCTCCTCTTATCGGATTTGCAGCAGGTCGTTTTGCTTATCTCCTGTCTACAATACGGATGATAAAGCCCCAATGTGACAACTAAGTGATAAGTAAATGTAACTTTACTGAATTTACATTTTATATTTTACACCATATTTGCAAAATATTTTACCGCATATTTAGACATATTATGCATTAAATTTACAATGTATTGGAAGCATTGTACATAGTACTTTTTCTTTACTACATATTGTGATTTATTCAGAAAAAAATATTAAAAAGACACAATATCTAGTAGACAAGTGTTCACAGTAGTGCTATAATCCGAACTGTGCGATAGTGATTTTATGATTGAAAATCATTCAAAAACAGTAATATATCAATTGGGAGGCAGGTAGTAATGAAGGTAATCAAGCGTGATGGGCGCGAAGTAGGTTACGATCGCAATAAGATCATAATTGCGATACAGAAAGCAAATGACGAAGTTCCTTTTAATGAAAGGATTCGCGACGAGAAGATTCATGGAATCGTTGCATCCATTGAGAATATGGGCGTTAACACGATCCAGGTTGAGGAGATTCAGGATATTATCGAGCAGAAGCTTATGGCCGAGCACAAATATGTCCTTGCCAAGACTTATATCATCTATCGTTATCAGAGAATGATGATCCGTAAGTCCAATACAACCGATGAATCCATACTCGGACTTATCAAGCAGACAAATAAGGATACCATGGAAGAGAATTCCAATAAGAATGCGGCTGTTGCTTCAACACAGCGTGATCTTATCGCGGGCGAGGTTTCAAAGGACCTTACCAAGAGAATCCTTCTTCCTGAGAAGATCGCTAAGGCTCATGAGGACGGTGTGCTCCACTTCCATGATGCCGACTATTTCGTACAGTCAATTTTTAACTGCTGCCTTATTAATATTAAGGATATGCTTGAGAACGGAACCGTTATGAACGGCAAGCTCATCGAGTCACCCAAGAGTTTCCAGGTTGCATGTACAGTCGTTACGCAGATTATTGCAGCGGTTGCATCAAGCCAGTACGGCGGGCAGTCGGTTGACATCCGTCATCTCGGCAAATATTTAAGATATACCAAGGAAAAATACCTCGCCCATTATTCAGAGCTTTTTAAAGATACAATGACACCCGAGCAGATTGAGAAGATTGCCGATGATCGTACAAAAGACGAACTTAAGAGCGGTGTTCAGACAATACAGTATCAGATAAATACACTTATGACCACGAACGGACAGAGTCCTTTCGTAACACTCTTCCTTAATCTTCGCGAAGACGATCCTTATATCGAAGAGAACGCAATGATCATTGAAGAGATCCTCAAGCAGAGACTTCAGGGAATCAAGAACAAATCAGGCGTATATGTAACACCCGCATTCCCTAAGCTTGTATATGTTCTCGACGAGCACAACTGTCTCAAGGGCGGTAAATATGATTACCTTACCAAGCTTGCCGTTGAGTGTTCATCCAAGAGAATGTATCCCGATTATATTTCTGCCAAGAAGATGAGAGAGAATTATCAGGGTGAAGTATTCTCACCTATGGGATGCAGATCCTTCCTTTCACCTTGGAAGAATGAGCAGGGTGAATATCAGTGGGAAGGAAGATTCAATCAAGGTGTTGTATCTATCAACCTTCCTCAGATCGGTATTATCGCAGGCGGTAATGAAGAATATTTCTGGCAGCTTATGGAAGAGAGACTTGCACTTTGTTTTGAAGCTATTATGTGCAGACACAAAGCTCTTGAAGGAACACTTTCGGATGTAAGCCCCATTCACTGGCAGTACGGAGCGATCGCAAGACTCAAGCCCGGCGAGACGATTGACGCGCTTCTCCATGGCGGTTACTCTTCCATTTCACTCGGATATATCGGTCTATACGAAGTAACCAAGCTTATGACCGGCGTAAGCCATACAGATCCTAAAGGAACGGAATTTGCACTCAAGGTTATGATGAGACTTCGTGAAGCGGTTGATACCTGGAAGAAGAATACAGGAATCGGCTTCGCACTTTACGGTACTCCTGCTGAGAGCCTTTGCTACAGATTTGCAAGAATCGACCAGGCAAGATTCGGAAACATCCCCGATGTTACCGATAAGGGATATTACACCAATTCATATCATGTTGATGTTCGTGAGAAGATTGATGCTTTCGACAAATTCAAATTCGAGAGCCAGTTCCAGACGATCTCAAGCGGCGGTGCGATCTCATATGTTGAGATACCCAACCTTCGTCACAATCTTCCCGCACTTGAAGAGCTTGTTAAATTCATCTATGACAATATTCAATATGCCGAGTTTAATACCAAGTCCGATTATTGTCAGGTTTGCGGCTACGACGGTGAGATAATCATCAATGACAAACTTGAGTGGGAATGCCCTCAGTGCCATAATAAAGACCACAATAAAATGAACGTGACCAGAAGAACCTGCGGATATCTCGGTGAGAACTTCTGGAATGTCGGCAAGACCAAAGAAATCAATTCAAGAGTTCTTCATATCTAGTGTAACTAAAGAGTCCTTCAATCCGGCATTAATTCAAGATACCTATTTAACAGTGTATTCGTAACAATCAGGGCTTCTTACAAAGGAGCCCTGTTTTAACGGAGGAAAGTAGAATGTATTATGGCGATATCAAAAACTGCGATGCCGCAAACGGCCCGGGAGTCAGAATTTCCCTTTTCGTAAGCGGTTGTACACATAAATGTAAAGGATGTTTCAATGAAGCAACCTGGGATTTCTGCTATGGAGACCCTTACGGGCAGGAGCAGGAGGATAAAATAATCGAACTCCTTCGCCCCTCATATATTACAGGTCTTACGGTTCTGGGCGGTGAACCGATGGAGCCTCAGAATCAACCCGAAGTATTAAAGCTCCTCCGCCGGGTACGCAAAGAATTCGGTGATTCCAAGAGCATCTGGGTATATTCAGGTTATCTTTTTGATAAGGATATTGTCGGCAGAATGTTTAACGAAGTTCCCGAAACCAAAGAACTTATCTCACTTGTCGATGTAATGATGGACGGACCGTTCGTACTCGAACTGCTTGATAAGACTTTATATTTCAGAGGATCGAGCAATCAGAGGGCAATAGATGTTCCCGCCACTATCGCGGACAATTACAATATTCACATTTGGGAACCCCATGTACCCAAATATATCTATTCAAATACTTAAGGAGGAAATATGGCAACACCTGTTAATGTCAAGAAATTAAACGAAAAGGCGATCCTTCCCACCTATGGTTCCGATTATGCCGCAGGCGCGGATCTCTACGCCTGCATGGATGAAGCGATAACAATCGCACCGGGAGAAACCGTTATGATCCATACAGGACTTGCAATGGAGATTCCCGCAGGATATGCCGGACTCATATATCCCAGAAGCGGAATGGCTTCCAAGCGTGGCCTCGCACCTGCCAACAAGGTCGGCGTGGTCGATCCCGATTACAGAGGTGAATTTATGGTGGCGCTTCACAACCACAGTAACGTTCCTCAAACAGTAGAACCGCTTGAAAGGATCGCGCAGCTTGTTATAACACCTTTTATAACAGCGGATTTTGTTGAAACAGATGAACTTAGCGATACCGTCAGAGGGGCAGGCGGATTCGGCTCCACCGGATTTAAATAAGCCGGTGACGGTTTATCACAGATTGCCGTCAAGCCATCTGAATCGTTCTTCAAGCCATATCCTAAGGCTTTCAACATTCTCCGCATATGTAGAATCGGGATCGCGTTCAAACAGGTATACACGGTTATCAACAGTATATCCCGGAATCGTGTAATTGCGTAAAAAAGCCGCACCGTATGAATCAAGATACGAATCGATCACGGAACTTCCGAGTGAGTTGCTTTCAAAAAGATTCATACTGATTTCCCTGATCTCATTCCACCTTTGATGAACAAGCTCTCTAAAATATGGATCCATACACAGGTGCCCATACCACGCACTTTTTCCTCTGACAAAGTAATTAACGCTACTATCCATATAGCTGTAATCAAATTCATATTCCGGTCTGGTCGTTTCCTCAGGGCTCTCAGTCTCATTGCTATGAGACTCGTCCTGAAGCGGTGTTGTTTCAGTTGTATTGGCCGGAGCGGTTGTCTCTGCAATCTCCTGCTCTTTTTCCTTACCTGGTCCGCCGCTTTCACCGTTCTTGGTTGTTTCAGTCGCCTCGATACCTGCCGACTCGGCCGTTTCCTCTTCGGTCGTCTCCGGCTCTTTTACAGTCCATGTAATATTGTAATACATGGCAAATGACAGACTATCCTTGTAATAGGGATTTACATTGCCCATACTAAGATCCATATCCCAAGGCGGTCCGGCATAGAATTTACCGTCCTTGTAATAGTACCTTGTGGAATGACTGTCCATATCCACATCCTTCAAATACTCATAAAATATATACATATTCACAAACGAATCAATATCTATGTATTGCTCGTATCTGGTATGATCCAAAGAAATAACGGACTCATATGTTTTATTGATAATGCTGGTTATTCTGTCTTCATCGTCCTCTGTAACAACATCCGGATAGAGAACGGCAAAGCGGTAATTATTTGTATCGATATATGTTTCACCTTCATATTTCCTGACCGATTCACATTCGACAAGAAAATCGCCGTTATCGGCATTTAGATCTATCCTGTTTTCAGAGGCCGTAGCAGGCTCGATAAGAAGATATACACCCATATATTGATAGTTGATCCAAAGTTCGACAAACTTGGCGCCTGAGGTGTATTTTACGCCCAGAGCACGAGCATAATCCATGGCGATAGCATTGCGAAGCATAGTCTTATCATAATGTGACGCTATAAGGGACCACTTCTTGTTTTTGTCCATTCCGAGTAGCGATGCCTTTTGGGGCAATTTAAAATTATATGATTTCTTGGAAGAGGCGAAATAGCTTGTGTTACCTCTGTACTGTATGCTGCCGCCTTCAAAATTTCTTATGGGACTGTCCGGATCGCAAAGATATATATCCGCTGCCATATATGAATCCTTCGTAATTGCCGGAGCGTTAATATAAAGCTGAGGAATATCGGTGTTATAAGTTGTGAGCGCATCTACAGCTTCCTTGGTCCGATCATACAACTCACCAATCTCGCCGATCGACATATTGCTGTAATCAAGGATTTTAAGATCTCCGTAATCGTCAATTAAAGCGTTATATTCAGTGCATGATTCGGGCGTAAAGATATTTGTATAACAAGTCGGCACCGTTTTGGCAAGCGCAAGGATCCTGGCCTGTAATCTGACTTTGGACGAATATAAAGAATTCCCCTGATCATCAGATCCACTCTCCGACTCATGCTTTGACTGCGATTCATACTCAGACTGCGATTCATATTCTGATAGTGACTCATATTCGGATGCTGATTCATACTCGGATGCTGATTCATACTCGGATACCGACTCATATTCCGAAACAGATTCATACTCGGACCGGGATTCGGATTCTTTTACCGACTCATCATAGGACAAGGTACCATCCTGCTCAGATACGGTATTGCCACCGGATATGTTACAACCCTGCGCAGCTCCGCCTATAAGTAAAATAAGCACACAACAAATAAGGCACCCACGTTTGGATGCCTTACCTTTAATTACGTTATTCAAGAATAGTCTTCTCTTCATAACTGTCTGTGTTACCGTCCAAATTTAGAAAATATGCATATATGATTTCTTTCTTCTTCCGTTAAAGAGGATAAATCCTATTCCCATTGCGGAGAAGAAGAATACTCCTGACACTGCATAAAGTGAATTGTCACCGGTTGATGTATCGGCCGCCGTGTTACCGTTCATAGCTATACCATCGGCCGGGTTTGCAACAGGATCTGTATCGCGGTTAACAACCATCGAGCCCGCATCTATCGACGTATCTGTCGAGTTATTGTTTGCCGATGCGTTGCCGCTTGAAGAACCGTTTGATGAACCATTTGTATTCGTTGAACCGCTTGTAGCACCTGAACTTCCGTTATTTGTCGACGTACCTGAAGAAGAATTACCCGATGATCCGCTTCCTGATGTTCCGGAATTGGTTCCGGTATTACTTCCCGTATCAGTTCCGGTATTGCTTCCGGTGTTCGTTCCTATATTGCTTCCGGTGTTCGTTCCTGTATTGCTTCCGGTACCTGATGAAGTGCCGCTGCTTGTTCCGGAACTTGATGAGCCGCTTGAACCGCTCGAACTGCTTCCGGAACCGGATGTGCCGGTTCCCGTTGCCTGCTTATCTATATCGGTTCCGGTAGATGTTGTATCCACAAGAACATCAACATAAGCGATCGCATATGTAGAAAATTTATCGGTTGATATCTTGGCGATACCGCTTGTATCCGTTCCAGTAAAAGTAAGTGGTATAAACTCGGTTGTCATTTCGCCGGTTGTAGCATCCTTATGAATTCTGATAGCGTAATAATTTCTCTGCTGGCAATTACCGGCCTTAGCCTCCGAAGTACAAGGTATCTGAATTTCAATACTGCTTCCCAGTTCTGTTATCTGAGTGGGATCAGCATCTCCGATCTGCTTATACAGACTAAGATCCGCATAAAGCATGACGTTGGGTTCGTATGTCTTAGTAAACGTTGATGATGTATCCTTGGAACTCAGTTCATTTATTACCTTACTAAGCAGATCATTGATCGCATTTGCGTCACTTAAAGTAACCGTATCCGCTATATTCTCGGCAGAGAGCAGATATACAATATTCTGTCCCGCTGTAATATTCTCAAGGTCCGAGGCTGTAAGCGGGAATACATAATTACCGTTACTGTCGACCGCAAACGAAATCTTGGCATTAACTGCATTATCTGAATCCGACTGAATTACTCCGGTCTGTATTGTTCCGTAGGTATCGGATGAACCACCGCCCGAAGAGGTGCTGCCCGTTGAACCGCTGTCAGTTGAACCGCTGTCAGCCGAGCCGCTACCCGAATCTGCCGAGCCGCCGTCGCTCACCGTGTCGCCGCCCTCTGCCTCCTCTGCGCCCTCTGTGCTTTATTTGTACAACAAGGGCCAAAG
>CAKZZH010000060.1 GCA_937885345.1 uncultured Lachnospiraceae bacterium | reverse complement strand
TCAGAAGGTGTTATAGAATATCCGTGCGAACATTTCGCTTCTCGATCATAAAATAAAAAGCGCCGATCGCGCTTATTAATGAGGCATTTACATGTATCATATAGATTTGGACAAACCGGTAAAGGTACATTTTATAGGGATTGGCGGCATCAGCATGAGCGGTCTGGCAGAGATCCTTCTGGACAGAGGATTTACTGTTTCGGGCTCGGATACCAAGGCTTCACCCCTTACGGACAAACTTAAAGGGCAAGGTGCGACCATATATACAGGTCAAAGCGCTTCCAATATCGACCCGTCACTTGATGTAGTCATCTACACGGCCGCAATAGGGCGTGACAATCCTGAATTTCTTGAGGCAAGCGCTTCGGGAATACCGATGCTTACAAGGGCTCAGCTTCTCGGCGAGCTTATGGCCAATTACAAAACCGCTATCGGTATTGCCGGCACACACGGCAAAACCACGACAACTTCAATGATTTCGGAGATCCTGCTCGCTTCGGGCAAGGATCCCACGATCAGCGTCGGTGGAATGCTTTCCTCTATCGGCGGTAATGTAAGGATCGGTCATTCGGATACATTTATTGCCGAGGCCTGCGAATACACCAACAGTTTTCTTTCGCTAGCGCCTACGGTTGAGGTCATTCTCAATATACAGGAGGATCATCTTGACTTCTTCAAGGACATTAACGATATCAGGCATTCCTTCCACAAATACGCAGAGCTGCTTGACGAAAAAGGAACGCTTGTGATCAATAACGAAATACCCGATGTTTCCGAGATATACGAGGGCTGTAAGGCCAAGATCGTAACCTTCGGAGAGAACGGCGATTACTCCGCTTCCAATATAAAATGCGAAGCTGACGGCTGCTACTCCTATGACCTTATGTGCCGCAAGGGCGACAACAGCGCGGACTACGAAAACCTCGGGCACATCAAACTCGGTGTTCCGGGAGTCCACAATGTATTTAATTCCCTCGCTGCAGTGGCAGTGGCAAGAAGTCTTTCATCTCCGATGGATGTTATCATTGACACGCTTGCACATTTTACCGGAGCGGACAGACGCTTCCAGAAAAAGGGTGTGGTTAACGGCTTTACGATCATTGACGACTATGCGCACCACCCCACCGAAATAGCGGCAACACTTAAGGCTGCTACGGCATACCCGCACAATAAGCTTGTATGCATTTTCCAGCCTCATACATATACAAGGACCAAAGCATTTCTCGATGACTTCGCCAAAGCCCTTTCGATGGCGGATGAGGTCATACTTGCCGATATTTATGCGGCAAGAGAGAAAAACACGATCGGCGTTTCATCGCAGGATATCAAGGAAAGGATCGACGCGCTGGGAACGGCTTGCACTTATCTTCCCTCCTTTGAGGAGATTGAAAAATATGTGCTCGCAAACTTCGGCGAAGGTGATCTCGTGATAACCATGGGCGCCGGAAATATCGTAAATGTAGGGGAAGACCTTCTCACAATGTGAAAGAGTGGTTTTCCACTTTTCCACACTGTCCACAATATGACTATGTAGTCTATTTTAATCTTATAATCGGACATCTGCTATGTTATAATCTCACCGAAGGTTCGATCAACGGATTATCAGACGAACATTTGGGGAGAACCCGAAAGGAATGGGAAGGTTTAAGTTATGGGGAAAATGACTCTTAACAGCAACAGAAAAAGTACGGAAACGGCAGTTTCCAATATTTTTCTGGATACATATATGTCCGCAGCTAACGGAGATTTTGTAAAGGTATATCTCTATCTTCTTAGATGCATGAACGGACTCGATGACGCTTCGGTTGCGATCGCGGATATCGCAGACAGACTCAATCTCACCGAAGGTGATGTCAAGAGAGCTCTTAAATACTGGGATAATATCGGCGTGCTCGACATCGAATACGATGAAACAAGCGAGGAGCCTACCTCCATCGTTCTGCCCACACTTGATGCACCCGCGTCAAGGAGTGCGGAGAAGAAGCCCGTTAAGGCAGACAGCGCAAGACCCGCCGATATGATGAAGAAATCCTACTCTCCTTCCGACAATACGCTCGATCAGGCTGAGTTTAAGGAAATCGTATATTTTACCGAGCAACTGCTCGGAAAACAGCTTTCAAGAACCGATGTCGACATTCTTGCAAGTATACATGATTACACATCAGTTGAGCTTATGGAATATCTTGTTGAATACTGCGTAAGCAACGGCAAGAAGAGCCTCAGATATATGGACAAAGTCGCCCAGAACTGGTGCGATGAAGGCATTAAGACCGCCCAGGATGCCAAGAATTCTTCATCCGTAAGGACCGAGCATTTCGATGTTGTTGCCAAAGCTTTCGGTTTAACGGGAAGGACGCTTCTTCCGCTTCAAATGGAATTCATTAATAGATGGTATGAGGAATTCGGTTTCTCTTCCTCTATGATCTCCGAAGCATGCAAGAGAACGGTCCTTGCGCTCAACAAGGCCAATTTCTCCTATGCGAACGGCATACTTGAGAAGTGGCTCAAAGAGGATGTACACAATCTCGAAGATCTCGAGAAGCTTGACAAAGGCTTTAAAGCCAAGAAATCTTCGGCAAGTGCTTCCGACAGTGCAGGAACTTCCGGAAAGCAGGCAGGAAGAACGGTCAACCAGTTTACCAATTACACACAGCGTTCCTATGACGACAACGAACTGAACGAACTGGAGAAGAAATTGATCAATTAAACGGAGGTCCCATTCAAGTGGAACTGACTAACTCACAATATGAGATTTTAATGCGTGAATATCAGGATCGCCAGATGGAAGCCCGGTACGCCCTTGATAGGCGTAAAGCCGAGGTGTTTGCCGCTATACCCGAATATAAGCAGTTATCGGATTCTCTCGCTTCTCTTGCAACCGAGAAGACCATTGCTTCGATCACCAACAACACCTCATCAGCTCAGAATATCCAATTAACAATTGATAAAACAGTCGGTAAAATGCACTCCCTGCTTACAGAGAGCGGATACCCCGCCGACTACCTTGAGCCGGTATATGTTTGCCCCAAATGCAAGGATACCGGATATGTAGATCATGAGAAATGCACATGCCTCAGGCAGGCCGAGATTAAAATACGCTACAAGCCTGCATATCTTGATACAATCTTTAACAAAGAGAATTTCGATTCTTTTAACCTTAAATTTTATCCTGATAACATTAAAGACGAAATAAGCGGCAAAACCGCCAGAGAGAGCGCCGAAACCGCTCTTGAAGTCTGCGAAGAATGCGCCGTTGCGCTTTGCGAAGGAAAGAACGCACAGAGTATTTTACTGCTTGGAAGCGTAGGAACCGGCAAGACCTTCCTCTCCAACTGCATTGCGGGCGAGGTGATCAAAGCAGGCAAGGATGTAGTCTATATGAGCGCCATCGATCTGTTCGATGAGTTCTCCAAAAGCATGAAAAGGCACGAGGACGACGAGCCTTTTACGCAGCTTATAACCGACTGCGACCTTCTTATTATCGACGATCTCGGGACAGAACTTGCCAATTCGTTCACGGATTCAAGACTTTTCTACTGTATCAATTCAAGAATGATATCGGGAAAATGCACCGTAATCTCCACCAATCTTACTTTTAAGGAACTGCTCGGTAAGTATTCGGAGAGAATTTTTTCAAGATTATCAAGCTCCTATAAGATGTTAAGGCTTTGGGGCGATGATATAAGAATTAATAACAAATAGATGTCTTTGCGGTTATTAAACCGAAGGCAGAACGGAGGAATTAAGTAATGCAGCAGCGCGATTTGGAAACTATCCCTGTTGGTTCCCTTGGAATCATACCACTCAAAGGATGTGAAGGATTATCATCCAAGATTAACGATTATATCGTTGACTGGCGTAATGAAAGGGAAAGCGAGCACAAGTCTACAATTGCCTTCACAGGCTATCAAAGAGACAATTACATCGTTAAGGCAGATGTGCCGAGATTCGGTTCGGGTGAAGCCAAGGGTGTGATCCGCGAATCAGTTCGTGGTTATGACCTCTACCTCCTTGTTGATGTATGTAACTACAGCCTGACATATACGGTCTGTGGAATGACCAATCATATGTCTCCCGACGACCATTATCAGGATCTCAAGAGAATCATCGCTGCAGTTGGCGGAAAAGCAAGAAGAATTACCGTTATCATGCCTTTCCTCTCCATTGCTTTGAGAGTTTTCAATGCTCCCGTTCCTCCGTTTATTCCCCCACTGCTTATCGGAGTAGGCCAGAATTGCGACTCGTTCTCTTTTGTGCGGGGCATCGACACCGCAAGCCGGAATAATAAACGTTTGGCAGGAGTAGCCTGCGCTTTCCAAGTCAGCAAGCACCGTGTCGAGTGCCATATTGACGATTCCAGGCACATTTTCACCAAGCACCCAAGAGGGCCTGAGTTCTTTGATAACTCTGCACATTTCTGGCCAGAGGTAACGGTCATCTTCCTGACCTCCTCGCTTCCCAGCAAGGGAAAATGGCTGGCATGGGAACCCCCCTGAAATAACGTCAACTGTTCGTAGTCCTGTCTTTTCATAAAAGCTTTCCTCTGTTAGTGTCCTGATATCCTTCCATCGCGGGACGTCTGGCCAATGCTTTTCGAGCACTTTTGTTTGATAATCCGCCCATTCACACTGGCCAACCGTCTTAAATCCCGCCATCTCTGCTGCTATATCAAGTCCACCGATTCCAGAAAATAGCGAGAGATGTGTTAGCATTACGCCCCCGTTGCAACATCATCATCCGGCTGATCATACGGGAGCACTTCCCGCGGTTCTCCGCCTTTGTACGGACCTATCACACCGCGCTGCTCCAGAAGATCGATCAGGTGGAGCGCTTTGGAATAGCCGAGTTTCAATTTCTTCATCAGCAGGCTTGTGGTGCAGGTGTTTTCCATCCTCACCAGTGCAATGGCCTGACCGAGCAGTTCGTCATCCGGTGTGGTATCTGCGGGGCCTTCATCCTCTGACATGTCTTCTGCATCGATGTCACTGTCTTCCGGTATCATTTCCTCGGTGTTGGAGCTGCTTCCGTCATCGTCGCTCTCATCCATAAGCGGCTCCATCCCCTTCCG
>CAKZZH010000059.1 GCA_937885345.1 uncultured Lachnospiraceae bacterium | reverse complement strand
AAAGCCACCGGTTTCATAACCGCATTGGTGTCTTTCGCGGAAAGACGGGTTATAAATATGAAACAGGTTCATTCGATCAGATTCAAACTTACACTTATTATGGCCGCGGTTGTTATCGCGGTCATTGGTCTGGTATTCCTACTTAATACTTTCGTGTTTCCAAGATATTACCGCGACAACAAGATCAGGCAGCTTGAGGAATCCTACAATGAGGTATGCGACGCTGTGGCGATCTACAGTGAGGAGAGCGAGAAAAGCGAGGAGAACGGTGGAAACGGCGAAGGGATCGCTGCTACGGACGCGCTTCTTAAACTTACGCAGACCGTAAGAAGTATATTTTACAGGCAGAATATAGAGATCGTGGTTTTCAATTCCGACTGGTCCGTTTTGTGTACGACGCAGATGGATTTTAAAGAGATACTCAGGTGGTATCAGAATATAATCTTTAATGAATCATACAAAGAGAATGTCATTAAAGAGGCCGACAGTTATACCATAACAAGCGGTTTTAATGACAACGATAAAATGACCTTCCTTACGATTTACGGCTCGCTGGACGATGGCAGGCAGGTAATGATGCAGATCACTGTTGAGAGTATCGATCAAAACGTAAGTATTTTCAACAGATTCCTTATATTCGCAGGAGCTGTGGTGCTTATCATTGCGATGATAGTGGTTTATTTTATATCGGCATCCTTCTCCAAACCCGTCAGAGAACTTTCGGGCATTGCCGAGTCGATGTCGGAGATGAATTTCGATGTAAAATATACAGGCAAAGATAAGGGTGAACTCGGGCTTCTGGGCTCCAGCATGAACACGATGTCGGACAGACTTGAAAAGCAGATTTCCGAGATAAAGACTGCCAATATGAAGCTTCGTGAGGACATCGAGATCAAGAACAAATCCGAGGAGAGAAGACGCGAATTCCTCAGTAATGTAAGCCACGAACTTAAGACTCCGATCGCGCTTATTTCAGGCTATGCCGAAGGGCTTAATGAAGGAATGGGAGATGATCCCGAGACCAGGAAATATTACTGCGATGTCATTATCGATGAAGCCGGTAAAATGAACGACCTGGTCAGGAAACTTATGACGCTTGATGAGCTTGAGACAGGAAATGCCGATTCCATGAGCGTTGTGAGATTTGATCTGTATGAGCTTGCTTCTTCTCTGGTAAAGAATTTCGATCTTCGTGCAAAGCAGGATAATATAAGGCTTGTGCTTGACGGAAGCAAGGGGCATTTTATATGGGCTGACCAGTTCCAGATCGAAGAGGTCATCACCAATTATATGTCCAATGCATTTAATCACTGCAAGGCGGGCGGCGATATTATCGTTAAAATATACGACGGCGGACTCAGCGTATATAATACGGGCGAGCATATTCCCGAAGAAGATATCGATCGGATCTGGGAGAAATTCTATAAAACGGATAAGGCCAGGACCAGGCAGTACGGTGGAAACGGTATCGGGCTGTCCATTGTTAAAGCGATACTTGACAGATATAACGGAGAGTACGGAGCAAGGAATATTGAAGGCGGTGTGGAGTTTTATTTTATCTTGCCTGAGAATAACGAAGGTGGTATCATTACCTTATGAAAAGAATCAAAGTTTTAATCGGAATTACATTATGTGCGGCGCTTTTTACGGGCTGTGTGTCGGCTTATGATCTTACCGATGAAGAACAGGCCATAATCGCCGAATATGCTGCGGGCGTGCTATATGAGCGCTCTTATGCTTATATGGGCAAATATATTGATGATGCAGATGAGCCCGAGACGGAGACCGAAACGGAAACGGCCATCATCGATGTGACAACGCAGGCTGAGGAGACTACGGATGAATCCGGAAGCGGTGCTGTTGAGATTCCTGTATTTGAGGTAAGCAAGCAGCTTGGAATAACGCCTTGCACGGTTACTTATACGGATTTTGTTGTTGCCGACAGCATACCGGTAGACGACACCGGATATTTTGAGGTTACGCCGTCTGCGGGTTATACACTTCTTTCGCTTCATTTCGATCTGTATAATCCATCCGACGAGGCGATGACTCTTGACACCGCCGGCCTTAAGAAAGTATTCAGAATCGTAATAGATGCGGAATATGTTTGTAATAATTACGGTAATCTTCTTCTGAACGATCTCTCGAATCTTCACGATTTCGTGGTCGAGGCAGGTGAGACGAGAGATGTTCAGCTTGTATTTGAAGTAGAGAAGGAGGCAGTAGAAGAGATCAATATTATGCAGGTTCGCCTCTATGAGGACGGTACCTCACTTACCATAAACGTTGCCAAGCAGCGCGCCGAGGAGGAGAGCACATCCGAGGGCGAGACAACAGTCGCTGCCGAGGGCGAGACAACAGTCGTTGCCGAGAGCGAGACAACAGTCGTTGCCGAGAGCGAGACAACGACCGCTGCCGAGAACTAGTCTTATATCGGAATTGCTGAAATTTTTCAAAATATCATTGACAAACCAAATTCACTCTTGTATAATTGCAAAAGTGCTGTAAGGGGATAGAACCCTAAATTGGCAATTTGTTTTATGATTATCTGATCGAGGAGGTGTAACAAGATGTCGATTTGCCCCAAGAATAAATCATCCAAGGGTCATAGGGATCAGAGAAGAGCTAACTGGAAAATGGCTACTCCCAATCTTGTAAAGTGCAGCAAATGTGGTGCTCTTATGATGTCTCACAGAGTTTGCAAGGCTTGCGGATCATACAATAAGAAAGAGATTATCGCTCAGGAGGCTTAATCGTTGGTTAGTCATGTCCTTTATGACGGGCCGATGAGTTTAGTCCACTAAGACATAGTGTATAATTGTTTCCCCGGACTATTTATAATAACCCGGGGTTTCTTATTTTCAAAAGATAAATCCTATGGAGGATGTAAAATATGGATAATAAGAGGATTATCGTCGCTGTTGATGCAATGGGAGGCGACAATGCACCCGGAGCAATCGTCGAAGGTGCTGTAATGGCCGTAAACGGCAGCGAAGATGTAGAGATCAAGCTCGTAGGTAAGCAGGAGGTCGTTGAGGCAGAACTTGCCAAATATACCTATGACAAGAGCAGAATCGAAGTGATAAATGCCACCGAGATCATCGAGACGGCAGAGAAGCCCACACTTGCGATCCGTCGTAAGAAGGATTCGTCCCTTGTGGTTGCTATGAAGCTTCTCAAAGAGGATAAGGCGGATGCTTTTGTTTCTGCGGGAAGTACCGGTGCGGTACTTGTCGGCGGTAATGCCATCGTAGGCAGGATCAAAGGAATCGAGAGACCGCCTCTCGGACCTGTTCTTCCTTCCGCAACAGGTACCTTCATTCTTATAGATTGTGGTGCCAATGTTGATGTCAGAAGCGATCATCTTGTGCAGTTTGCTCAGATGGGTTCGATCTATATGAAGGAAATAATGGGCATCGAGAATCCCAGGGTTGCAATCGTTAATAACGGAGCTGAGGAAGAGAAGGGCAATGCGCTTGTAAAAGAGACTTTCCCGCTTCTTAAGGAATGCCCCGATATCAATTTTATAGGAAGCATCGAAGCCATCAGGATTCCCGCGGGCGATGCGGACGTTGTTGTCTGTGACGGCTTTGTCGGCAATGTTGTGCTTAAGATGTATGAAGGTGTCGGTCTCACACTTTTCAAGGAGATCAAGAAGACCATTATGTCTTCCCTTCACGGTAAAATAGCCGGTGCGATGATCAAGAAGGATCTCAAGAAGATGATGAAGCAATATGATGCGAGCGAGTACGGCGGATCGCCCATGATCGGTCTTAACAAGCTTGTTGTCAAGTCCCACGGTAGCTCGGATGCCAAGGAGATCATGAATTCCATTTATCAGTGCGTACAGTTTACGGAGGCTGATATTACGGGCAAGATCCGTGCTAAACTCGGTACTGAGAATAAGGCTTGATGTATTTGCGTCAAGACATAAAGAGGGCCAAATTATCCTTGACAAGCATTATATTTTCAATATACTTAATTTTAGAATTGCGTGGCAATTCGGGGCATCCTTATCTACTTTAATTTTATTCTATCGGGTGCCTTAGAGAAAGGAATAGGTTATCGAATATGGAATTTGAGAAATTACAGCAGATTATTGCAGAGGTACTTAATGTTGATGCAAGCGACATCACACTTGAGACAACTTTCGTTGATGATCTTGGTGCGGATTCACTTGATGTTTTCCAGATCATTATGGGTATTGAGGAAGAGTTCGGAATTGAGATTCCCAACGAGGCCGCTGAATCCATAGTTACGGTATCTGATGCTGTTGAGCAGATCAAAGCAGCAGTAAGCAATCAGTAATTTATTTGAGAATTATGTGAACGGGCCCATTTTATTATCTGCCGCATATTAAGCGGCAGCCTAATAAGTGGGCTCTTTTTCGTAATAGGGTACGCCTTTGACTACAGGGTGCACCCGGTGCGAATAGCTTTATTCGTGTTAATCTTTGAGGGGTAAAATGACAGATTTAACCCATTTTATGGTGACAATAGGATATAATTTCAATAATGCATCCCTGCTTGAACTTGCGCTTACACACAGTTCCTACGGCAACGAAGTCTTTCATGACAAATACCACAGCAATGAGAGGCTTGAATTTCTTGGCGATGCAGTTCTTGAAGTGACCGTCAGTGATTATCTCTATAACCGATATCCCGATAAGAGCGAGGGCGAGCTGAGTAAAATACGAGCCAGCTTGGTTTGTGAGCCTACGCTTGCGCTGTGTGCCAAGGATATTGATCTCGGTAACTCGCTGTATATGGGCAAGGGAGAGGAACTTACGGGCGGACGCTTTCGCGATTCCATCGTAAGTGATGCATTTGAAGCGGTTATCGGTGCGATATATCTTGACGGCGGAATCGAGCCGGCAAGGGATTTTATAGGGAGATTTATTCTGAGGGACATTGACAGCAAGAAGCTCTTTGTGGACAGCAAGACGATCCTGCAGGAACGCTTCCAGTCGGTCGGCCTTGGGGACGTCAAATATGTTCTTACAGGCGAAGAAGGCCCGGATCATAATAAAATATACACCTCGCAGGTTGTGGCAAACGGTAAGGTCTACGGCGAGGGCAGCGGTAGCAGCAAGAAAGCTTCGGAGCAGCATGCCGCATATGATGCAATCATGAAAATGAACGGACGGTAGTTATATCATGTACTTAAAGAGAATTGAAATACAGGGCTTTAAGTCCTTTGCAAATAAAATGCTGTTTGAGTTTGACGAGGGCATTACGGGTATCGTAGGACCTAACGGTTCGGGTAAAAGTAATATCGCTGACGCGGTAAGATGGGTTCTTGGAGAGCAGAGCGCCAAGATCCTTCGAAGCAGCCGTATGGAGGATATTATTTTCTCGGGTACTCAGGCACGTAAACCACAGAGTTTTGCCAGCGTATCGCTTGTTATGGACAATGCGGACAGAGCGATCGATATAGATTATAATGAGATCACCGTTACCAGAAGAGTTTTCCGTTCGGGTGAGAGTGAATATATTCTTAACGGAAATGCCTGCAGACTAAAGGATATCAATGAGCTTTTCTATGATACGGGTATCGGTCAGGAAGGTTATTCCATCATAGGTCAGGGTCAGGTCGAGAAGATCATTTCCGGAAGAGCCGATGAGAGAAGGGAACTTTTTGATGAGGCTGCCGGAATCGTTAAATTCAAGAAGCGTAAGACTGCCGCACAGCGTAATCTTGATGCGGAATCCAACAATCTTGTAAGAATAAACGACATACTTGGGGAGCTTGAAAAGCAGGTCGGACCGCTTGAAAAGCAGTCCGAGAAGGCGAAAGCATACCTTCAGTACAAGGAAGATCTCAAGAAATATGAGGTTAATCTCTTCCTTCTTGATTCTGAGGAGATTAAGGGCAAGCTCGCCGAGCAGACCGGCAGACTTGAGATCGTTAATAACGATCTTGCCGAGGCTTCTTCCAAATATGAAGAGATTAAGAATGTCTATGACGAGAAGCAGGAGGCTCTGGCTTCTGTTGATGCGCGTATCGATGAACTCGGCGCGCTCAATAATCAGGCTCTTATCGACCGCAATAAGCTTGAATCTCAGATCGCAATACTTAATGAGCAGATCAATACCGAGGCGATAAACGATAAGCATTTTACCGAGAGGATCGCTTCCATTAAGGAGCAGATCGAGGAGCGTGAGGAAGAGAAGCAAAACCTTATTGCCGAAAAGGATGCAATAAGTGCCGGCGCGGATGATATTTACGGACGTAAGAATGAATCCGACCGTGCTATTGAATCGCTTAATAACAGGATCAATGCTCTTACAAAAGAGATTGAGGACAGGCGTAATACATTTTATACCAATCTTAACAATAAGAACGAGATCACTGCAAGTGAGCAGCGTTACCGCGCTATGCTCGAGCAGCTCAATATAAGAAAGGCCGAGCTTACTTCCAAACTTCTTTCGTATAAGTCCGATGAGGATACATATGAGGCATCTCTTGGACGCTTTAAGGCCGAACTTGATGAGGTTGTGGGACAGATTGATGCTCTTAATGAGACGATAGCGTTCACTGCGGCCAATCAGCAGGATCTTAAGGATGAAAAGGAGAAACTCAAGAAAGGCATTAACGAAGCCAAGGAAGAGAGGATCAGGCTCAGTTCACATCTTGAGACTCTCCGGAATATCGCGGAGAGATATGACGGCTATGGCAATTCCATTAAGCGTGTCATGGAAAATAAAAACCGTGAGAGCGGTATAATCGGTGTTGTTGCAGATATCATACGTTCCGAGAAGCAGTATGAGGTTGCTATAGAGACGGCACTCGGCGGAACAATTCAGAATATAGTTACAAAGGATGAAGAGACTGCCAAGCGCATGATCAGATTTCTCAAAGAAAATAAAGCGGGAAGGGCGACATTCCTTCCTCTTGATGCCCTTAAATATAAGGGACTTTCATCGCTTCCCGATGGAGAGAAGGGATATATCGGGCTTGCCAGCGATCTTGTGGATGTTGATAGCGAATATAAGGAGCTTGCACGATATCTTCTCGGAAGATGCCTTGTCGTGGACACGGTGGACAATGCAGTTATGATCAACCGCAAGAATAATTATTCATACAGGATCGTTACTCTTGAAGGCGAACTCCTTGCACCCGGCGGTTCAATGTCAGGCGGTGCTTACAAGAATTCTTCAAACCTCCTCGGAAGAAGACGTGAGATTGAGGAGCTTGAGGGTAAAATATCCGAGAAGAACACCTATATTGATGAAGTCAATAAGAGACTTGACGAATTGTCGCTTCAGATTGCCGCAAATGATGAGAGTCTGGAGGATAATAAGGCCAAGCTTCAGGAACTTGCAATTGTTAAGAATACCAAGCAGCTCTCCTATGATCAGATGAAGGAAAAGACCGATGAGATCAAGCTGGTATATACTGACAATGTTCGTGAAACCAGGGAGATGGAAGATCAGGTCAAGGAGATCAATTCCAATCTTGAAGGTCTCACTTCCAGGACACTTGAAATCGATACGACCAACAACGATATTACCAGAGCAAACGAAGAGGCAAGCAGTACGCTTGAAGAGCTTAAGAGTGAACTTGAGAAGAGAAACGCCGATGCGGTAGGGATCAACGAAGAATTCGTTAATATCAAGAGCAGCCTTGAATTCAAGGAGGAGGGTCTTAAGAGAGTCCTTCGTGAGATCGCAAGACTTAAGGATGATATCGACGATCTTGAAGACAACAGATCCGATTCCAAAGAACAGATCACTGTTAAGAACGAGCAGATAGAATCGATCAAAGAGACTATCAAGGTTGCCTGTGATACGATAGAAGAATACGAGAGGGAACTTGCAGAACTTAAGGAGAAGAAGAATGCTCTTAACGAGGAGAATAAGTCCTTCTTTGCAAGTATTGAGGAATACCGCGAGAAGGTATCACTTCTTGATAAGGAACAGTTCCGTTTAAATGACAGCATTACCAAGCTTGAGAATGACAGAGATTCACATATTGACTATATGTGGAACGAATACGAACTTACTATAAGTGAGGCTCAGGCACTCAGAAACGAAGAACTCGGAGATATGCCCGAGATGAAGAAGATGATTGCCGGCATCAAGGGAGATATTAAGCGACTCGGTGATGTCAATGTCAATTCCATCGAGGAATACAAGGAAGTTTCGGAGCGATACGAATTCCTCAAGAAGCAGCACGACGATCTTATTGAGGCCACTGACAAACTTAAAGGCGTTATAGCAGAACTTGATACGGGCATGAGAGAGCGTTTTACCGAGCAGTTCGAGCTTATTAAGGTTGAATTCGATAAAGTATTCAAGCAGCTTTTTGGCGGCGGTCACGGTGAACTTAAGCTTCAGGATGATATGGATATTCTTGATGCCGATATCGCTATCATCGCTCAGCCTCCCGGAAAAGCGGTTAAGAATATGATGCAGCTTTCCGGCGGTGAGAAATCACTTACGGCTATATGTATTTTATTTGCGATACAGAATCTCAAGCCTTCGCCCTTCTGTCTTCTTGATGAGATCGAAGCGGCGCTTGATGACAGCAATATCGATAACTTTGCCAAGTATCTGCACAAACTGACCAGGCACACACAGTTTATTTGTATCACCCACAGACGCGGTACTATGAACGCTGCGGACAGATTATACGGTATCACCATGCAGGAGAAGGGTGTATCGACTCTTGTTTCGGTCGATCTTGTGGAGAAGGAACTTGACGATAAGCCGGCTGAGGTAAAATAACTTTGGCAGGACCTTCGCGGCGGGACGACGCGGCGAATCGGCGCAGTAGGAATGATCGTGTAGGAGAATCAAATGGCTAATATTTTTAAGAAGCTGGTTGAGGGACTTTCCAAGACCAGAAATAATGTTGCGAAGGGCATAAGTTCCGTGTTTCACGGCTTTAGCAAGATAGATGACGATTTCTATGAAGAGCTTGAAGAGACACTTATAATCGCCGATATCGGCGTTGCAACGACTGAAAAGATTATAGACGACCTCAAAGTCAAGGTTAAAGAGAATAAGATAAAGGAGCCCTTGGAATGCAGGCAGCTTCTTATCGATTCCATCAAAGAGCAGATGAATCTTGGCGAAAACGCATACGAATATGAGGATAAGAAGTCCGTACTTCTTGTGATCGGAGTTAATGGTGTCGGTAAGACCACTTCGATCGGTAAGATTGCGGCCGGACTTATCGGAAACGGCAAAAAGGTTGTGCTTGCAGCGGCCGATACCTTCAGAGCGGCAGCCATCGATCAACTTAAAATGTGGGCTGAAAGAAGCGGAGCGGATTTTATATCGCAAAGCGAGGGCTCGGATCCCGGTGCGGTTATCTATGACGCAATTCAGGCGACCAAGGCACGCAAGGCGGATGTGCTGATCTGTGATACGGCGGGAAGACTTCACAATAAGAAGAATCTTATGGACGAGCTTCGTAAGATTGACAGGATTATAGACAGGGAATATCCCGATGCTTACAGGGAAACGCTTATAGTCCTTGACGGAACGACGGGGCAGAATGCACTCAGTCAGCTTAAGGAATTCAAGGATGTTACGGAAATTTCCGGCATCATTCTTACGAAGATGGACGGAACTGCCAAGGGCGGAATTGCCGTTGCGATACAGTCGGAATATGGCGTGCCGGTTAAATATATCGGCGTCGGTGAACATATAGAGGATCTTCAGAAATTCAATTCCGAGGATTTTGTGAATGCGATTTTTGAAGGCGAAGATCAAGAGGAAGAAGGCGCAAATAATGGAGAAACTTAGTCTTGACAAATTTGAGGAAGCGGCTGAGAGAGTCAAGGAGGTAACCCTTGACACAAGGCTTGTATATTCGGAGTATTTCAGCAATATTACAGGCAACAAGGTGTATTTTAAGCCGGAGAATATGCAGTATACAGGTGCTTACAAGGTAAGAGGCGCTTATTATAAAATAAGCACACTCAGCGATGAGGAGAGGGAGAAGGGTCTTATTACCGCATCTGCCGGCAATCATGCACAGGGTGTTGCTTACGCAGCCAAGATCTATAAGGCTAAGGCTACTATCGTAATGCCTACATCCACGCCCATTATTAAGATCAACAGAACCAAGGGCTATGGGGCTGATGTCGTTTTATACGGAGATGTATATGACGAATCCTGTGAATATGCGAAGAAGCTTGCGACCGAGAACGGATATACATTTATACATCCTTTTGACGATCTGGATGTTGCGACGGGTCAGGGTTCTATCGCTATGGAGATCATAAAGGAACTTCCGACAGTTGATTATATTCTTGTACCTATAGGTGGCGGCGGTCTTGCGACCGGTGTATCGACTCTTGCCAAGATGCTTAATCCCAAGATCAAAGTTATAGGCGTTGAGCCCGAAGGCGCCAATTGCATGCAGGTTTCGCTTCGCGAGGGCAAAGTTACCACACTACCCAAGGTTAATACAATTGCCGACGGTACGGCCGTTAAGACGCCCGGAAGCAATATTTTCCCTTATATACAGGAGAATATAGACGATATAATCACAGTGCCCGATGACGAGCTTATCGTTGCCTTTCTCGATATGGTTGAGAATCATAAAATGGTTGTCGAGAATTCGGGACTTCTTACGGTTGCGGCGCTTAAACATATGGATGTGTCCGGCAAGAAGATCGTATCGATCCTTAGCGGCGGTAATATGGACGTTATCACGATGTCTTCGGTCGTTCAGCACGGACTTATCCAGAGAGGAAGAGTCTTTTCTGTATCCGTACTTCTTCCGGACAAGCCTGGCGAACTCCTCAGGGTTGCCAAGGTAATTGCGGAAGCGAAGGGTAATGTGATCAAGCTTGAACATAATCAGTTTGTATCCATTAACCGTAATGCCGCCGTAGAACTTAAAATATCCATGGAAGCTTTCGGTATGGAGCACAAGCAGGAGATAATAGACGCACTTAAAGCGGCAGGCTTTAATCCTGAGATCATCGCGGCAAGCTTCTAGTTGCCGGATATCCGCAAAATATAAGATGAATTAAAAAAGCTGAGGAACTGCTATCAACAATTCCTCAACTTGATTATATTACTAAGTTATTTCTAGTACACGCCGGGCTTTTCCTCACCCTTAATGACTCTCAGGCCGCCCTGGGCAAGAGCAAGAAGCTCATCCTCGCCGGGATATATGGTGAAAGGAGCGATCCATTCACATTTGGCCTTTAACATCTCCATAACATTCTTATCGTATGCGATACCGCCGGTAACGATGATCCTGTCAACTTTGCCGTCGAGAACAACAGCCATAGAGCCGATATCCTTGGCGATCTGGTATACGAAAGCTTCGCGAAGATTAACGGCATCCTGATTGCCTTCATCGATCATCTTCTCAACAACTCTCATATCATTGGTACCGAGATATGCGTTAAAACCGCCGTTTCCGACAATCTTCCTGTAAACTTCCTTCTCTGTGTATTTGCCGGAGAAGCACATTTTGATAAGTTCGCCCGAAGGAACCCCACCGGCTCTCTCGGGAGAGAAAGCTCCGTCGCCGTCAAGGGCGTTACAGATATCGATTACTTTACCGTTCTTGTGAGGCCCTACGGAAACACCGCCGCCGAGGTGAACAACGATAAGGTTTAAATCCTCGTATTTCTTGCCGGCTTCCTTGGCATATCTTCTTGCAACCGCCTTCTGGTTAAGAGCGTGGAATACTGATTTACGGGGAAGCTCGGGAACACCGGAATATCTGGCAACGGGAAGCATCTCGTCAACAACAACGGGATCTACGATGTAAGAGGGGATACCAAGCTCATCGCCGATCTCTCTTGCAAGAATACCGCCGAGGTTGGATGCGTGCTGTCCCTGAACGCCGATTTTAAGGTCGTTCAAAAGAGCGTCGCTGACCTCGTAGGTTCCACTGGGAATGGGCTTTAACATGCCGCCTCTTCCTACGATGAAGCTGAGGGTCTTTATATCAAAATTCTTCTCCTTAAGGAAATTAAGGATTATATCTTTACGGAAATCCTTCTGGTCAATGATCGTGTCGTATTTAGCGATTTCCTCGGTAGCGTGACGGAGCGTCTCGTCGAAGAGAAGCGTCTCGTCCTCGAAGATTCCGATCTTGGTAGATGTTGAACCGGGGTTGATGATAAGGCTTAGATATGCCATGTAAAATACCTCCTGAATTATATTAAATATTAAATATGCATTGCCGCGCGGACTGTGCAAAAGGCGAATGAAGGCACCGGATATTACCGGTTAGTCTTCATTGCTTCGGCAACAACGGCCCCGAGCGCGAGCGAGTTAACTTTAACTTCGAAGGAATCGCTGCGGCTTGTAAGGATTACGGGAGCTTTGGTGCCTGTTATAAGGTTACCGTTAATTGAATCTGAATTGTGTACAAGTGCTTTATATGTGATGTTACCTGCATGAATATCGGGGAAGAGAAGAACATCGGCATCACCGACGATCTTACGTCCGGTTGCACCCTTGTGTTTAGCGGCCTCGGGACATGTTGCAAGGTCATATGAAAGAGGTCCGTCAACGATGCAGCCTGTGATCCTGCCGTCTTCGTTCATCTTGGTAAGTTCTGCGGCTTCAACGGTTACGGGCATTTTCTCGTTAACAACTTCAACTGCAGCAAGAGGAGCAACCTTGGGATTGTCGATTCCGCATGCGTGGCAGATTTCTACAGTATTGTTGATGATCGCAACCTTATCCTCAAGTGTGGGATATGTCATAAAAGCAACATCTGTAAGGAAAAGAAGATGGTCCATACCCTTAATGTCAAATACGCAGACATGCGAGAGGGGCTTTCCGCTTCTGAGGCCTACCTCTTTGTCAAGAACGCTCTTTAAGAAGCCCTTGGTATCGATAAGACCCTTCATATACATATCGGCCTTGCCGTCATGAACGAGCTTAACAGCTGTAAGAGCAGCTTCTGTAATGTCTTTAACGTCAATGATCTCATAATCGCTAAGGTTCATATTAAGTGTAGCGGCTATCTCTGTAATCTTGTCGGCATCGCCTACGAGGATGGAATCTGCGATCCCTCTTTCTTTCGCTGCCTTAACGGCCTCGAGAAGCGCGTCGTCCTGTGCTACCGCAACCGCAACTTTCTTAGTGGAGCAGGTTTTAACCCTCTCCAGAATGTCATTAAAACTCTTACTCATCTTGTTACTCCTTGTGTATGATTCTTATTCGCTTAAAATATGAAATGCCGGGAATGTCGGCAAGGATAAAATAAGCATTTTCATCAAATGAAATAATAGCACTTTATATATGTAAAGGTCAATAAAAAAGCGTATTGCGTGAAGTTGCGCTAAATCGCGCTAAGATTTTCGGAGAATTTCGATGCAGGAATTCGCTGTAAAATAAGGATTTTACAGTAAAGAGTAAAAAAACCGTTTTCGGAAAGTCGAGATGCGAATCGGGCTATAAAAAGTCAAAAAAAGGTGATCAATGTAATTCTATTATGCAAATTGCACAAAAAGAAAAATAATATTTATATAAAATTGTGCTATAATACGAAACCGTTTCGTTGTATAGTATTTGTAGCATAAATGAGGAAAATCTGTATAATGAAGTAAAAGGAGATAATTGGTGCAATGTTAAAGAAAAGTTTTGGCCGCGGTGCGGGGGTCCTTCTTGCAATAAGCTCACTTCCTTCCCCCTACGGCATCGGTACTCTCGGTAAGGCCGCGTACGATTTTGTGGACAGCTTAAGAGCTGCGGGACAGCGTTACTGGCAGGTGCTTCCGGTTGGACCTACAAGCTATGGTGACAGCCCGTATCAGTCTTTTTCAACGTTTGCGGGTAATCCGTATTTTATCGATCTGGATATTCTGATCGAAGAGAAGCTTCTTCGCAAATCCGAAGTAAACAGGATAAAATGGTGCTATGATGAACGTTATGTGGACTATGAGAGGCTTTTTAACAATCGTTTTAAAGTGCTTATGAAAGCTTATGGCAGAGCGGGCAATGTCCTTGGGTCCAGGGAATATAAGGCATTTCTTAAGGAGAATAAATTCTGGCTTGAGGATTATGCTCTGTATATGGCGATCAAAGCTGACCATGATAATAAGGAATGGCTTTCCTGGGAGAAGGATATCAAGCTTCGCAAGAAGGAGGCAATAGCCAAATATTCCAGGAAGCTTGCTCATGAGATCGAATTTTACAAATTCATTCAGTATGAATTCTATAAACAGTGGCATGAACTAAGGGGCTATGCGAACAGACACGGCATTGAGATAATCGGAGATATTCCGATATATGTTGCGCTTGATTCGGCCGATGTATGGGCCAATCCCGGACTTTTCCAGCTTGACGCAGATCTTAAGCCTACATTTGTTGCCGGCTGCCCGCCGGATGCATTTTCCGATTATGGACAGAAATGGGGCAATCCGCTTTATGACTGGGCTAAAATGGAAAAGGATGACTTTGCATGGTGGAAGAAGAGAATGATCGCCAATGCAAAGCTCTATGATGTGATAAGAATCGATCATTTTATTGGAATCGTTAATTACTACAATATTCCGGTTGATGGAGTGCCCAAGGAAGGTTTCTATGCCAAGGGCCCCGCGCTTAAGCTTACCAAAGCGATCGATTCGGTTATCGGCGATTCGAAGATAATTGCGGAGGACCTCGGGGTTGTTACTCCTGCGGTAAGAAGCACGATCAAAAAGAGCGGCTATCCGGGAATGAAGATCCTGGAATTTGCTTTTGACGGAAGCCGGGATAACGAGCATCTTCCCTATATGACATCAAGTAATTTTGTCGTATATACAGGTACTCACGACAATGAACCGATCAACGGATATCTTGAGAACTGCGGCGAGAAGCAACTTAGGAATATGAAAAAATATCTTAATGTTACCGAGACTGAGGATATTTTACCGGCGCTCAGAAGATGTGCATACGCATCCTGCGCCGACACCGTAATCCTGCCGATGCAGGACATCCTCGGAACAGATAATTCAACCAGAATGAATCTGCCGTCAACGATCGGCAATAACTGGAAATGGAGACTAAGAGAAAAGGAGTTTACTAAGAGCATGAAGAATGAACTGAAAGATCTTGCGATTACCTACGGACGTTTTGAAGACGGTAAAATGAAAACCATCAAGGCAACCACTCTTAAGGATGCCTGCAATGAACTTTACAACAAGGATATTAAGGATTGTATCAACGAAGAAATTTATGTTGCGCTTCTTCTTATGACCAAGAATCTTGCCGCCGCAAGGCAGACAGGCGAGGGCAAGAAGAAGGTATATTACATTTCCGCAGAGTTCCTTATCGGAAAGCTCCTTTCCAACAATCTTATCAATCTCGGCGTATTCGAGGATGTTAAGAAGCAGCTTGAAGAGGTTGGCAAAAGCATATATGACATCGAGGAGATAGAAGCTGAGCCTTCACTCGGTAACGGCGGCCTTGGACGTCTTGCCGCATGCTTCCTTGATTCCATAGCATCTCTCGGACTTAACGGTGACGGTGTGGGACTCAGATATCATATGGGTCTGTTTAAGCAGGAATTTGAGTGGAATAAGCAGAAGGAGACGCCCAATCCCTGGATTGAGGATTCCGGCTGGCTTAACGAGACAGAGACGGGATATGATATTGATTTCGGCGGCGATCTTAAAGTACGCTCCAAGATGTATGATATCGATGTTACGGGTTACAACAACAGAACCCAGAAACTTCATCTTTTTGATATAGATACCATTGATGAGTCGATCATTCAGGGCGATTCGATCTGGTTCGATAAGACCGATATCAAGAAGAATCTTACTTTATTTCTTTATCCCGATGATTCGGATGAGGCCGGTAATCTTCTCAGAATATATCAGCAGTATTTTATGGTAAGCAATGCCGCTCACCTTATTATTGACGAGGCTAAGGCCAAGGGCTCGAATCTCTATGACCTTGCTGATTATGCGCAGATACAGATCAACGATACCCATCCTTCAATGGTTATTCCCGAGCTTATCAGAATTCTTGGCGATTTCGGCGTTAACTTTGATGAAGCTGCGAATATCGTTACCAAGGTTTGCTCATATACCAATCACACAATCCTTGCCGAAGCACTTGAGAAATGGCCGCTTTCATATCTTGAAAAGGTTGTTCCTCAGCTTGTTCCCATTATCAAGAAACTTGATGATAAGGTAAGAAACCGTTTTCAGGATAGAAGCGTATATATCATTGACGATAACGACAGAGTTCATATGGCTCATATGGATATGCACTACGGACACAGCGTTAACGGCGTTGCTTATCTTCATACCGAGATACTTAAGGATTCCGAACTTAACAATTTCTACAAGATCTATCCTGAGAAATTCAACAACAAGACCAACGGTATCACCTTCAGAAGATGGCTTCTTCACTGCAATGAAGAGCTTGCGGCATATATAGAGAGCCTTATCGGACCTGATTTTAAGAAGGACGCTACCAAACTCGAGGACCTTCTTAAATACGTTAATGACGATAAAGTACTTGCCAGGATCGCTGAGATCAAGAAGCACAACAAGGTCCGCTTTAAGGAGTATCTGAAGGCAACGCAGTTTATCGATATTGATGTCAATTCGGTATTTGATGTGCAGGTTAAGAGACTTCATGAATATAAGCGTCAGCAGATGAACGCGCTTTACCTTATCAACAAATATTTCGAGATCAAGGAAGGAAAGAAGCCGAAGACTCCGATCACCGCGATCTTCGGTGCCAAGGCTGCTCCTGCGTATACGATCGCCAAGGACATCATCCACCTCATTCTCTGTATGCAGCAGGTTATCGAGAACGATCCTGAGGTAAGCCCTTATCTCAAAGTCGTTATGATCGAGAATTATAATGTTACCAAGGCTGCCAAGGTTATACCCGCAACGGATATTTCCGAGCAGATTTCGCTTGCTTCCAAGGAGGCATCCGGAACCGGTAATATGAAGTTTATGCTTAACGGCGCGCTTACTCTCGGAACAAGGGACGGTGCAAATGTTGAGATCGGACAACTTGTAGGTGAGGATAATATTTACTTCTTCGGCGAGTCATCCGATCAGGTTATCGAGCATTATGCCAAAGCAGATTACAAGGCGCGTGATTACTATATTACCAATGAGCGCTTTAAGAAGATCATTGATTTTATTATCAGTGTACCCGTTATGGAAGCAGGTGATGCCGAGAGCCTTCTCAGACTTCACGCAGAGCTTATCAAGAAAGACTGGTTTATGACGCTTCTCGATCTTGATGATTATATCAAGGTTAAGGATAAGGCACTTGCAGATTATTCCGATCGTAAGACCTGGGCCAGGAAGGCACTTATCAATATTGCCAAGGCCGGCTTTTTCTCAAGTGACAGAACGATAGAGGAGTACAACAGAGATATCTGGCATCTGTAATACTTCCCGGGAAAGTGTACTTCCGGCTCAGAACCGGCAATAATCCATATAAAATAACTTTAAGACAGATCCGCATCGTGCAGCTAAAGTCGCGCTGTGCGGATCTGTTAGCAATCCGGTCTGCGACCGACTGTAAATTATAGAAAAAACAATTTTTTTAAAAATATAGTACTATGACATTGTACTTTGGTAACAGTCGTAGTATAATGATACCACCTTAATGAAAGTGGAAGGGCAATAATTATTACACTAGGAGGAACTTCACATGAAGAATTGGAGAATGTCCACAAAGATTTCACTTATTGTCATTATTGCACTTGTGATCGGTCTAACTGCTTTAACGATCACAGTCAGAAACAGTGCGACCAAATCAATGACTGATGTTACTCAGAACAGACTCATTGAAGCGAGTGACGCGAGGTCCACACTTATTACCGAGTATATGTCAGTTATTCAGACATACATCGCTTCTATTGCCAAGAACCCGATTGTTAAAGAGGCTCTTCTCAATGAAACAGATAAGGAAAAGCAGGCAGTACTCCAGGCATATATCTTGGATGCGGCAGGAGTTCAGGATAATCTTGAAGGACTGTTTGTTTGCAATCTTGAGACATTGCAGATCGCTCATAGCGTAGAAGCCGCAGTCGGCGGTTTTGCTTCATCAAGAGAGAATATGGAAAGCATATATACTGAGATGAAGAGCACCAAGGGTGCATATTTTAGAGGCATTAATGTATCCCCTACAACCGGAGCACAGGTAATCGTTAATTATTATCCTGTATTTAACGGTGATGAGCTTATCGGTTATGTGGGAGCCGGAATTAACGCTGCGGGTCTTGTAAACCTCCTTGATGAACTCCAGTTCCAGGGACTGACAAAAGCATATTATACGCTTCTTTCCGTCGGTAAGAATCAGTATGTGTTTGCCGATGACGATACCAAGATAGGAACTGAGATAACGGAAACGGAGATCGCATCACTTATGCAGACTGCCGTTACCAACAATACCGGAACTTCTACTTATACCGATTCGGTAACCGGTGTCAAAGTTATTTCTGCGTACACTTATATTTCCGAGCTTGGAATGGTATTTATCGTATCCGATCCGGTAAGTGAAGCTTTGGCTTCTACGAATGCTCTGTCGACATTCGTTGTGATCCTTTCCATAGTTGCAGTGATCGTTATTTCAGGCATTACCTTTGTTACGGTTACCCTTGTTGCAAAAGATCTTGTTAAGGTTAAGAATGTGATTGGAGATATCGGTCAGTCAATGGATATGACCAAGTCTGATCAGCTTAAATCCTATGCTGACAGAAAAGATGAAGTCGGCCAGATTGCCGGAGCCACAACCGCTCTTACCAAGGCTGTATCCGAAGCGGTAGAAGAACTTCAGCGTAACAGTGCGGAACTTGCGGAAACAGCAAGATCTCTGTCATCCATTTCCGAGGATACTTTAAACAGTGTATCCCAGGTTGATCTTGCTGTACAGGATATCGCGCAGGGCGCTACAAGCCAGGCTCAGGAAACAGAGAAAGCTTCTTCCAGCGTTGTCGATATAGGTAACGAGATTGAGGAAACCGTAAGTAAGACCGCTGATATGAAGATTGCCTCCGACAGGATCAAGGCATCAAGCGATTCCGCTATGGATATCATCGATAACCTCAGTAAGATCGGTACCGAAGCAACCAAGGCTGTTGAAGAGATTTACGAGCAGACCAATGTTACCAATTCTTCGGCAAACAGGATAAAAGAGGCAACTGCTATTATTGCGAATATTGCGGAAGAGACCAATCTGCTTTCTCTTAACGCTTCGATCGAAGCTGCAAGAGCCGGTGAAGCCGGAAGAGGATTTGCAGTTGTTGCTTCACAGATTCAGAAGCTTGCCGAGCAATCAAATGATTCTGCAAAGTTGATCGAAGGCATTACAACTACGCTTATTGAAGATTCCAACAATGCCGTTTCAACTATGGAAGAGGTTAAGAAAATCATGGCTGAACAGAGCGAGTGTGTATCTCAGGTTAGCGATATGTTCGGCCAGGTTAAGAACGGAATTGATGAGACGATTGAAGGTATCAATGAAATCTCGCATAAAGCAAGCGCGATGGATCAGTCAAGAAATGCCGTTGTTGACACTGTTCAGAATCTCTCTGCAATTGCTGAGGAGAATGCGGCAAGTGCGGAGGAAACTTCCGCTTCAACAACCGTTGTTACCGAACTTATGGGAGATATATCAACTTCTGCAACCAAGCTTTCCGAAATTGCAGAGGATATGGACAAGACGGTTTCGGTATTTAAGATTTAAGCAAGGCGATGGTCTTATGATTAAGGTAAAATATTTTTGGATTGCGCAAATGCTGGCGGTTGCAATTACCGCCGGCTCTGCCTTTACATTTACCGGTTGCAACGGTACGAATAACGCGGGCGATAGGCTTGTGCTCGCGCTCAGATCCGGTATCTATGCAGAGGTTATCAAGGAGTGCCTGCCTGATTTTGAGAAAGAATACGGTATAGAATGTAAAGTAATGGAATTCTCCGAGGATGATCTTTACAATTCGATTTATTCGGATTCGGCCAACTATTCCGGAGCATATGATTTATGTATGGTTGACGGCTCGTGGATGGCGGGCTTTATGGCGGAGAACGTTCTTACGAGCCTTTCGGGAATGGGATATCAATTTGATGATGATATAATACCTGCAACGACATCTGTTTGTTACAGCGACGATCAAATCTTTCTTGTACCTTATTACGGTAATGTGACGGTTCTGCTTTATAATCAGAACAGGCTTAAGGAAATCGGATATTCTTCGAGTGACATAAACTGTTTAGAGGATGTTGTAAATATTTCTTTAAGCGCCCAAGACGCCGGTATGGACGGCTTTTTGTACAGGGGAGATACTGAAAACAACATAGTGGTGGACTTTCTCCCTGTTTTATGTGCATATGGCGGATGGGTAATTGACTCATCTGGTACCCCTTCTGTTGACACGGATGAATTTCACCTTGCCATGGAACAATACCTTAAGCTTATCAAAACAGGCAGAGCTTGCATAAAAGAAGAGGTTATCTCATCGGTAGAGGAAGGCAGCGCCCTGTTTGCCGTAGGCTGGCCCGGATGGTGCACACCGGCGGATGACGTAGCCACATACTATTGTCCCATCCCCGGTAAAATAAGTGAGACATCAGAAAGTTACAACTGTAATGTTTATGGGATCTGGACCATGGGCATACCTGCCAACTCCAATAATAAGGGACTTGCATATAATCTTCTCTCGTATCTTATGGATCCCGAGGTTCAAAAGTCCACAATAGACAACGGCGGTGTACCCTGCAGATATTCATGTCTTAAGGATGAGAACATAGTAAGCAAAGCTCCCTATCTGTCTGTTATCTGTGATGCACTTGAAAACGGAATATACAGACCTGTCATCAAGGAGTGGACCGATTTCTACACCATACTCGGTGCAGTTATGAGAGATATAATCGACGGAAGATACAATGTCGATGACGGGCTTAAGATTGCACAGTCGAACCTTGAGACGCTTATGGGCAAGTAAACACCTGACAGTCAGTATTAAAACAATAATACAAGATCTATACGCCGCAGATATCCGGTTATATCCGGTTACTGCGGCGTTTTGGACGCTACTTTGAACAAATTGTTTTCAGACTTGCTATTTTACAACATTTGCCGTAAAATATTATTCGGTAAAAATTGCGATTACAGAAATTGGAGGTCTGAAAAAATGAGCAATTCTAAGATTTCTCAGGCAGCTGCGAGAATAACATCGCTGCTTGATGACAACAGCTTTGTTGAAATCGGCGGACTTGTATCCAGCCGTAACACCGATTTTAACTTAAGCGACAAGGATACTCCTGCAGACGGAGTTATCACAGGTTACGGCACTATCGACGATCGCCTTGTATACGTTTACAGCCAGGACAGCAGTGTTCTTGGCGGTTCGGTAGGCGAGATGCATGCGCGTAAAATCGCCGCAATTTATGATCTTGCTATCAAAATGGGAGCACCTGTTATCGGACTTATTGACAGTGTGGGCCTCAGACTTGAGGAAGCGGGAGATGCACTTGATGCATTCGGCAAGATTTACGCAAAACAGGTTGAGGCATCAGGTCTTATTCCTCAGATTACCGCAGTATTCGGTAACTGCGGCGGTGGACTTGCGGTTGCAAGTGCACTCAGCGACTTTACATTTATGGAGGGTAAAAACGCGAAGCTTTTCGTGAACAGCCCCAATACGCTTGCCGGTAACAAGACCGATGATACCGCAAGTGCAGCTTTCCAGTCCGAAAGCAGCGGACTCGTTGATTTTATGGGCAGTGAGAGCGAGATATTCACTCAGATCAGAGAACTCATTTCGATCCTTCCTTCCAATTTTGAAGACAATAATAGTGTGGACCCTGCCGACGATCTCAACAGAGCATCGGCCATAGATGCCGGACTTGCCGATCCTGCATATGTTTTTGCGGAGCTTGGTGATGGCAGAATATTCACTGAGGTTAAGAAAGACTTTGCAAAGGATATGGTAACGGGCTTTATAAGGCTCGGCGGAACTACCGTAGGTGTATTCGGTAACAGAACCGCATATACCGATGATAAGGGTGAGACCGTTGAGATAGACAGCGTTCTTACAACACAGGGAATGTATAAGGCTGCGGATTTTGTTAAATTCTGTGATTCATTCAACATTCCCGTGCTTTCTTATACCAATACAAAGGGCTTTGAGGCAACCAAGGCTTCCGAGAGAACAATTGCAAGAGCAGCTGCCAAGCTTACAAGCGCGCTTGCTTCTTCCGATGTTCCCAAGGTTAATCTTATTGCCGGCGATGCTTACGGCAGTGCCTATGTTGTTATGAATTCCAAAGCCATCGGAGCGGATATGACATTTGCGCTTCCTGACAGCAAGCTTGGTATGATGGATGCAAGACTTGCAGCCGAGATCATCTATGCGGATGAACCGGACAAGATCGATGAAGGCGCCGCTAAATACGAGCAGCTTCAGACAAGCATTACATCTGCCGGCGCGCGCGGACTTATCGACAATGTTGTTGAACCTGCAAATGCGCGTAAATACCTTATAAGTGCCTTTGAGATGCTTTATTCCAAGAGGACTGTGTCATCGGGAAGAAAGCACACGGCGATTTAGTGAGGTGAACAAATGGTGAATCAGATGATTTTAGCCGCCGATGCAATGTCTCTTTCAGACAAATTGTCCACGGCCGGCCGTAATACACTGATCTGTGTTGCAATAGTATTCCTGGTTCTGATCTTTATGTCACTTGTTATCAGCCTTTTCAAGTTTATCAACAAAGCGGAATCGGCTGTGGCCAAGAAGAAGGCCGCCAAGACAAAAGACAAAGACGAGAGCGTAGCGATTGAATCTGTTAATAATGCGGTAGCACAGATCGAAAGCAGAGAAGAAAGTGAGCTTGAGCTTGTTGCTGTTATTGCGGCAGCCATTGCAGCTCATACAGGACAAAGCACGGATGATTTTGTAGTCAGATCGATCCGTAAGATCAATAGATAATTCAAGGAGGCATATTTTACAATGAAAAATTATACAATAACAGTTAACGGCAATGTTTACGATGTAACGGTAGAGGAAGGTGCTTCAACAGGCGCCGCTGCTCCTGCTCCCAAGGCAGCTCCCGCAGCACCTGCAGCAAAGGCAGCACCCGCTCCTGCAGCAGCACCCGCAGGTGCGGCCGGCAAGATCAAAGTTGTTGCTCCCATGCCCGGCAAGATCGTTGCAGTTAAGGCAAGCGTAGGAGAGGCCGTTAAGAAGGGCCAGGTTATCCTTGTACTTGAAGCTATGAAGATGGAAAATGATGTTGTTGCTCCCGAAGATGGAACGGTTGCAGGAATTAATGTTGATTCCGGAAGTGCTGTTGAGGCAGGCCAGGTTCTTGCAACACTTAACTAACATCTCATTTTTTGGAGGATATTCAAATGGAAGCAGTACTTGATACACTCCAGAACCTCCTGGGTCAGACAGCGTTTATGAGCCTTTCTTGGGGCAATTACGTAATGATCCTTGTTGCTCTGGTGTTCTTATACCTTGCGATTGCCAAGGGCTTTGAACCTCTGCTTTTGGTTCCGATAGCTTTTGGTATGCTTTTGGTAAATATGTTCCCCGGTATTATGGCATCCGGTGAGAACGGTGAAACGGAAGGTTTGCTGCATTTCTTCTACAGACTGGATGAATGGAGTATTTTACCTTCGCTGATATTTATGGGTGTCGGAGCCATGACGGACTTCGGCCCGCTTATTGCCAATCCTAAGAGCTTTCTTCTTGGTGCGGCAGCGCAGATCGGTATTTTCTCTGCTTATTTCCTTGCAATCCTTCTCGGATTCAACGGAGAAGCAGCTGCGGCTATTTCGATCATCGGTGGTGCGGACGGACCTACATCGATCTTCCTTGCAGGTAAGCTCGGACAGACATCACTTATGGGACCTATTGCGGTAGCGGCATATTCGTATATGTCACTCGTTCCGATCATTCAGCCGCCTATAATGAAGCTCCTTACAACCAAGAAGGAGAGAGCGATCAAGATGGAGCAGCTTCGCCCTGTATCCAAGCTTGAGAAGATCCTTTTCCCTATCATCGTAACGATCGTGGTTGTAATGATACTTCCTACGACCGCTCCTCTTATCGGTATGCTTATGCTCGGTAACTTATTCAGAGAGTGCGGCGTTGTTAAACAACTTACAGAGACCGCATCCAATGCACTTATGTATATTGTGGTTATTTTACTCGGAACGAGCGTAGGCGCTTCAACAAGCGCCGAAGCATTCCTGAATATTAATACACTTAAGATCGTTCTTCTCGGACTTGTTGCATTTGCGGTAGGAACCGCTGCCGGAGTGCTTTTCGGTAAGCTTATGTGTGTCTTTACGAAGGGTAAAGTTAATCCTCTTATCGGTTCGGCCGGTGTTTCCGCTGTGCCTATGGCCGCAAGAGTTTCGCAGAAAGTCGGCGCTCAGGCCGATCCTACCAACTTCCTTCTCATGCATGCCATGGGGCCTAATGTTGCCGGCGTTATCGGTACCGCGGTTGTTGCGGGAACCTTTATGGCAATCTTCGGGGTTGGCTGATAGGATGCAATATAAATAATTACCGATACTGAAAGGAGTAAATGTATGTCAGAAACAGTTAATAAGAAGCCTGTTAAAATATGTGAGACCGTTCTGAGAGATGCACATCAGTCGCTTATCGCAACCAGAATGACCACAGAGCAGATGCTTCCGATCATCGATAAAATGGACAAGGTCGGCTATCATGCAGTTGAGTGCTGGGGTGGTGCAACATTTGATGCGTGCCTCAGATTCCTTAAGGAAGATCCTTGGGACAGACTCCGTAAGCTTAAAGACGGCTTTAAGAACACCAAGCTTCAGATGCTTTTCAGAGGACAGAATATCCTTGGATATCGCCCTTATGCAGATGATGTTGTAGAATATTTTGTACAGAAATCAGTTGCAAACGGAATTGATATCATCAGAATTTTCGACTGTCTTAACGATCTTCGTAATCTTCAGACAGCCGTTAAGGCAGCCAACAAAGAGAAGGCTCACGCTCAGGTTGCGCTTTCTTATACTATCGGCGATGCTTACACACTTGAATACTGGGAGAAGATGGCAAGAAATATTGAGGAGATGGGAGCTGATTCCATCTGTATCAAGGATATGGCCGGGCTCCTCACACCATATGAGGCTGAGAAACTTGTTAAAGCTCTTAAGAGCGGTTCCAAACTTCCTGTCGAGCTTCATACCCATTACACCTCCGGTGTTGCTTCAATGACCTTACTGAAGGCTGTAGAAGCAGGCTGCGACATCATTGATACCGCAATGAGTCCTCTTGCACTCGGAACCAGCCAGCCTGCAACAGAAGTTATGGCTAAGACTTTTGAAGGAACACCTTACGATCCCGGATTCGATCAGACACTTCTTTCCGAGATCGCAGACTATTTCAGACCTCTTCGCGAGCAGTGGATAGAAAGCGGACTACTTTCAACCAAAGTGCTCGGTGTTAATATCAAGACACTTTTGTATCAGGTACCCGGCGGAATGCTTTCCAACCTTGTTTCGCAGCTTAAGGAAATGCATGCCGAGGATAAGTACCAGCAGGTTCTTGAGGAAGTCCCCCGTGTTCGTAAGGACTTCGGTGAGTGTCCTCTTGTTACACCTTCATCACAGATTGTCGGAACTCAGGCAGTTCTTAACGTTGTTCTTGGCGAGAGATACAAGTCGCTTACCAAGGAGTCCAAGGACCTTCTTCTCGGCAAGTACGGTGCAACTGTAAAGCCTTTTAATCCTGAGGTTCAGAAACTTGCCATCGAGCAGACCGGAGAACAGCCTATAACAACCAGATTTGCAGATTCACTTGCACCCGAGCTTGATAAGCTCAGAGAAGAGTGCAAGCAGTGGATCCAGCAGGATGAGGATGTTCTTTCATACGCTCTTTTCCCTCAGGTTGCGACCGATTTCTTTAAGTATCGTAAGGCTCAGCAGGATAAAATAGACCCTGCCGTAGCAAAGAACGGAGCATATCCTGTATAAATCATGAAGTATAACAGAAGTAAGAATCTTTTTGTTACAATTGAAGCATTATTGATTGCAGTTGCAATTGTCATTGCCGTGCTTATGATGGGTAGTTTCATCAGGCGCGGCAATGCCGCATATTCGGATGATCAGGCGACGGAATCCTTGATCGGTGAGACAACCGAAAATGTGACCGATGCGACAACAGAGACTTCTACTGACCCTATAGAATCGATGACCGAGGTTTCAACTGAGACTCCCACCGAATCATCCGAAGCTCCCGCCGAGCCGACCGAAGCTCCCGCCGATCCGACCGAAGCTCCCACCGAGCCAACTGAAGCCCCGACCGAGGCGCCCACAGAGTTGCCTGTCGTTCTTCCCACGCAGCCTGCAGAAATAATTCTCGATGAGTACGGCTACAGCAATTATATTTTTATCGGCGATTCCAGGTTCAAGGCAATGAGACTTTGGATGGTGGAAAACGGTATCGGCCTTGGTGAGATATTTATATGCGAGAATGGCGAGGGTTATGATTATATGCTTGCCAATTACGAACTTATCAAGACGTATGCGAACTCAAAAAGTGCGATAATCGTCGGAATGGGCGTTAACGATCTGTATAATTCGGCCAAGTACATTGCACTTTTTAATCAGATGGCCGCCGAGCTCGATTGTAAAATATACTTCTGTTCTGTTAATCCTGTTGACGAGTCCAAGACGAATAAGCGTTCAAATGCAGCAATTTCGTCGTTTAATGATATCGTAAGGAAATCGATCGACAGCAGAATCGTTTATATCGACACATATAATTATCTTTTACAGGAAGGTTTTGATTCCGGCGACGGAATCCATTATGACAATGCTACCTGTGCTAAAATATATTATTACATAAAAACGGTGGTAAATAATATATGAGAGTAATAATAATCGGAGCGGGCGCCGCAGGGATGGCGGCAGGTTATGCCTGCGCCGTATGTGCCCGTGAAAACGGTCAAAAGGCCGAAATAACCATACTCGAGAAGAATGAAAAAGCCGGCAAGAAGATCTACATTACCGGCAAGGGAAGGTGCAATGTGACAAGCGCATGTGCCCCCGAGGATCTTATGAAGGGCGTGGTCACGGGCGGTAAATTCCTGTATTCCGCATTTAAAGCCTTTAGCAATGAGGACGTACAGGAATTCTTTATTAATAACGGATGTATGCTTAAGACCGAGAGGGGTGGGCGCGTGTTTCCCGTATCCGATAAATCGTCGGATATCATAAGCACATTTACAAAAGTCCTCAGAAACGTAGGTGTTGAGATTATATATAATGCACGGGTGAGTGATGTGATCATCGAAAACGGAGCCGTATCCGGCGTAAAATTCACCTGCCAGGGCAAAGCCTCACGCATGGACTGCGATGCTTTGATAGTCGCAACCGGAGGGCTTTCATATCCTTCAACCGGAAGCACCGGTGACGGATACAGATTCGCCGAAAAAGCAGGGCATACCATTGATGAATGCTGTCCGGCACTTGTGCCTTTTAATATTAAGGAAACGTGGGTTAGAGAACTTTCGGGCCTGTCGCTCAGAAATATCGGTTTTAAGGTTATGAAGGGTGACAAGAAGATATATGAGGATTTCGGAGAGCTTCTTTTTACGCATTTCGGGATAAGCGGACCTGTGGTCCTGAGCGCATCGAGCTATATCTGCGAGGAAAGAGGCGAGACACTCAAAGCCGTCATCGACCTTAAAAGTGCGCTTGATGAAAGGACGCTTGATGAGAGGATCATCAGAGATTTTGAGAAGCAGATGAATAAGGATTTTATAAACAGCCTCGACGAGCTTTTGCCTAAGTCACTGATCCCTGTGGTTGTAAGGCTTTCAGGCATTGATGAGAGGTGCAAAGTTAACGCTGTGACCAAGGAGCAAAGAAAGAAGCTTCTTCGGACGATCAAGAATCTGGAGATGACGATCGATTCCTTTAGGGATTATAATGAGGCTATAATTACGCATGGCGGCGTGAATCTTAAGGAAATCAGTCCCAAGACGATGGAGTCCAAGAAGTGCAGCAGGCTGTATTTTGCGGGAGAGGTTGTTAATGTTGACTGCGTTACGGGCGGATACAACCTTCAAAGCGCGTGGTCCATGGGATATCTGGCCGGTTTATCGGCCGTGCTTGCATTTAGGGAGGGTTAAAATGAGTTACAGTATAGCGATAGACGGACCGGCGGGGGCCGGCAAAAGCACGATTGC
>CAKZZH010000058.1 GCA_937885345.1 uncultured Lachnospiraceae bacterium | reverse complement strand
AAAGCCACCGGTTTCATAACCGCATTGGTGTCTTTCGCGGAAAGACGGGTTATAATAATGAATAACTTGATGAATAACCTTATGAATATCTGTATGGATGTTGCGTGGCCCGGTCAGGAATTATTATCAGATAATTCGAACATAATGATCATTCTTGTCATCGTGACGCTTCTTGCGATGATCATCATACCGGGAGTCGTTGTGGCGATCATTTTCGGAAGCAAGGCACATAAGCGTAAAGTTGCCGATGCTCTCGTCAAAACCGCAGAAGCCACCGGTAAAACAGGAAACGAATAATATCATTAAACCGACTGTCTTAAGACACATATCCGATATTCCGGATATATATCATTGTGACAGTCGGTTTTATTATGCTTATCTTCCGGGCTGCGTATTTACTCAGCCTGTGCGGCAAGATTCTCAAGTTCATTTCCTACGCGGTTAACAGTCTCAATAATGTTATCTGCCGATGCGGAGATCTCCTCTGTTGAAGCGGCAAGATTCTGCGTTCTGGAATTAACGGAATTAACAATCTCAAGAAGTTTCTTGGTATCTTCTACTATTTTATCGATAGCCTGCTTAATAGAATTATTATTGGCCGCAGAGCCATCGGCTGTAGCCTTGGAATCCGATGCAAGAGTGTTGATCTCATCGGCAACAACCGCAAAACCACGTCCTGCTTCGCCCGCTCTGGCAGCTTCTATCGACGCATTAAGTGCAAGAAGATTGGTCTGTGATGCAATCGCAACAACCTTGTCATTATTGGCCTGAAGTTCTTTGAGAGCATCAAGTATATCACTCATCGAATCATTCATTCCGATACAGAATTCTTCAACATTTCTGACATCCTGAGAAATACCGGTACTTTCATCTGCATTGCTTTCATTACCTTTAACCATCTCATCAATGGACATTCTGAGCGACTCAAAATTCTCGTTGACCACCTTGATCGTCGCAAAAAGAGCATCTCTCTGGCTATCAAGCTGCTCTCTTTCATGAACAACCATTGCCTGAGCACTCTCACGTTCTTCCTCGACAAGACCTTTAAGATAATGAACACAATTATCCTTATGGTTAAAACCGTTGAATATAGCCGTTGCCATTTGCTTACAGGTTTCATATCCGCAGCACGAACAGTCTATATGCCTCTGTTCTTCGGTTTTTTTGCCCATCTCATTAAACACTCTGTCAAGATCGGCAAGCGAAGGAACTTTAACGGGACAGGTCTTTGACAGATCGGTATAATGCCTTAAATAATCGTTAAGATCAAGATTTGCAAACTGTTTATTAAGAGCGGCAAGTCTCTGCTCGGGAGTAAGCTTCTTGGCCCAGGCGCCTTTCTTACCATCCTTCTTAACCTTTTCTCTGATATCCAAAAGTGCATATAAGGCATCGTCGGTCCCTGATATTTCAGGATCGGTTCCCGTTCCGCAAATACATCCGTTTTCACAGTTAAGAGCATCGATAAACAGATATGGAGTCTTTGATTTCTCTATCCTGTCCTTATTCTCCTTAAGGAAATGATACATCCTCTTCTCACCCTCTATCTGACGGATAAATACGCTTTCGCCCAAAAGCCAGTAAACATTCTCCTTAAGACCGCCCGGAGTCGGATATATTGAACCGAGGCCGTATTCGATCTCATCGCTGCACGGAGCGCCCTTAACATTATTGGCTCTCACATATTTCATCAAATGATCGAAGGTAACATTATATGTGATATATCCCTTGTTATTCGGATCATCAATCTCGTTTTTCTTAGCAATACAGGGACTGATAAATGCAAGCTTATCGGTGATCTTCATTTCCTTTTTGGCATAAATAGCAGCGCACATCATAGGACTTTGAACAGGGAAAAGCTTGGGAAGAAGCTCGGGCATATATCTCTCAATATAGCCTACAACCGCAGGACAAGGCTGGGAGATGCCTCCGAGATAGTTGTATTTCTGAATATAATTGACTAAAACTTCCCACACCCAAATGGTGTGCTGAGCCTTGAAAATTCAATATTTCA
>CAKZZH010000057.1 GCA_937885345.1 uncultured Lachnospiraceae bacterium | reverse complement strand
AAGGGGGAACCTACCCTTCCCCCTTCGGTGCCTGCGGCACCTACCCCTATTGTGTACTTGCGTTTCAGTCATATCCCTAAATGCGGATATGACTGAAAACGCAAGTCTGCCCGTATCCACCCACCACATTAAGGAAGGAGGCGATGCTTATGGTGGTGAAATCGGTCAGCAGCCGTGCGAGCATCATCGGCAGAGGTGCAAAGTGCCGTGGAAAGTCTGCCGTTGAGCAGTCCGGTTATATCCCCCGCACGATTATGTACAGCGAATACTACGGAGAGACATATTTCCCGAAACCTGCGGAGGATCTGGTCAGCACGGGTGTACTTCTGCCCGACCATGCGCCGAGGGAATATCTTGATCACTCCGTCTTATGGAACAGCGTGGAGAAAGTTGAAAAGCACGCCAAAGTGCAACTATGCCGACTTAACAAATACTCCCTGCCAAACTGGATGTCACATGAGCTTGCGGATAAGTTTGTTCAGGACTTTATAAAACGCAATTTTGTATCAAAGGGAATGTGCGCTGAATATGCAATCCATGACAGCGTTAATGAAAAAGGAGAACGCAACCTTCATGTTCATATACTTCTCACTATGCGCCCGATACTTGAAAACGGTAAGTGGGGCGAGAAATCCCGAAAAGTCTATAAGTATGATAAGGACGGGAACAAGATTAAAAAGAAGAATGGCCGCTATGACTGTACTACCGAGAAAACGACAGACTTGGACGATAAAGAAAATGCCAGGAAATGGAGACAGGATCTGGTCGAGAGTATCAATAAGGTTGCGGAGGAAATCGGCATTGAGGATGAACGCTAGGAATGGCGGTCTTTTAAGGAGAGAGGACTTGATATTAAGCCGACCATACATCTCGGAGAGAAAGCCACCGCTTTGGAGCGTAAGGGTATCCATACAGATAAGGGCGATTATAACAGGGAAGTCGCAATACTCAATTCATTGATAGTTAAAGCGTTTGAGTACGCTAAAGCACAGATTGATAAACCCGTATCTGATGTGAAGAAAGCGGTTACGACTATTTGAGTGCGTGGAAGAGGAACAAAACTTCATAACGCTCATAAATATGCTCAAAGCTACAGGAAATAGGCGTGTTGGGAAGGGAAGGCTCGAAAAGAGACGGACGCTGGATCGTAAAGTAGACTTTAAGTGGACTTTGAAGTAGACTTTAAGTAGACTTTGAAATTCAAAAGGGGGTACGGACATTATGAATAAAATATTATGCTCATCAGGAGCGATTATAGGTAAAGTCAATAATAATGACTATACATTACTAAAAGAATATGCACCGAAGTTAGATTGTGATGGCTTTGAACTAATGATGAGTAGTTCGTGGTATCCTGTTTTGGACGATGTGATCGCGGCCGTGAAATCCTATGGCTTAACCATACCGGTAATACATAGCCAAAAATCACTAGGGGAAACATTATGCGGTATGACAACCACTTTTTCAGACGGGAGATTTCATGATCGTGTTATGACTACGGATGAAGATAAGGAAACTTTTAGCCAGGGAACTGAAAAGTATAAGCATAATTTAAAATTGGCTGTAAAGCTTGGAGCAGAAAAAATGGTTCTTCATCTATGGAATGGAACCGTATCAGATAGGAACATTGAAAAGAACATAGAGAGATTTGGCGAATGGAAGTTATTAGCAGACAAAGCAGGTATTGAACTTCTTGTGGAAAATGTAATATGCAATACCAACAGTCCTTTGCAAAATGTTGATATGGTAGCGAAGAAATATCCGGATGCAGGTTTTGTATATGATACCAAAATGGCAGAATTCCATGATCAGACTATGGAGATTTTTTCGCCGGAATATGAGTATATCGTTAAGAATGGTCGAATTAGACACTTGCACGTAAATGATTATGGTGGCGGATACATGGACTGGGCACATATGCAAGTGCTTCCGATTGGTGCGGGACATATAGACTTTGATAGTTTCTTTAAGAAACTTGGAGAGTATGGTTATACGGGTGATTTTACAGTTGAATCTACTGCCCTTGCAAAGGATGGTACAGTTGACCTTGATATGCTAAATGGGTGCTTTCATAAAATCGGAGAACTTAAGAAACGATTTTTGTAACTGATACTATATTGTTCTTGGCAAAACGCTTCCAAAGGATGTCCAAATGCGGTATGTAGGCACTCTATATAAATCGATAATTCCGGGAGAGTTACTCGGGACTACGGCATGGGCTCCTCTATCACAACAGCCAATCCCTTAGGAAGTGACTCTTATTATGGGCGCCTGTGTCGATTTGTTTAAAAGGAGCGTATACCGTATATGGGCATCCCTAGGCACGTGGATGCCCATATACGGTATACGCTCTCTTATTACCAACTACTCACAGCCCCACCGGAGGAGCCGCTCCGCTGCGATGTATTTAATCGATTGCTTCGCGGATAACTTCTTTGAGCGTGTCGGCCGACTTCTTGAGGGCGGCGAGTTCTTCTTCGGAAAGAGAGATGGGGACGAGGGTGTCAAGGCCATTGGCACCGACAATGGCAGGCATTGAAAGGCAAACGCCGTCGATATCGTCTATACCGTACTGGCCGTTCATATAGCTTGATACGGGAAGGATGGACTTCTCGTCTCTAAGGATGGCTTCGCAGATACGCCTTACGCTCATGCCGATGCCGTAGTAGGTTGCGCCCTTCTTGTTGATGATCTCATAGGCGCTGTTCTTGACTTCCTCGGCAATTCGTTGAGTCTCGTATTCATGATCGAGGAAGCCTCGCATCTCGCAGAATTTGTGGATGGGGATTCCGGATACGGTCGCACTGCTCCATGCAGCGATCTCGCTGTCACCGTGTTCACCGATAATGTATGCGTGAACGCTTCGACTGTCGACGCCGAGGTGCTGGCCGAGAAGATATTTGAGACGAGCGGAATCAAGCGTTGTGCCCGAACCGATAACTCTGTTCGCAGGAAAATGACTCATCTTGATCGCAGCATAAGTAAGGATATCTACAGGGTTTGCAACGATAAGAAGGATCCCCTGGCAATTGCGTTTTGCGATTTCGGGAATGATGTTTTTGAAGATACCAACATTTTTCTTAACGAGGTCGAGCCTTGTCTCGCCGGGTTTCTGAGCGGCACCTGCAGATACAATGATTATTGCGGCATCAACGATATCGTCATAATCACCGGCATATATTTTCATAGGCTTTGCAAAAGGAAGGCCATGGCTGATGTCAAGTGCTTCACCCTCCGCCTTCTCCCTGTTGGAATCAATAAGAACAATCTCGGAGAGAAGACCGCTCTGCATAAGTGAATATACGGATGCAGAACCAACGAATCCGCAGCCTATCATTGCTATTTTACGATTGTTTACTTTAACCATATGAAACCTCCCTGTATTAAATAATATGATCCGAGCAATGCGCTCTTTCTGTCTGCATTCTATTTTGCACGCTTTTACGGTAAGTGTCAAGGAAGGGAGGAAGCACGGCGCTTTATGGCAAAAGCGCGAAATAACGCACATAATGCTTGCAAAATAAGCATTTTAAGGGTATTCTTAATATGTAATAGTGTGTTACGGCTCCTGTCGTAAATCGTTATAGATTGTTAATCAGAAGAAGGAGGAAGTTTATATGAAATGCAAGAGGATCGGCCTTGTTGCCGAAGTGCGTAAGTACGAACTCGGACAGGGTCTCGAAGACGGGTTTGAACTCTGGTCAGACGTTGTTACCAAAGGATGGATCACCACGGATTTCCTTATCAAGATTACAAAGGAAAACGGCGATATCATTTGTCCTTACATCCTCCACAGAAGAGGCAGAACCTTTATCGGTGAAGGAGATTACATTATCACAGATGCCGACGGTACTAAGCATGTGTGCGGAGCAGATAAAATTTTCCAGCGATATGAGAAGGTAGAAGGCTGATGTACGAAAAACTTGATCGCAATTCTCTATGCTGGTGCGGAAGTGGCCGCAAGTACAAAAGTTGTCACCTGGCATTCGACGAGAAAATAATTCAGTGGCAGAGAAAAGGCTACACCGTTCCGGGAAGACACCTTATTAAGACGGAAGAAGACATAGAGGGAATCAAGAAAAGTGCCGTTATCAATATTGCGGTCCTCGATGAGATCGGCGATAAAATACATGCCGGTATGTGCACGCAGGAGATTGATGATATCGTCAATGATGTCACCACCAAAATGGGTGGTATTCCCGCGGATCTCAACTATGAGGGATATCCCAAGAGTGTGTGCACCTCCATCAACGATGTTGTATGCCATGGCATTCCTTCCAGGGAAGACATACTCAAAGACGGCGATATAATCAATGTCGACTGTTCAACCATACTTAACGGTTATTTTTCCGATTCATCAAGAATGTTCATGATCGGTGATGTAAGTCCCGAGAAGAAGCGCCTCGTTGAAGTTACCAAGGAGTGCGTGCAGAAAGGTCTCGAAGCCACCAAGCCCTGGACGCTTATGGGTGATATGGGCGCAGCGGTTCATAATCACGCTCTTCAGAACGGTTACACCGTTGTCAGAGAGATCGGTGGACACGGCTGTGGCAAGGAATTCCATGAAGAGCCCTTTGTGAGCTATGTTTCAAGACCGGGCACCGGAATGCTTATGGTTCCCGGAATGGTATTTACCATCGAACCAATGGTGAACATGGGTAAGCAGGAAATTTTCATCGACGATTCCAACGGCTGGACGGTTTATACTGATGACCGCAAACCCTCGGCGCAGTGGGAAGTTGAGGTGCTTGTAACCGAGACAGGATACGAGATTTTGTCATACTAGAATCTGACCGGAGAATGTGCGCAAATCCAATGTGGGTTTCATTCTTATTGCCAATACTTTTTTCTATATTTGGGGCGGACTTTCCGCCCTAATATTTCTTATTCTCTTTTCGCTCGTAATATTGGGCTTGCGCTGCTTAATAATGGTTTGATATCGAACTTTCATAATTCAGACGCTGCATATAAATGACCAAGGAGGATTACGATTTCTATGAGAGCTTTAAGTAAAATAACCGCAAAGGCTGTAAGTATCTTGCTTGCATGCATTTTAGCAGTCAGTGCATCCGTGATGCTTATGACCGGATGTACTTCGGGAGGCTCCGGTGCTTCAAGCACAGCCTCGGGCGATTCGGGCAGTTCGGATACAGATAGTTCGGAAGCGAACAGTTCGGACGCAGGCGATTCGGGCGCGGATTCGGGCGATTCGAATATCGATGATTCAGGTGCAGAGGAGGTTGAAGAAATGTACACACGTTCACTTCTTGCAAGAGGAAATAATTACAGACTTCACAAAGTTATCGATAAGATCAGATCGGGCGAAGATGTTACGGTTGCTTTTATCGGCGGATCGATCACATACGGCTACCTTGCAGGTACCGAAGAGATCTTCGCAAAGAGAGTGACCGATCACCTTAACGAGAAATACAGCCCCACCGGCGACAATGTGAAATTCATTAATGCGGGAATCAGCGGAACCCCTTCAATGCTCGGACTCATCCGCGCGGGCAGAGATATTCTCGAGAGCGATCCCGATCTTGTTTTTATTGAATTTGCCGTTAACGATGACACATCAAATACCGAAAAACGTGCCTATGAAAGCCTTATCCGCAAATGCCTTAAGGATGATAATTCACCTGCCGTTATTCTTCTGTTTTCCGTTCTTGAAGGCGGCTACACCGCGCAAGATGTAATGTCTGCAACCGGTTTCTACTACTCTCTTCCCGAAATAAGCGTTAAGAATGCTATTTTCCCGGAGATCGAAGCGGGCACAATGACATGGGCAGACTGGGCAGGCGACGAAGCACATCCGAATGCAAGCGGTCACGAAAAATATGCAACCATGATCAACTATACCATCGACACACTGATCGCCGATGAAATCGACGATGAATACACGATTCCCGAGAAACTCAAATATAAGACCGACTGGTCGGATATGACACTTTACGATTCACGAAATCTTGAGCTAACAAGCCTCGGATCCTTTGTCGAAGCGGATGTGCACGAGAATTTCTCCAACGGATGGCGCTATACATATGGTACGGAAGCGAATGATCCTTTGACTTTCTCGTTCACCGGTAAAGCGCTTTTTATCGTATACAAGGACACCAAGAATTCAACTTACGGCAGCGTCGATGTCTTCATCGACGGTGAGCATGTCAGAACCTTAAACGCCAACACCGATGACGGCTGGAACAATCCCGTTACGGAGCTTATCTGGGACACAAGTGAAACTGCCGAACACGAGGTTGAGATCCGTATGACCGACGACACCGTCGGCAAAGCCTTTGAAATCATGTGCTTCGGAATATCGGAATAAATGCAGGTCGCATAATGTCAGAACCAATCACCCGGAGGAATTGCCTTGTCTTTTAGAATTGTAAGCGACAGTATCAATAAAATATACACGGATTATATTGCGCCAAAGGCGCCAGAGGCGGAGGGATCTGTGCTTCGTTCATTTTATGAAGATGCGCTGCAAGATGCCGCTGCTAAGGGGCTTGGCTCAATTGCATTTAGAGCTTGTGAAGAAGACCTTGCAGGCATGAAAGAATTCGCACCTAAACTCTTCACTGAATTTCTCGAAGAGAATGAGATGGAAATCTTATTCGTCGTTGAGAAAAAGGAGGAGGAAGAAGATTCGGGTGAGGAAGGTCTGCCGCCGGAAGATGATCTTCTCCGGGATGAAGCTCTGCCGCCGGAGGAATCGCTTGTCTTTTCTTCAACGACCACCGGGCGCGCTGAACGCCCCGCCTCTAAGAAGCGTCATGCCTTTTCGGCCATGGCTGCGAGAATTTGCGAAGATGGTGCATTCGAGGAGATGTCACTCGATGAACCATTTCAATCTCTTCACGCCGATTCATTCGGAAAGCATTTGCAGCAGCTCATAAACAAGATGGGGCTTAAGAATTCCGAGGTTTATGCCGCCGCTAATATTTCCAAACAGTATTTTTCCAAGCTGCTAAATGATCAGGTCAGTCCATCCAAAGAAAAGATGCTGGCACTGGCAGTCGGTCTCAGGCTTAATCTGGACGAAGCTACCGATCTGCTCCGCTTCGCGGGCTACGCATTCTCGCCCATATCGCAGGTTGACAACATCGTTGAATATTTTATTCGCAAGAGAATTTACAATGTGATAGAAATCGACATCACGCTGTTTGAGCGCGGTCTTAAGCCGCTCACAAGCGCGTGAGTATCACCAAACGATCATATTATTTCAAAAATATTTAAATTTTTTAAAAGGTCGCCTCTGGGTTGACCTTTTTTAAATGCCTTCGTTGTATGATTCAGTTACACAAAGAATATGTCCTGCTGCAGAAGGACTCACAATCAAAACGGAGGTAATCACTATGGATAAAGGATATACGGAAATTGTTTATATTTTAGACAGAAGCGGATCGATGGGCGGTCTGGAATCAGACACCATTGGCGGATTCAATTCAATGATGGAGAAGCAGAAGAAAACCGGGGAGAAAGCGGTTGTTTCGACCGTTCTCTTCGATGACGAGAGCGAGGTTCTCCACGACCGCGTGCCGCTTAATAAAATCGGTAAAATGACCGAGGACCAGTACTACGTTCGCGGCTGCACCGCCCTCCTCGACGCGGTAGGCGAGGCCATCAAGCACATCGGTAATGTCCACAAATACGCACGCGAAGAGGATCGCCCCGCTAAGACTATTTTTATCATAACAACCGACGGAATGGAGAATGCAAGCCGCAATTACTCTTACGAACAGGTTAAGAAAATGGTCAAAAGCAGACAGAAGAAATACGGCTGGGAATTTATCTTTATCGGCGCCAACATCGACGCATACGCCGAAGCAAAGCGTTTCGGCATCAAGAAAGAGCGTGCCGTCAACTATGTATGCGACGACAAAGGCACCGCCAAGATCTATGCCGGCGTCTCCAAAGCTGTCTGCTGTGCCATGCGCGCAACAGACTCAGCCGAGATGGAAGAAGGCCTTTCAGACAGCGGATGGAATGATGAAATCAATGAGGACTATGCAAAACGCGGAAAGAAAAGAATGTAAATAGATTTCATTCGATCATCTCCAAATTAATAATGCAAAACCCCGCAGATCATAGATCTCTATAACCTGCGGGGTTACGTTCCCGATGCGATTCGAACGCACGACCTTCCGCTTAGGAGGCGGACGCTCTATCCTGCTGAGCTACGAGAACTTGTATTCAAATGACTTCGGCGCATTGATCAAATCAATAAATCAGCTCGCCGAGAAGCCAGATGCTACCGAGAAATCTTCTTCCGACCTCGGGCTCACCGTAGAGGTCTTCCTTATTTATCATAAGGTTGAAGCAGATATCATTGCACTCCAAATTCATAACATATATTTCTTCTCCCGTCAAGGTGTTAACGCGAGAATCAAGTGAAAGAATGTTGCCGACCACATAGTACACGTTACTCTCGAGCCCATCCGGGTAAAATGAACTGTCCACAATGGAAAAGACATCTTCCTTGGATATCCTGTCGAAAAGCCTTGCGATCATCCCGATATCTTTGGCAAAATCCGGTTCACTCTTTTCGCCGCTGTAAGGCACTATGTCATCATCTGTATCAAGGAGCTCGTCCGGATTTAATTCCATAAAAGAAGGGATTTTATCGATATTGTGAAGGTTCACGAGATTCTCAGGCGTGTGGGACGTATGGGACGATTTCTTGTCCGCAAACGTGCCGAGGATTATTTTACCGCCGACGGAAAGCGCCGAAAGCTTAATACGGCAGTCCTGCGCAGAAGTCTCTCCCGACGAATGGATCTCGTAATCTATCGAATTCTTAATATAAAATATCGCATCCTCCAGTGCATCATGTCCGGTCGCCTGACCAAAATACCCATCGTGACCGACATCGGGCTCTGCGTACACAGTTGCCGCTTCGCCGTTTCCGACACCGTCAACATAGGGAAAATAGTATGAGGTTATAAAACGGTCCGTATAAGGGCTGTAGAAGCCTCTGATGGCTATTCCCGCGCCCTTGCACATCGGATGGTAAATCTGCGCGCGGTAATACATACCGTCCTCAAAAACCTCACTGCTGCGCGTATTATACACAACGCTTTCGCCTCTGACGGCATCATGAGTCGCATATTCGATTATTTCATCGATCGAACGACCGGAGTCAATCGACGCAAGTCCGATTGCTCTGAGAAATTTATGCATAAAATATCCTACTTCGTAATCTTGGTCTGGCCACCCATATAAGGCTGAAGCGCAACGGGAATATTAACGCTGCCGTCCGCATTCAGGTTATTCTCAAGGAACGCGATGAGCATTCTCGGAGGAGCAACCACAGTATTGTTAAGGGTGTGTGCAAAATACTTCTTGCCATCCTCGCCGTTTACACGGATTTTCAGGCGTCTTGCCTGAGCATCACCGAGGTTCGAGCAGCTGCCGACCTCAAAATATTTCTTCTGACGAGGAGACCAGGCCTCAACGTCAACGGATTTTACTTTAAGATCCGCAAGATCACCCGAGCAACACTCAAGCGTTCTTACCGGAATATCAAGTGTTCTGAACAGATCGACGGTATTCTGCCAAAGTTTATCAAACCACATCTTGGAATCCTCGGGCTTACATACTACGATCATTTCCTGCTTTTCAAACTGATGGATTCTGTATACACCACGCTCTTCGATTCCATGCGCACCCTTTTCCTTACGGAAGCAGGGACTGTAGCTGGTAAGGGTGTAAGGAAGGCTCTTCTCTTCAAGCACCGTATCGATAAATTTACCGATCATCGAATGCTCACTGGTGCCGATAAGATAAAGGTCCTCGCCCTCAATCTTATACATCATCGCATCCATCTCGGCAAAGCTCATAACGCCCGTAACCACTTCGCTTCTGATCATAAAAGGAGGAACGCAATAGGTAAAGCCTCTTCCGATCATAAAATCCCTTGCATAAGAGATCACAGCAGAATGAAGTCTTGCGATATCTCCCATCAGATAATAGAAACCGTTACCCGCTACCTTTCTTGCGCTGTCAAGATCAAGACCGTTAAAAGACTCCATGATCTCCGAATGATAAGGAATCTCATAATCAGGGACCACCGGCTCTCCGTATCTTTGAACTTCAACATTCTCGGTATCGTTCTTACCAATGGGAACGCTGGGATCGATAATGTTGGGGATCGTCATCATTATTTTCTTGATGCGCTCTGCAAGTTCGGGCTCCTGAGCCTCAAGCTCTGCAAGTCTTGCGCTGTTAGCAGCAACCTTTTCCTTAACGGCCTGTGCTTCGTCCTTCCTGCCCTGAGCCATGAGTGCACCGATTTCCTTGGAAAGCTTGTTCTTTGAAGCTCTGAGTTCATCAGCCTCGGTCTGTATGGCACGTGCCTTGGCATCAAGTTCTATAACCTCATCAACGAGGGGGAGTTTTTCATCCTGAAATTTCTTCTTGATATTTTCCTTAACTGCGTCAGGATTCTCTCTGACAAACTTCATATCCAACATTACTGCAATTGCCTCCGTTCTGCTTATGTTTTGCAATAAAATATTTTATTCTTCAAGAATATCCACAATAAAGCATGTAAGGTCTTCGGTGAGATCCTTTACAACCAGTTCGCTATCGAACTTTCTTCCTTCCTTGTTCTCAATGATCCTAAGAACCGGTCTGTCCGGAAGTGCTTTATTCTGCTTAAATACAACGGCTATATCGCCTTCATTGGTAACAACCTTCGAATCTGTCGGGAACCATGCGATATTGGTAAGTAAAGTATTGACGATCTCATGATCAAAAAGATGCATTCCCTTTGTTCTGAAATATTCAACAACATCGGATACTTTATTCTTCTTATACGCTATGCCGTTTGTAAGCTCATCAAAGTGATCGCAGGCGGCAACAAGCTTAACTTCAATCGGCAATGAGCCTTCCTTCTTGTGGAAGGGATATCCGCTTCCGTCATTACGCTCATGATGAAGAAGAACAATATCTTTAACCGTATCCCTGAGCCAATCAATATTCTTGATGCTCTCATATCCGGTTATAACATGCTTGCGATAATTGAGCTTCTCCGCAGCAGGCATATGATCCATATCAACATCTATATATTTCTCATCCACGCTGCAAAGCCCGATATCATGCAGGATTGCGCCTCTTGCTACATCAAGGATCTGCTCCTGCCCCATACCGATTTTGATTCCTATTATCGTAGATAAAGTAGCGACATTCAAAAGATGACTGTATATGCTGTCACTGTTTCTCTTAACATTGATAACGCAATTGGAAATGTCCGGATTGGTTATCACTTCACTGATAATACTCGATGCAACCTCTGCTATCTGTCTGATTTCTTCGTTATTCTCGGTCCTAAAACGCTTCTCTATAATACACTTAACTTCATCAACCGATTCGCGGGCAATTTCATCAATCGTGAAGCTCTCCACCACCTTATCCGGTGCCGGATCCTTTACAAAAATATGTGTAATGTGATTATCTTTCAACTTCTTGATGTGGTAAGGCTTAAGTTCCACCCCCTCATACATCAATACTGCGCCGTTTTGAGCCGATATCGCCTGTCCGAGTATATCGCCATCGGAGATATCTTCAATATTAATTCTTCTCAAAACCGTTTCCTCCAATCAAACCTACTATTTCATATGATGTTAAAATATAAACCCGCTTTAATTATTCTTCCCACCGGTTAAGGCCGTATCACGCTTTATTCCATCACTTTGTCGTGATTTACAGCTTCCTCAAGTGCTCTCTGCTCCTCGCTTCCAAGCGTTATATAACTCTTTCCGCGAATGATTTCCTTCACATAAGTGTAGCAACCTTCACGGCTGTGCATCGAATTCATAACAAATCCGTTATCGCTCTTATCAAGCATTGCAAGCGCAAAGCTGAGCTTTCCGCCCATCTCGTTGAATGCATCGTATTTTACGATTCCGACCTTCTCATAAGCACCGAGAAGTTCTTCTTCGATCACTGCAAGTTGCGATGTATGCTTCTTGCTCGTACTCGCCAGTTCATCAATCTGTGCAAATCTTGAATGCACCTCATCCTCAAGCGATGAGCCGTCCTTACCCGCCATAAAGCTTTCATAGGATGCTTTCATCTTCGATATCTTCAAAAGATTGATTATCTGAAGCACAATAAGTGCAATCACAAGTACCGCAAGCGCAATTGCAACATATGCAATATTGTTACTGATCTTCTCAAGTATTTCCGTAATACCCATCTTTAATCCTCATCTTCTAGATAAAATGTTCCCACCGGTCATACGGTTGTTACCGTTTTAACAATTTGGCTATTTTCTCAAATTCGTCAGCTGTGCTGTATGTAATCTCAATGGTTCCGGTATTATTCTCTTTATTATGAATAATGACCTTGGTTCCAAGAGTGCTCTTAAGCTCGCTCTCGTATTTGCGATATATGGCATCGCTTGATGATGACTTCCTGGCCGGTTTCTTCTCGGATACAGGCTTGTTCAAGTCCCTTACCAGCTTCTCGGCATCCCTTACCGAAAGTCCTTCGGCTACTATCTTTTCAGCGATTGCAAGCTGCTTGTTCTTATCTTCTATTGTGATAAGAGTCTTGGCATGGCCGCTCGAAAGGACTCCCTCAACAAGCATATCCTGCACTTTGCTTGAAAGCTTAAGAAGTCTAACGGAATTGGTGATGGCCGTCCTACTCTTGCTGACCTTCCTGGCAACATCTTCCTGCTTAAGATTATATTCTTTGATAAGCAGTTCATACGCCTTGGCTTCTTCTATCGGATTAAGATCCTCTCTCTGAAGATTCTCAATAAGAGCAACTTCCATCGCCTCAAGTTCTGAATAATTCTTGATTATGACAGGAACCTTCTTAAGGCCGGCGATTCGAGCCGCTCTCCAGCGCCTCTCTCCCGCAATGATCTCATAATGATCATCCTTCCTCTGAACAACAAGGGGCTCAACTATTCCGTACTGATTGATCGAATCTGCAAGCGCCGCAAGTCCTTCCTCGTTAAAATTCTTACGAGGCTGACCTCTGTTGGGCTCAACTTCATTAATACTAAGCTCTACCTCAGCCGGCTCTTTTACGATAACTTTCTTTTCAACAATCTTCTCTACAACCTTCTCCGGGTTCTTGTTACTTAAAGGTGTATCAGGTATAAGGGCATTGACGCCTTTTCCAAGTCCTCTTTTAGTACTCATCCTCGTCTTCTCCTCTATGAATAACTTCCTGTGCCAAAAGTCTGTAGCTCTCTGCTCCGGCGGATTTGCTGTCATATAAATTAATAGGAAGACCATGGCTGGGAGCCTCGGCAAGTCTTATGTTTCTCGGGATAATGGTCTTATATATAGTCTGCTTCAAATTAGCCTTAACATTCTCCACAACCTCAAGAGAAAGATTGGTTCTCGCATCATACATAGTAAACACGACACCTTCCATCTCAAGATCCGGATTAAGGTTCTTCTTAACAAGTTCAATCGTATGCATAAGCTGTGCAAGTCCCTCGAGAGCATAATACTCACATTGTATCGGAACAAGAACAGTATCTGCTGCGGTCATTGCGTTAACGGTAAGCATTGATAATGAAGGAGGGCAGTCGAGTATTATAAAATCATAATCATCTCTCAGTCTGTCAACAATATCCTTCAGAATGAACTGACTTCTGTCTACCGCAACAAGTTCAAGTTCAGCGCCTGACAGGTTCACATTTGCAGGAAGAATATCAAGGTTCTCAATAACATCTTTTCTAAGGCAGGACTCGAGATCGGTCTGATCAAGCATAAGTTCATAAACGGTATCTTCAAGGCTGTTCTTATCCAAGCCAAAGCCACTGGTAGTGTTACCTTGGGGATCAACATCCACAACCAATATCTTCTGACCGGCTTCTGCGAGACATGCAGAAAGATTAATGGCAGTAGTAGTCTTGCCAACTCCGCCTTTCTGGTTTGCAATTGCTATAATACGTCCCATGATTCCTCCAAGCAATACAAAAGCAGCCCGTTCGGCCGCTCCCCCTTAAGCAATACTGTGTTCACAGGATTGCAAATTCAAGTGCATTCCCACACATTACGGCTTATTATATCACCAAAATCTCAATAATGCTATATATAAATTAAACAAAATCGTATGTATAATTTGACTATATGCGGGCTTATGTTCCACGTGGAACAAATGAATGGGGTAGTGGCAGAGCATTCCTCGGTGCTCGAAGCTAACGGGCGAAGCGTTTGACTCTGTTGCCGCGTAAGCAGCAAGATGTTCCACGTGAAACATCCATCCGTTCACAAGATGTTTCCGAAAGTACATGTTCCACGTGAAACATAAAAATAAACACCAATCTCTCGGTGTTTATTTTGTGTGAAAAATTTAACTGGCATTCTTATATCAGGCGATACGTCTTCTAGATTACGATAAGTCCGTGGCGGATCGCAAATACTGCGGCCTGAGTACGGTCGTTTGCCTGAATCTTTTTGAAGATATTGCTGACATGGTTCTTAACGGTTCTTTCACTGATATTAAGCTTAACAGCAATCTCTTTGTTGAAGAGACCTTCAGCAATGAGTTTCAAGACTTCAACCTCTCTTGAAGTAAGTTCGCTGAGTCTGTCAGCAGCATTGGTGCCGGCACCGATAGGGGAGTCGAGCTTCTCTGCCAGCTCATCCTGAAGAAAACGTTCGCCGTTATATGCGGCAAAGATTGCCTTTTTAAGAACAGACACTTCGCAGTTCTTAGAAATATATGCATCACAGCCGAGTTCCATCGCTTTAACAATAGAATCCCTGTTGTCGTTGCTGCACATCATAATTGTCTTGACGTTGAATTTCTGTTCCTTCATGATCTGAAGAGTCTTGATTCCGTCGATATCAGGCATATCGACATCCAGAATAACGATATTGGGTTTTAATTTGTTTACCGCACTGATACATTCGTATCCGTCTGCGGCACTTCCGACAACCGTTACGTCACATTCCTTTTCAAGAAGAGCACAGAGCCCCCTGCGTACCAGATTTAAATCATCCGTTACAAATACATTAATTGACATTACCTAAACCTCCGTAAATCACTGATTACCTTCTCAATATCCAGCTTCGCTTTGTAAGGATCGCTTTGGATAATCTTAGCTATACCTTCAAGCTTCCTTAAGATCTCGCCATCAGTTATTACATCCGTGTAAAATCCTATTTCGGAATTAGAATCTTCGACATCCGTTTCCGAAGACGTACATCCGGTATCCCCTGCCGAATCCGTACCGCCAAAATCCGATTCCGGCGTTATCATAAATGCATCAATACGACTTATTTTACGATCGATAGCATCAAGTTTCATTCTAAGATCACGATTATCGTTTTCCTTATCCACGATAAGAGAATCATAATAATCCACCTTGGAATATGTCTCCGAGTTAACCGTCTGACTCGCGCTGAGTGCAGAGTAGTTAACGTCTATTGATGCGCGAAGCAAAGACGCCTGCTTGTAGGCATCTGCGATAGCCGCTTTGTTCCTGGATATATTATCTTCGATCTCAAGCTTGTCCGAAACAAGACTCTCCCTTATTTCGGCAATAAATCTATCCTTATCACTTTGCATAGGCACATCACTCATCTGGTAAATTATTACTATTATATAATAATAAAATACCAAAAAAAAATCAACTATAATTTTAGGTCGGGTAAATTTACTGTAGGAATTAACAGAATATAAGACATCCATGAATC
>CAKZZH010000056.1 GCA_937885345.1 uncultured Lachnospiraceae bacterium | reverse complement strand
ACAGTTTTAACCCTAACTAAATCAAAAATGTCCTTGACAAGGGGAGCACTTTATTAGTTTAGCACATATTTTAAGCTTTTACCACTTATAAAACTTGTATTTTAAAAAATATAGATATATAATTATACAGCAGAATTATTTCGTTAAAACTTTTGCGACATTTCGTAATATTGCGAAATGTTTCGCTTGTTCACATGACTCATATAATGCGAATTCTTATAAACGGAGGTCAGAATGGCTGAGACAAAGACTTATGCTGAACAGCAGCGTGAAAAGGCAATTGTAAAACTAAGGGAAATGCAGAAGGTACTCCCCTCTTTTTTGGGACAATATTTCAGAAGTATCGAATACAGGAATGCGCCCAGAACAATCGTTGCATATGCGCAGGATATCAAGACTTTTTTTGATTATATGCATGAGAATAATCCTGTTTGCTCCAAATATGAGATAAAGGATATCCCACTCGATATTCTTAATCAGATACAGCCTACGGATATTGAAGAATATATCAGTTATATCAGATTTTACAAAAACAGAGTCAATAATGAGAGAGCCTTAAAGCGTAAGCTTTCTGCGCTTCGTTCAATGTATACTTATTTTCATAAGAACAGAATAATCGATTATAATCCGGTCCTCCAAGTCGATATGCCCAAACTTCACGAAAAAGCTATCATAAGGCTTGAACCCAATGAAGTTGCCGAACTTTTGGACAGCGTTGAGAGCGGCGAAAATCTCACACCTAAGCAGCTTGAGCGTCATGATAATCTTAAAGTTCGCGACACAGCAATCATTACACTTCTTCTCGGTACCGGAATCCGTATTTCCGAATGTGTGGGGCTTGATATTAACGATGTGGATTTTGATAATGCCAGGATCAAAGTTGTCCGTAAGGGCGGATATGAGGCCTTCGTTTACATCGGAAATGAAGTTGCCGAGGCTCTCGGCGAATATATGCTGGAGCGTAAATGTAAGACGCCCGTTCCGGGCGATGAGAACGCTCTTTTTCTGTCATCGCGCAATTCCAGAATGTGTGTCAGAAGTATTGAGATTCTTGTGAAGAAATATGCAAGGCCCGTTACTCCGCTCAAACACATCACTCCGCATAAGCTCAGGAGCACTTACGGCACCTCGCTTTATCGCGAAACCGGTGACATTTACCTCGTTGCCGATGTGCTCGGTCATAAAGATGTCAACACCACGCAGAAGCATTACGCGGCCCTTGATGAAGATCGTAAAATAGCCGCCCGAAACAAAGTCATCCTCCGCGAAAAATACGACCCTTCAGGAAATAAAGATGATCAACGACGATAGTCTTTTTTGCGCTTACTCACTATCGCCGTCGGTTGAAGCCGTTGTTTCTTCCTCTGCCGTAGGCGTTGTTGTTTCAGCGATTTCAGTAGTAGCATTTTCCCCGGAATTATCTGTTTCGTTACTTTCCGGAGTATCGGAAGATGCAGTTTCATCTGAAGTGGCTGTTGTATTTTCTCCTTCGGAATTATCCGTTGTTTCATCCTGTTTGGTCGTCTCTGATGAAGTATCGCCGTTTGGATCCTTGCTTTCGTCCACGCTCGTATCCTTGGTTTCGTCCACGCTCGTATCCTTGGTTTCATCTGAGCTTTCGTTGTCTGAAGCTGTATCGGATTCATCTGTGGTCGTTTCCTTGGAATCGTCTTTTACGGTTACAACTACGGGACCCCACTCGGCGAGATTGCCGAATCTGTCAGCAACTCTATACCATACATAGAACTGCCCCATTTCATCGATATCTGCAAGTTCAGTTGCTTTTGGATATGTCAGGAATAAATAATCCAAGTATATATACGAGACAATGCTGTTATCATTAATATCTTTTGCGCTGGCCTTTTTAAGAAGCGTTTCCTCGCTGACTTCACTTACATCTATTGTCATTTCCGCAACGCAGCGAACGGATTTTACCTCATAAGGACTCCACTTGGATGCACTGTCGGTATCGGTAGGATCCCAGCCCATTCCTTCAGGAACAAAAATGATTTCATCGGTTCCCTTCTCTTCGCTTCTGTCGGTATAAATTGTAATTGTCGAGCCTTCTCCGACATTAAGATAGATCCAATAAGCATCTGCAATGGATAAAGAAATTCCGCTGTCTGAGGATTCTTGGCCGATTTGATTATATGAATCGTCATCCATCGACGATTTATCGTTAAGTTTGGTGTATTTGAAGGAATGGAAAGACACAGAGTCGGTTGTAACCGTATATCTCCATACACCTTCGGCGTCAACACTCCACACATTTCTTAAAATATTCTCGGGATTATAATCCTTTATTTCGCTCACATCGCTTCCGATGGCGCAATTCATTGACCTAACGAGTGAGTCGTTGGCATCGAATATTTTAACGGTATAATTACCAAGATTGATCATAATATTATATTTGGTTGTGTCCGCAAGATACTGTGTGTCTTCTTCCATAGAAGATGAAGATGTTGAAACAGAAGATGAAGACTCTGCCGTTTTGGTGGAGTCTTCGGGATGAGCATTATTAGCGGCATTCCTGAATATGATGATAACCGTGATCACAACAACCATCAAAAGAAATGCCGCTATATAAATGCCTAAATTATTGTTATTAAAAAAGTTCTTAAAACTATGCCTCTTGGAGGTAAAATAATTCATAATACTTAAATTCCGCGATCACCACAGCCGGCAAGTCGAATCTCCACATATTTCTGAAGGACATCAACCGAACCATCGATTCCGATCAGACTGCTGTCGATGCAAAGGTCGTAGCTCTTGGAATCTCCCCATTTCTTGTTTGAATAAAAATTATAATAATTAGCTCTCTTCTTGTCTGTCTTAACAATCAGATCGCGAGCCTTATCCTCTGAATAGTCATATATTCTCTGGATCCTGGATATTTTGGCGTTCATATCCGCCTTGATAAAAAACTTAATGCAATTCGGCATATCCTTAAGGACATAATCCGCACATCTACCTACAATAACGCAGGATTCCTGCTCTGCAATCTTCTTGATCGCATCATACTGCGCCATAAAAACCTTCTGATTAAGCGGCATGTCAATAAAAGTCGAGGTGGAGTAACCTGTTGTATAGGTATCCATCACAAGTGAGTACAGAAAAGAGTTGGTAGGCTTCTCATCGTGATTCTTCAGAAGTTCCTCCGAAATACCGCTTTCCTTGGCTGCAAATGATAAAAGCTCTTTGTCATAAAATTTGATACCGAATCTGTCTGCAAGTTCCCTGCCGATCTGCCTTCCGCCGCTACCGTATTCACGACCTATTGTAATTACAAATCTTTTATCCATGAACCTCACCTCCGCTTGTAATTGTACTAAAATTATACAATATACTTAGATAAAATACAAATCCTTAATCTAACCGTTTTTTAAAACATTCTCGATCAAATTCTCAAAATAATCCGGAAGATTGGAATCAAATTCCATATACTTACCCGTTGTCGGATGCACAAAACCAAGAACCTTTGCATGAAGACACTGCCCCTGAAGTCTGAAAGGCGGTCTGGCGGATGAATATAACTCATCACCAAGAAGCGGATGCCCGATGCTTGCCATATGTACGCGGATCTGATGCGTTCTTCCGGTCTCAAGCTTGCATTTAATATAAGCATATTTGCCGTAATTATGCAGCACTTCATAGTGCGTGATCGCTTCTCTTCCACTTATCCTATCGATTGCCATCTTCTTACGATCGGTCCTGCACCTGGCGATCGGTGCATTCACAGTACCCTCATTTTCCTTAAAGGCATTATAGCAGATCGCATGGTAAAATCTGGTTATACTATGCTCTTTAAGCTGTCTGCTGAGGCTTTCGTGGGCTTTATCATTCTTGCAGGCAACAATGAGCCCCGTCGTATCCATATCGATCCTGTGTACGATCCCGGGCCTGAGCTTACCGTTTATACCCGACAGATTATCCTTACAATGATACATCAGCGCATTAACAAGCGTTCCGGAATAATGCCCGGCAGCAGGATGAACCACCATACCCTTGGGCTTATTGACAACTATTACATCATCATCCTCATATACAATATCAAGAGGAATATTTTCGGGAACGATCTCAATTTCCTGCGCCACCGGTACTTTTAATAAAATATCATCGCCAATTGAAATCTTGTAATTTGACTTAATAATTTTATGGTTAACAGTAATCAGTCCTTCTTCAATCAGTCCCTGGATCCTTGAGCGTGATAATTCACAGGCATCAGATAGAAACTTATCTATTCTGATGCCTGCAGCCTCATCATTATCACCTATATGAAATTCATATACTTCTTCAATTTCCTTCATTTTCAGCCTCAGTATCTACATCCGCTTCTGCATCATTTTCTTCTGCAGCGCCCGCATCCCTCTTCAGGAATTCATAATCCTTTTCTTTATAAACAAAAATCAAAATAATAAGGAGCGCAAGCACGGACAAAGTTACGAATATATCCGCAACATTAAAAACCGGAAATTCCCCGATTATCGGAAATTTAAAAGCAAACAGTATAAAATCCCTGACATACTGAAGTCTTACTCTGTCAATAAAATTACCGATCGCACCTGCCGAAAGAAACACAAGGCATATTCTGAGCGGAAGATATTTCTTGCTCGCCGGAAGCTTTACAAACACATATATTATCACTGCCATAAGGATTACTGTGATCATATAAAAGAGCCACATTTTACCTTCAAGAATACTCCATGCCGCGCCGGTATTATGGCAATAAAATATATCCACAAAGCCTTTGATAAATTCGTTTCTGGTATTCATCTCATAATGCGTTTCGATAATGTATTTGCTTATCTGATCAAGCGACGTAAGAGTGGCAAACACAAAGAAGGATACCAGATTCCATATTGATTTCTTGCGAGACTTCATATATTTACTCCATTCATTAAACTGATTTTATCGAACCTATCTAAGCACCTTTTCAAGCGCTTTAAGGCATTCTTCGTCGGTAACGGTTCTGTCGATATAGCCCATTCCAACGCCTCTTAGGAGGCAGAATTTAATGCTGCCGTTTTCCATTTTCTTATCACTTTTGGAAACCTTAATAACCTCTTCGGCAGCAATTCCGGTAATTGTAAGCGGAAAGCCGAATGCAGCAAAGAGCTTGATCGCTCTGTCATAGTCATCTGAGGAAATAAGGTTTCTGTTAACGCATATATCCAGTGCGCAAATCATTCCGAGCACAACACACTCGCCGTGATATTTACTGAAATTGCAAAGTTTCTCAATCGAATGCCCGAGCGTGTGTCCAAAATTAAGCAGCGCTCTTTCGCCCTTTTCGTGAGGATCTCTCTCAACGACGCCGGCCTTTATAAGGCAACTCTCGTATATGATATGCTCCATCACATCATATTCACGCGCTTTGATACCGGAGATATTATTCTCGATATAATCGAGATATTCGGCATTCTTGATGTATCCGTGCTTGATGATCTCGCCAAAACCGGAATTAAATAATCTGTCGTCAAGCGTATCAAGCACTTTAAGATTCATATAGACAAGTCTGGGCATATGGAATGCACCGACCATATTCTTATAACTTCTGAAATCAACACCGGTCTTACCGCCGATGCTCGAATCAACCTGCGCCAGAAGAGATGTCGGTACCTGTATAAAATCAATCCCTCTAAGGTATGTAGCGGCTGCATAGCCTGTCAGATCGCCCACTACTCCACCGCCTAAAGCCACAAGAATATCTCTTCTCTCGAAATGATTGAGTATTAGATATTCATAGAGATTCTCTACGGTTTCCAGCGTCTTGCTTTCCTCGCCGGCATTAAATGTATAGCTGAATATTTTACCGATCTTAGATAGCTTGTTTGTAAGATCGTCCAAATATAAAGGTGCAACATTTGAATCACTTACAACACAAATCTTGCGGCCGTCAAGGCCGATGGCCCTGATCTCGTCCGCAAGACTCATATAATCATTCTCTATAACAATATCGTAAATCGGCTTATCATCGTAATGAATGGTAATCCTCTTGGACATAAATGATTCCGCCTTTAATAATAATTATTGTAACTGCCGAAAGAATTGGCTGTTGTCTCGATCATTTCGATAAGATCGCCGGAGATCTCTATACTCTTGGGTGCCGCAAGATAAATATATCTTGTAACGCCGCGTAACTTGCCACCGATCGAATAGCATGCACCGCCGGTATAATCGATGATCCTCTGTGCAAGATTGACGTCAATTCCTTCAAGGTTAAGAACAACGGCCTTTCCTTCAAGAAGAGTATCGGAAATAATTCTTCCGTCTTCAATACTGGTAGGCTTCTTAACACAAACCTCAAATATCACTTTATCTCCCCTCCTGATACTTATAACATTAGTATCACCTTCCATTCTCGAACTCATGGAACGATCTGAAGAATCATAGGATGACTGCTGTCTGTTTGCCGTTCTCTTATTGCGCACCTTGGGTGCCTTGACAGGTCTTGAATACTCTTCTTCCTCTTCGTCATCAACATAAGAAGAATAAGTTGTTTTCGGCGACTCGCTTCTTGCAGGACGGGATTTCACTTCTGGAATGTCTTCATAATCGTCATTCTCTGAAGAATAATCCTCATCATCCATATCCTCATCATCATCGGTAATAACTATTTTACTCATAAGCTTTGAGAAAAAATTCTCTTTCTTTTCAGCCATTGTGCTTATCTCCTCATCGTTCCTTATATATTATACTGCCTCTCACCAAAAACAGCGGTGCCGATTCTTACAATTGTGGAGCCTTCCTCGATCGCAACTTCAAAATCTCCCGTCATTCCCATTGAAAGCACATTCATAGGACTATTATATATGTTTTTGGTTTTTAAGTCCATAGATAAATCCTTCATTGCCTTAAAATATACACGATTATCTTCGGGATCTGTAACGAAGGGTGCGCTTGTCATAAGGCCGTCGATCCTAAGGCCGGGCAGCTGCGAAATCTCTCTGAGTGCGTTCTCTGCCTCATCATCGGTGAAACCGAATTTGGTCTCTTCTCTTGCGATATTTATCTCGAGTAAAACAGGCATTACAATACCCGCTTCAGTGGCTTCATAGCTTATTTTTTCGGCAAGTCTCAAAGAATCAACCGAATGGATCAGACAGGCCTTATCGATCACCGCCTTAACCTTATTGCGCTGCAGATGCCCGATCATATGCCATTTGATATCAGACGGAAGCTTGGGCATTTTATCGCAGATCTCCTGCACCTTATTCTCGCCGAACATACGAATACCGCATTCATAAGCTTCCATAAGAAGCTCCACCGGCTTGGTTTTGCTGACCGCCAAAAGCGTCACTTCTTTTCTATTACGTCCTGCTCTGTCACAAGCGGCCTGAATTCTCACTTCCACACTCTGTAGATTTTCTTTGATCATTACATTTCCTCCAACTAATTAATCAGCTGATTCTCGCTTACCGTTGTATAATCAAGTGCAATCCTGTCATAATTACTTATACCGTATTTATTGTTGCGCGTGACTATATAATAACCGTTTCCTTCGTCTATAATATCGACTTTTCTGAAGACCGCATATCCTCTGTCGACACAGTACACACCTGTAAGTTCTCCGATCGTACCGACGGCAAAGGTCTCATCGGAATCCTTCTTCCTGATAAGATTACCGGCTTCAAGTTCTTTGGTAGAGATATAATAAAAGGATTCATCCTCGTAATAGATCGTGGGTTTAACGGCCGTAAAAGTCACATTTCCGTTGCTGTCATAGCTTTCAAGCATAAAAGTATCGCCGCCGGTTATATACTCTTTCGGAATCGTATAGAAATTTCTTTTAAGTACGGAAGAAACGGGAATCTTAAGGCCGACAACGCTGCTTTCGGTGAATTTTACATTGATAAATCTGTCGTCAATATAATTGATCGCATAGGAATTAAGCGAAAGCTTCAGATATGAATTCTCACCGATATTTATAATCTCACAGGGAAGCGTAAGCGAAATCCCTGTACTTATAAACTCAGTTCCTATGGTTTTTAAATCCTTAAATGAGTTTATTTTATCATCATCAAGCAGAAAGTATATGCTCCAATAATCGTCATAAATAAGCCTGTAAGCATCGTCATTTGTTGTGATCACGGATGTTTGAAGCGAAGATATCGAATAATCCGTCATATTAAAGAGAGACGGCGTGATCTCATTCTCCTTAATATTTTCATAGCCATCGACCGTATATGAAATAATTCCGGATCTGACAGGGTTTATTTTATGGAAAAAGGTATTGTCAGCTGTAAGTGTGGAATCAATCTGATCAAGCGTAATATCATAGATAAAGGAATACATTACATCATAGAGTTTTTCCTTGTCCGCATAGATTTCGAAGAAAGTATCATCACTGTAAACAAGCGTAAAATCAGAAAGAGATGTCTTAAGTTTCTCCACATCCACTTTTGCCTGAACACTTCCTGTTATTAAATTGATTTGTTCCGAGATACTCCCGGTTTCATCAATGGTAAAAAGAACACTGTCCATCCCCGCTCTTTCACCCTTACGGCTGAAATAATTTACATGTCCCGAATAAGGTGCTTTAACGATCATCTCATCGCGAATTGCAAACCCGGTATATACTGAATCCTGGGAAATGGAACCCATACTAACCTGGTAAACCTTGGTTCTTTTCTGGGTAAGATAGATAAAAAAAGTAATAAGAATATAAATAAGAATTACAATAAGCACAATGAGGCCTATATTGATATTGATTCTGGATTGAATTTTCTTAACATTATCAGGTCTTCTGCTCATTTTACATACTCACAGCTATAATGATCCCATAGCTTTATTAATCAAAAAAACAAGATCGCTGTTACACTTCGCTTTGCTCTCACAGCCGAAAACGGCCTCAATAAAGGTATGACCCTTATATTCAAAACAATTGATATAACAACTTGCAGCTTCATCAGTGGTTCCGGATTTGCCGCCGTAGACCGTTACCCCGTCAGGTGTGGCAACAGAACCGGAAATAAAAGGATTGGTGCTTTTGTAATCGGCAGCGATCACATACGTTTTAACTGCGGTCGTACGTGAAAAAGTATCATAGTATTTCTCGCAGCCTACCACATCCATAAAATATGAATTCTTAATACACTCATTAAATATCAGATACATATCATACGGAGTCGTGTAATGCCCTGCATCGTGCAACCCATGAGGATTAACAAAAACAGAACCCGTGGCACCAAGCTTATGTGCCTTCGCATTCATCATATCAACAAATTCGGACATGGAATCAGCGGCAAAAAGTGCAAGTGCCGCTGCCGCATCGTTTCCGGAGATCATCAAAGTACCGTGTAAAACAATATCAAAAGAAATATTATCTCCCACTCTGAAATCACAAAGACTGGCATTGGGTGTATTGATGATAACTTCATCACCCATAGTTCTGATCTCCTTAATATCAGAGTTTTCAATTGAAAGAAGTGAAGTTAATATCTTGGTTGTACTTGCAGGATAAACCCTTCCGAAAATATTCTTTTTGTAGATAACGTCGTTTGATGTGACATCGACGAGAATACCGCCTTTGGCATTAAGGAGGTATGAGTCTGCACTGTCCGAACTGTCATAAACAACAGCAAGATCTGAAGCAAAGCCCTTATATTTGCTGACAGGCGCATTAAAAGACATATCCGATATCATGATGTTTTCGGAATCGAATCCCTCAAATAATTGAGATGATCTGTCAGATTCTCTGCGGCATCCAAAACATAGGATTACAAATGCAGATAATATAATACAGCGTATTAAGCGCTTATACATATTCCCTCCATGCAAGGTCTCCCCTGTCAAGCGCAAGGACTAAAACCTCTGCAGTTGCAAGATTGGTTGCCAAAGGAATGTTATGAATATCACATAAACGAAATATGTTGGCAACATCCGGCTCATGCTTAGCCGGTTTCTCGGGATCTCTAAGGAAAATAACCATATCCATATCATTGGTTTCAATCTGGGTTCCAAGCTGCTGCTCACCGCCAAGATGACCGGCGAGATATTTGTGAACCGTAAGATTGGTAACCTCCTCGATAAGTCTCCCTGTTGTCCCTGTTGAATAGAGCTCATGTTTGTTAAGTATTCCCTTGTAAGCAATGCAGAAGTTCTGCATAAGCTTTTTCTTGGAATCATGAGCGATCAGTCCAATGTTCACGATTAGCCTCCTCCAACGACTTTTTCTTGCTTATACGAACACTTTGAACAAGACCCATACCGAAATACAGAGCAATGAGTGAACTCAATCCCGAACTGACGAACGGAAGCGGAATTCCGGTATTAGGCAGAATATTGGATACAACTCCAATATTTATAAATGTCTGAATACAATATCACGAATTCAACCAATAATACTAATAAAGATCCGGAACAAGATGACAATAAATATTTTAATCAAAATTATAATATTATAAGCATACCAACAAATAATGATATATTAGATGCCGATGAATTTAAACCTCCAAAACAGAAAATAAAATGGAATCTATCATTTCAATATACTTATCATTTTAAGCAAGATATAGAAAGAGTTTGGATGTTTATAAGGGATTTTGAATTCATTTCTATATTTGGAAATGAAGGACATTATCCTTGCATTAACATAAAAGGAAAAGGAACTTATAAAGTAGGTAATACTTTCAAAGGAAATTTGTATAAAATGTATCCTTTTGTTGCCAGGGTTGAAAAAGTCGTGAATCTTCCTGAAATAAAATCTATAAAATGGTTGTTTAATAATAATAGAGATAATGATTTTTTTCAGATTAAAATTGATTTATTCAAAGTTAGCGAAGATAACTCTACTGTGGTTTTAAGAACTATTAAATATGAAAAAAAAACATTAAATCCTGAAGAAAAAAAGAAAACTGTTTTTATTTTAACAATATTCAAAGAAATTGAAGGACTTTTAGAAAATGAACCAATTAATTTATTAAGATATGAAAGTGGTATAATAAAAGGACAATTGAAAGATATATATAATATTTTAATAGATTCTAATAAAATATCAGCAATAGCACCAAATAACGAAATAATGCCCAATTATAATTTAAAAGATTTGAAGATCGGGGAAAAAACCCAAGTATCAATAACTAAAGAAAAAATAATTCAGACTGCAGATATTGTTTTAAAATGCAGAAATATTAATCCTAGTTGGAATAAATGGATTATTGTTTTAGAAATATCAGGAGGAGCTCCCAAAAAAATTCCGAAACATACTTCATTTTTTCAATTAACTAAAATAAATAATTTCGAATGTCAACTAATTATGATGACTAAATATCATGAACCTGTTAATTGCAAAGAATTTCATGAATATACCAAGAAAAAAAAATATTTAATTCAATCAATCAAAGATTATTTTGAATATTTTTATTCACCAGATGATTCAAATTAATATTGAATGAAACTTTTGGACAAATTAGAATATAAATCTTTATTATATATATTATTGACATCTTATGAAATATTATTTCAGTGGTAATCCTATTTATACATATTGTTAAATAGATATAAGTTATTTCATATTAAATAATTTTCTTAATTATTTGTTTTAAAAATAAAAATATTTATAAATCTTTAATATAATTTATTTTAAAATATAACTATTTGGGGATTGGGGATTGGGGATTGGGGATTGGGGATTGGGGATTGGGCC
>CAKZZH010000055.1 GCA_937885345.1 uncultured Lachnospiraceae bacterium | reverse complement strand
GTGGCTCGAGCCTCTCGGTGCTTTTGACAAAGAGGAAGAGCTCTTTGTACTTCTTGTACTTACCGTACCTTCTGATCTCACCAAGACGACCTGCAATATGAAGGCACCGGTCATTATCAATACCAACACGAGAAAAGCATGTCAGCTTATTGTCAACAATGAGGATTATCTTGTAAGATATAATATATATGATTATATAGAGAAACTTAAAAAGGAGGGTTGATCTATGTTAGCTTTATCACGTAAGAAAAATGAGTCAATAGTGATCAACAGCGATATCGAGATTACCGTCCTGGATATCCGAGGCGATCAGGTTAAGATCGGAATTGCAGCTCCCAAGAGCGTTCCTGTATATCGTAAAGAGGTTTATTTACAGATTCAGGAAGCCAATAAGGCAGCGAGCGTATCCGAGGGTATGGAATCTCTTAAGAATCTTTTAAAATAAATTTTATAAATACAATTAAAGTTTTTTACTTTCTAATCCGAAATAGAGTTTAGAAAGGTACTATGCACATTTTTCACATGGAGGTGTTATTATGGCAATTGAAGGAATTTCAAATCAGAACAGAAGCTCACAATCATACGGTACACCGGATGTTAAGCGTGATGTGAGGCCGGTAGAGGATATCTCGACCGTTTCAAATTCAAACAGCGCAAGCGTTAAGACTAGTGCCGAGGTAGAAGCAGAAGAGACCATGGAATCTCTTCTTAAAGGCAATCCTCCCTCAGAACAGACGGTAAAGCAAGCTATATCGGATATTAACAAGAAGATTAATACCAATACGATTGCTGAGTATGGTTATCATGACGAAACCAACAGAGTTACCATTAAGCTTGTAGACAAGGATACTGATGAGGTTATCAAAGAATATCCTGCTGAGGAAACCCTTGATATGATCGCAAAAGTATGGGAACTTGCCGGTATGTTCGTTGATGAGAAGCGTTAAGCAACTTATCGAAAGGAGGTAATTATATGGCAGTAAGATTAACCGGAATGGCATCCGGACTTGATACCGATTCCATAGTTAAGGAGCTTGTATCTGCTTATCAGACCAAGAAAGAGGTTTATGAGAAGAAGCAGACCAAGCAGGAATGGACTATGGATGCTTGGAGTACGGTCAACAGCAAGGTGTATGGCTTCTATTCATCGTCCTTGTCCGGAATGCGTTTTTCATCCAATTATAATTCTAAAGCGGCAGCAATATCGAATTCTTCGATAGCAACAGTGTCCGCTGCATCCACAGCAGCGATAGGAACCCAGTCCCTCTCGGTTACTCAGCTTGCCAAATCCGGGTATTTAACCGGCGGTAAAGTAACCACGGAGAGTGGAGATAAATTGTCTGCAGGTTCCAAATTAAGTGCCCTTGGGATAAAAGATTCGGGAACCATATCCATTAACGGAACTTCGGTTGATGTTTCCGCTGATATGAAGGTTTCCGAATTTGTAAATGCTCTTAAGAAAGCCGGTGTTAATGCGCAGTTTGATGAGAATAATCAAAGATTCTTTGTCAGCTCCAAGACTTCGGGAGTGGATTCGGAATTTACGCTTCTTGCCGAAGATGAGGGCGGACTCGCTGCTCTTCAGGCAATGAAACTCTTCTCGGTTAAGGACATGGATGGTAACGAAACAGCAGAGGTTGCCAGATACAGAGAACTTGCGGGTCTTACCGATGAAGAAAAAGAAGCTGAAATTGCAGCACTTTATGATGATGCTAAATACACACTTGAGACATATACCGATTATCTGGAAGGTCTTGTAAGCAGCGCCGAAAGTGCTATTAATACGGCAACATCTGCTAAGGCAACCGCTCAGGAGAAGCTTGATGCTCTTACCGCGGATGATTATGACTGGTCCGAAGATTATGACAGCGAAGACGAATATAATGCCGCTGTTACTGCGCTTGAGGACCAAATTGCCGGTTATGATGAGACCATCTCGGAGCAACAGGCTATATATGATGCTAATAACGCAATACTTGAAGGTGGTGAGGATGCGATTACGGAAGCTATGGATGCTGCCAATGCTAAGATCTTTAGCGATATTCAATCTTCATACAACTCTACCGCTTCTTTTGCCGCAAGCATTGTTTCTCAGATAGATGCCGGAACACTTACCGATGATGATTCCGATACCGCAGCGGTAAGAATTAACGCACAGAATGCGGAGATCAGTCTTAACGGTGCCAAATTTACCGGAAGTTCCAATAGCTTTTCGATCAATGGTCTTACCATTAATGCCACAGGGCTTACAACCACGACGGATGTAAACGGCAACGTGATCGACAACCCTGTATCCATAACCACTTCTACGGATACGCAGGCCATATACGACAAGATCAAATCATTCATTACGAGCTATAACGAAGTTATTTCTTATATGGATAAAGCATATTATGCTGATTCCGCAAAGGGATATGAACCTCTTACCGATGACGAAAAAGAGGCGATGACCGATAAGCAGATAGAAGAGTGGGAAGAGAAGATCAAGAATTCCCTTCTCAGAAGAGATTCCACACTCAGCAGTGTGTCTTCGGCTATCAAGAATGCCATGGCTAAGACTTATACCGTAAACGGTACGAATTACAGCCTCGCAACTTTTGGAATTGCGACAGGTAATTATTTTTCAACCGATGCAGCTGACAGAGGCGTATATCATATTGACGGTGATTCGGATGATGCGAAAAGTGCAACCAATTCGGACAAACTTCTCGCAGCAATAACCGAAAACCCTGAGGATGTGATCGAATTCTTCCAGCAGGTTGCCAATTCGGTATATTCCGAACTCAGTAAGAAGATGGCTGCAAGCTCACTCAGCAGCGCGTATACAATATATAATGACAAACAGATGGCTTCTCAGTACAGTGATTACGTTGACAAAGTTGATGATTGGGATGAGAAGGTTACCTATTACGAAGACTATTATTATTCCAAATTCTCCGCAATGGAGAAAGCGCTTACTGAGCTTCAGGCTAAACAGAGCCAGTTGTCGGGACTCCTGGGAATGTAACTGACTTTAAATAAATATTTAGGAGGGTGTTAAGGATGAATAATCCTGGATACGATACCTACCAGCGAAATAAAATAATGACGGCCTCTCCGGCGGAACTTACATTGATGCTTTATGAGGGTGCGATCAAATTCATTAATATCGCTATAATGGCTATTGAGAAAAATGATATTATAAAGGCACACAATAATATTATGAAAGCGCAGCGTATTATAGAAGAATTCAGATCCACTCTTGATTTTAAGTATCCGGTAGCGCAGGAATTTGAGAATGTATATGCTTATGTTTATAGGAGACTTATCGAGGCTAATATGAGTAAGGATCCTGAAATCCTTGAAGAGTGCAATACTCATATGCGTACGATGCGCGATACCTGGAAGGAAGTAATGAAAATCAATAAGGTCGGGTCACCGCTTTGATTGATAAGAGGTGTGTATGGATACTGAAAAAAATTATCTTCAAGTAATGCAGGATAGTCTTGATAAGAAACTGGAGATCATGAAGCAACTTGATGAACTGACGGATCGCCAGAAGGAAATTGCCGAGGCGGATGAATTCGATGACGTTGCATTCGAGAGTAATGTAGAGGCTAAGGGAGCGCTTGTTGATAAGCTTGTGTCTCTTGACAAAGGCTTTCAAATTACTTATGATAATATTAAAGTACAGCTTGATCAGGGTCGCGAGAAATATAAGGATCAGATCAATGAACTTAAGAAGAGGATTCAGGTCGTTACTGATTACAGCGTGACTCTTCAGGCTAAGGAAGCCCGGAATAAGAAACTTATTGAGGAACGGTTCGCAGTCCTTAAGAAGGAAGTCCGAACGGCAAAACGTAACCGCCAGGTCGCAGCCAACTATTATAAGACTATGAACAATATCTCAGCAGAGCCTTATTTTCTGGACAAAAAGAAATAATTTTCAAATTTTTTAAAAAAAGTTTATATTGGGGGTTAAGTTTCTTTGACTTACTCCGATATAATATACAGGTAAGGGAAGTACTTACCGGGCAGGTCGAGTGACCTGCTACAACCAATCACAATCGGAAAGGAATCCGATTCAAATTCAAGGAGGAATTAATTATGGTAGTTCAGCACAATCTTACAGCAATGAACACGAACAGACAGCTTGGTATCACCACAAGTGCCCAGGCTAAGTCAACAGAGAAGTTATCATCAGGTTACAGAATTAACCGCGCAGGTGATGACGCAGCAGGTCTTACAATCAGTGAGAAGATGAGAAGCCAGGTCAGAGGTCTTAATAAGGCATCTGATAACGCACAGAACGGTATCTCTCTTATCCAGGTTGCAGAAGGTGCTCTTAATGAGACACATAGCATTCTTCAGCGTATGAACGAGCTTGCTACTCAGGCAGCTAACGATACTAATACAACCGCTGATAGAGTTGCTATCAAGTCAGAGATTGACTCTCTTGTATCTGAAATCGATAGAATTCAGTCTACAACTCAGTTCAATACTATGAACCTTCTCGATGGAACATTCAAAGGTAAGAACCTTCAGGTTGGTTCTCTTTGCGGACAGCAGATTGCTATCGACATCGATAACATGAATGCTAACAAACTTGACGTTGATGATCTTTCAGTTTCCTCTTTTGAGAATGCAGGAGCAGCAATGAAGAAAATTCAGGCAGCTATTTCTGTTGTATCTGCACAGAGATCTGATCTCGGTGCTGTTCAGAACAGACTTGAGCATACAGTAGCTAACCTCGATACCGCATCTGAGAATACCAGCGCAGCTGAGTCTCTTATTAGAGATACTGATATGGCATCTGAGATGGTTACCTACAGCAAGAACAACATTCTTGCTCAGGCAGGTCAGTCAATGCTTGCTCAGGCTAACCAGTCAAATCAGGGTGTTCTTTCATTACTGGGCTAATTATAGCGACTATCATGCTAGAGCCGGTGGCTTTGCCACCGGCTTTAGTTCGTTTTAGGAGGATTATATAATGCAGAAAATTCTTTTTATAATGGGAATCGGAGATGGGAATCTTATATCAGGATATATAGATGCTCATCCGGAGCATGAAGCCGTATATGCATATGAGCCTGATGAAAATAAATATCTAGCCTTTGAAAAGTCCGAAACAGGGAAGAAACTCATCGAAAATGTGCGATTTCATCCTCTTCATCCGGGTCTTGATTATGATATTCGAGATTTTATAAATGAGGGGATTGATTATCATTCCTTGGGATATCTTGTTCTTCCGGGATATGATCCTAAGAGCAAGGAGGCGCTGGAGTTCTATGATGATATAAAATTTGCTATAGACATTTGTTCTGCACATGAGTGTACAAACAGACTTTTTTGCGTCAGATCTGCAGATAATGAGCTCTCCAATCTTCCGATCATGATAGAGCAAAGAAATGTACTTCAGCTTACAGAAAAGTTACAGTCGATGAATTTGGAAGGATATCCCGGCATTGTAGTTTCATCCGGCCCTTCGCTTGATAAAAATATTAAAGACTTAAAGGCCGCGCACGGCAAAGCTTTTATTGTTGCCGTAGACGGTGCGATTAAAAGCTGTCTCAGAGAGGGGATCAGGATCGATGTTGCTGTGTGCATAGATCCGGGAAAGGAAGAGATCCTTTTTTCGGAACCGGGAACGGAGAATATCCCTTTTATTTTTTCTAAAGATGCCCCGAGCAAATTGGCTAAGCGTTTAAAGAATTCCATATTCTTCTCGTCATATATGCGGGATGACATACCTTCTTCTATGGCTCAAAAGTGCGGACTTCCCGGGTATATCGAACTCGAAAGCGGCGGCTCTGTTGCTCATTCGGCTTGTTCTTTTCTTAAAAAATGCGGGTTCAGGAATATTATTCTTGTAGGGCAGGATCTTGCATATACGGGTGGGATCGGTCATGCCAAGGATGCATATGATGATGACAGATACAATGCTGAATTTGCTGCCCGAAATGGCGTTGTACAAGTTGAAGGCATCGATGGACAAATGGTCCTTACTGCTGAGAATATGGCATTTTATATCAGATGGTTTGAGAGATTCATACAACATAATCCGGATATTCACATAGTTGATGCGACCGAAGGCGGAGCGTTGATCCGCGGCACCGAGATCGCTACACTCAAGGCGGCGATTGATCATTATTGCAACAAAGAAGCTGATTTTGAAGCGGTTGTTGCCGGAATAGAGCCGTATTACTCCGGCGAGAACAGGGATACAGCGATCGAATATCTTGCCGGTATAGAGAAAATGGCCAAAGAAGTTCGTGTAAGATCCCAAGAAGCGGATCGCCTTTATGAGGATCTTAAAATGATCATTAAGGGTCGTAAGAAGGGGAATGTAAAGGCGATCCTTGATAAAACGCGTGTACTTGTCACTGAAATAGAGTCCAGTGAGATACTTTATCTTATTATGAATTATGTTGCCGATGATGAATATGATGTGAAGAATGAAATGGTAAGTACCGAATGCGGGGACGCGCTGAGAGAAATAGGAATGGCACAAAAACTTGTTAAAAGCTATTGCCGCGGAGCGCAGCGGATCATAGAGAAAGCATCGGAAATCGGATTATAGAGAAAGCATCGGAAATCGGATTATAGAATATTTTCCGGGATCATTTTGCAGAGAATGCTAAGGAAATCATTTCACCGAGTCTGATCGTATAAGTGTGTTTAGCCTTTACTTCTTCATATCCGGCCATGGCGATCTCTTTGCGAAGGTCCGGTCTGTCGAGGTAAAATGTTATTTTGTCTTCAAGATCGTCCAAGGATTCATATATTTCGAGATGTTCGCCGATGGTGAAGATATCGGTAAGTTCGCTCTGATAATTGGTAATTGTAAAAGCCCTGCATCCGAGCAGGTCGAAGAGACGAAGCGGAAGACCGCTTCTTATGGCCTTGGATGTGGGGTTTATATTTATTCCTGCCCTGTTGAAGATAACAGGCATTTCGGTAAGCGTCTTTGCAAGACCGCGGTTATGAATGTGAGGAAGGGAACCTGTATCGCTGGCTGTATATATATCGACGTTGAAGCGCTCGGAAATCCGCTTAAAAAGGCGCACTCTCTCAACAGCGCTGATATGATTGCCCAGGTAGAACTGGGAAACAAGCGCCGGATCGGGAGCGTTGTAACTTTCCGGGAAACGATAGCCGTTAGGAGTGTTTTCGAGAAATTCCTTTGCAATGGCCTCCGTTATTACTTCGTCGATAAAATAATACCCATATACCTTTAACTGCGCTTCGATAAGTCCGGTGAGATAACCGTCAAGGTATTCGGGCTTGCCGGTGTAGAGTGCGTAAGGATCCTTTTCTGTATAAAGCGAACCTACAAATGCGACATCACTGCAGTATCGGCCTGAAGGTGCGGAGGCGATCGCCGAATCCCATACATCCACATCTGTGCATAGCGGGATGTGGTATATTTTACCGGGATTAACATGCTCGAACTCGTTGTAGAGGCATTTGTCGAAAAGAAATACTCTGTTGCAAGGGTTTGCGAGAGAAGGGCTGTAAAGTTCGAGAACAGGGCTGTCGACGATGATGCACATATAGGGGATGTTGAATATTTTACAGACATCGGAGACGGTCGGAAAGAAATTGATGCTGAATACAAAGGTATAATCGCCATTATCAAGGTACGACGAAACAAGCCTCACGCAGTCGGAAGGGAGAAGCGATTTCTCCGTCATTTCCTTTGTTATCTGCACGGGCTCGATACCGTATTCGCGAAAGGCTTTGATAAAGCCTTCCTCACATATGCTTCCGTATCTGTAAAATAATGCTTTCATAAGCCGAGTATATCATAAAATCACTCGCAAATACATATCGTAGGGTAAAGTTTTTGTAGGGATTTTAGAAATAGAAAAAGCATCCAATCT
>CAKZZH010000054.1 GCA_937885345.1 uncultured Lachnospiraceae bacterium | reverse complement strand
AAATAATATGATGAAAATAAGTCGTTAGAAGATATGTATAAAATGATGTTCTACATCAGCCTCGGTTGCGTCTGTCGTAACTTCCATCTCAGCATCGGAGCTTGACGCATCTGTAGGACTTTCGCTGCCACTTCTCTTGCCCGTGCAACCCACCGCAAATGACATAGTTAAAACAAGTGCCATAACAAATAATCTCTTCGCTTTATTCATAAATCCTCCAAATCATGCCGATGTAATTCTAAGCATACCCGAATTATAGCAGAGCTCCGCTTGAAAAAACATAAACAAATCGCAGAAATACATATACAGCGGTAAGGATATACCTGAGATCTACTGGGTACATTTTACCGGATATGACGCGGAGAAAATACTCGACCACTATGGGATCACCGAATGCAGTAAGGTCATACATGTCGGCTCTTCCTCATCATACGCCAATCTCTTAAATAAAATAATAAGCGAACTTCAGAGCAAATCCTTCCTGTTTGGCGAGGAATGTGCGCTCCTGCTGAGACATTTGATCATTTCAATGATGAGAAACACCGGAAATCCGGCCAAAAAAAGTGCATATAACAACAAAATAGTCAAAGCGATCAATTATTTTCATGAGAATTATGCAGATCCGGTATGCATCGACAAATACATCGACAAACTCGGAATCGGAAGAAATATTTTCTTTTCCAAATTCAAAAACGTGACAGGGCGCTCACCGCTTCAATACAAATCAGGCCTTGATCGCCCAGCGCATCTTGGTTGATCTGCTTCGCGGGTTCATCCTGCGGTCCGTCAATCTTGTATGAAAAGCCTCGTTCGGGATTATCTATCTGCATCGAAGAAATGCCGAGATCGGCCAACACGAAATCAAATCGTCCGGCCTCCTCGGCAACCTTATCAATATTCGCAAAATTAAATATGATACCAATATCACTCGCTGAATAGAGGGGTCGAATAGTACCTGTCCCCGCTGTCGGGAAGAAAAGCCACGATTGTCTTGCCAGCATTTTCAGGGCGTTTAGCAAGTTCTATCGCACCGTAAAGTGCAGCTCCGGATGAAATTCCCACAAGTATACCTTCCTTCTTTGCGAGAAGCTTCGCTGTGTCAAACGCAGCCTGATTGGGTGCTTTAAAAATCTCATCATATATGGATGTATTTAAAGTATCCGGAACAAAGCCTGCTCCTATTCCCTGTATTTTATGGGAACCGCTCCTTCCTTCGGAAAGTACGGGGGAATCCTCAGGCTCCAGAGCAACTATGGTGATATCCGGATTCTGCTTTTTAAGATAGCCTCCTACACCGCTTATCGTTCCGCCCGTTCCGACGCCGGCAATAAATATATCTACCTTGCCGTCGGTATCATTCCATATCTCAGGGCCGGTCGTAGCCTCGTGAATTGCCGGATTTGCGGGATTGGTAAACTGCGACGGAATAAAGCTGCCGGGCAACTCTTCCGCAAGTTCCTGCGCCTTTGCAATCGCGCCCTTCATTCCCTTGGAGCCTTCCGTAAGTACAATCTCGGCGCCGTAGGCTTTTATAATATTTCTTCTCTCAACACTCATTGTTTCAGGCATCGTCAATATGAGCCTGTAACCTTTGGAGGCCGCGATCGAGGCCAGCCCGATTCCTGTATTACCGGATGTCGGCTCGATAATAACCGAATCCTTCGTGAGAACACCCCTCTTCTCAGCATCCTCGATCATAGCTATGGCAATGCGGTCCTTTACGGATCCCGCCGGATTCAGATATTCAAGCTTAACGAGAATCTTTGCCGTAAGCCCGAGTGATTTCTCGATATTAACGATTTCCACAAGAGGTGTCCCTCCTACAAGTTCGCTTGCACTTTTATATATTTTTGACATAGCATTTTCCTCCTCTTTCTTTAAGATGTCCATATCCTAACACCTGCAAATAAAACTGAATAATCGTTTGATTTTATCGCAAGTGATAACTTTTACTTATATCTCTTTATATTTGAGCAGTTCGTTTATATATGACCTGCCGTATTCGGAGAGATTACTGTCCTTCCTGACGATATATCCGATAGTCAGCGGGTCTTCCTCTTTCAGTTTGATTGCCACAAGTCCTTTGAGGGTCGCATCTTCCTCCGAAAGCATTCCCGAACCTATGGAATAGCCCTGAAGATTGGCGATGATCTCCATCGTTGTAGCACGATCATCGGATTTGATATGCTTCGGAAAATCATAATCCGCCAGTGCTTCTTCCGTAAGATAAAAATTGCTCACATCACTTTGATCAAAGGAGACACATGGGTATTCAGCCAGTTCCTTGAGAGAGATCTTCTTGCGTTTTGCAAGCTTATTATCTTTCCATACATACACATATGTATCTCTTCGCATAAGCGGTACAAATTCAAGCGAATACTCTTTTATAAGTTTCTTAACAAGCGATTCATTTCCGCCGGAAAAAGAGATAACTCCGACTTCGCTTTTGAAACTTCTAACATTTTCCAGAACATCTCTTGTTTTGGTTTCGTGAATACTGAATTCATATCTGTCGGGATCATGGTGTTTGACAGTATCCGTAAACGCTTTAATCGCAAAAGTGTAATGCTGCGTAGAAACGGAAAAATGCTCTTTAGTACCTCCGTTCGAAAGATATCTGTCTTCGAGTATCTCGTACTGACTTACCGTTTTCTTGGCATATTCAACAAACTCCCTGCCGGCATCGGTAAGTGAGATCCCTTTACTGGTCCTCTCAAAAATAAGGATTCCTATTTCTTCTTCAAGCTCTTTGATACTGGTCGAGAGCGCCGGCTGAGAAATATATAATTTGGTTGCAGCCTCCCTTATGGAGGAAGATCTGGCAACCTCGAGAACGTATTTAATCTGAGAAATATTCATACATAGTCCCTCACGTGATTATTATTCTGCCCTTTGCGTTAGGATCATCCATAATGATCTCGGAAACCTCGGGTACCTTGATCGTTCCGCTTGCGGGATTCTTAATGCTGATAACCGGTGTTGTGATCTCCGCTTCTACATCGGATTTCTCAAAGGCGAAGTCCGCTTCAAGCATTTCACAATTGACAAGCCTTAGATTCTTACAATAACAAAGCGGCTGAGTTCCGATGATCGTGCAATTCTCAAATGTTACATCCTCGCAGTACCACGCAAGGTATTCACCCTTGATCACGCTGTTGCGGATAGTAACATTCTTCGCATGCCAGAAAGCATCCTTAGTATCAAAACTGCAATTCTCTACCACGGAATCGGTTATATACTGGAACGAATACTTACCTTTAAGCGTTACATTATCGAATGTAAGCCTGTCCGATTTCATCATGAAATATTCACTCTGCGCAACACTATCCTTCATAGTGATATCCTTCACATACCATCCGAATTCCGGTGAAACTATATCACTGCCGGTGATCGTAATATTTGAGCATTCACGAAGAGCTTTAATCCCGTGCAGCTTTGTATTTACAATATCCACATTATGAGTATACCAAAGCGCAGCTCTGCAATTTGCAGTCATCTCGCTGTCATTTATCTTAAGTATGTTATTATGCCAAAAGGGATATCTGAGATCAAAGCAGCAGGCGTTTACTTCCACATTGCTGCATTCTTTTAACGCACTCTCACCGTCCGCAGGACCTGCAAAACGACAACCATTGATAACGATCCCGTTACTTCCATACAGTGCTCTTTCTTCATCAAATGTCTGATTTGCAATAATATTTCCCATTCTGCACCTCTTGCAGATTATTATACACCTTGCGCAATCGATGGCAAGAATTATGCTTGTATTTTACATAGTTCAATCCGTTATTGATCATTTCGGAAACCATTTGCAAATCCTCAGCCGTGTCAATCTCGTGGCACACCTTATCCTGAATATCAAGAGCCTTAATATTACACGCCCCGTCAAGCTCATTAAGAGCGTTTTCGGCATATACGTTTACATTGCCGTTTTCGCAGTAGATGATGATCCTATCAAGCCATTGAGTCAGATCGGCGTAAAGAAGCTTGTATAAGGGCTGCGCGGCAACAGCGTTTTCAAAGAATTCAACTCCGACGCGTTTTATGATACCATTATCGACAACTGCTTTAAAATCCTTATCCGGGAGAGAAAGAGCCGATGAAACAGGCGTGCAGGAGGCATTGCAATTAAAGATTTTATCAAGGACTGCATCCTCAAAGACAAGATCTCCGTGCATCAGTAAAATATCATCATCAAGAAGCTTTCTTGCACAGTATATACTGTAAATATAGTTGGTTTCCTCATATCTTGGGTTATCCGTGAACATGATATTAAGCGGAAGATTCAGTTCAATACAATAATCCACCAGAAGCTCTTTGAGATAGCCCGTTGTTATTATCACATCGGAAATACCGATATTAACGAGCTGTTTTAATTGCCTTGATAAAATAGTTTCGCCCGGGCTAAGCTTAGTCATGCACTTGGGATGTTCCAAGGATAGTCCTCCCATGCGCATGCCTCTGCCTGAGTTAAGTATTAACGCTTTCATATAGTAACCTCACTAAATATGCCGGCTGCGTCCTCTGATCATCCGTTAAAGCCGTATCTTTTCCTGTATTCTCCGGGTGTGATACCGGTCATTTTCTTAAATACACGATAAAAGTAGTTCTCATTTTCAAAGCCGCACAAACTGCTGATATCGGAAGCAGTCATCTCGCTGCGTCCAAGAAGCTCCTTTGACTTGGATATGCGGATCGAGTTGACATATTCCATAGTTCGCATTCCGGTTGAAGCGCGCACAATCCTGCATAAATGCTGCGGGGTAATTTTAAGAAGTTTGCAGAGTTGTATCGCACTAAGCTGCTCGCCGCAATGATTCTTAACATAGTCTTCTATAAACATCATATGCTCCGCGTAGGTGTTGATATCATTAAAAGAAGGCTTTTCCTCGGTATTAAGAAGTCCGGCCTGCTTTGCAAATTCCATAATGTATTCCTGCACATGGGAAGATGCCAGAAATATCCCTTTGACGCTACTGTCCACAAGCTCGCTTCGCATTTTATTCATCTGAATCTCAAGGCCGTCTCTGTTCCACAAATGCCACACTCCACCATGCAGACCCAGGATATTATACAGTTCTGACAGAGCTTCACCCTCGGGAACCATATAACGTATATCCCATACATCGCCCAGCGGATAGTATTCATGAGGCACTTTTTTCGGTATAAAAAAACCATCTCCCGGTGGCACATCATATTTCTTACCATCAAGAATAAGCACGCCACTTCCGTGAACGGAATAAAAGAACTGGTCCTTATCAAATCCAAGCGGCCTGTGAAAACGCGGCTGGCACTCATGCATTCCTATACTGTACAGATAATACGGGAGGCTGCGTACCTGCGCATTATCCGGAAACATATGATACCACATATGTTTTTCTCCTTTCCGTGTAGGTGCTTGTTTTCCCAAATCGATGTTCATTTTGTTCAATAATGATAATATCATTCATTGCTATGCGACGCAACAAGAATTAGTATTTATTTGAATCTAATGCTTTTGTCACGCGTAAACTGTGGCAAATCGCATATTGTTCAATTTGTACAAAAAGGAGAATGTATTTTATGAAAAAGAACATCTATGCAGTGCAAAAAGCCCTTATTTCCGCATGTGTTCTGTCTTCAATGCTGATGATTTCATGCAGCAATCAGACGAACCGATCAAGTTCAAGTGCTTCGAGCAGCGCTGCTTCGCCAACAACGGATGATACTTCAAGTGAAACAGAATCCGCTACACCGGTTGCACTCACCTCGCTCAAAGAGCAGGGCAATCCGCTAAGCATAAAACTTGCGGACATTGTTGAGGAGAGCTCCGACGGAACATGGAAAGCATGGGTAAAGGTGTCCACACAGTACGACCCCGAACTTTCCGTTTACAGCTATGATCTTATACCTGCCAATACAGAGGGAATCATAGTAGAATTTACAGTATCCGGAATGGATACCGATTCGGCAACTTTATACTGGTGCTACCAGCTTGAAACAGCCGATGAGACGATCTCGGTATGGGATACTTCATCACCTGCCGACACACTTACGATCACAGGTGACGGCACTTATACCATGGTATTTGATGCGGAAAAAGCACTTGGTGCCCCTATTTCAGTCGTTGATTCGCTTCAGATCGTTTTCCCGGATCTTACCGAAACAACCACTACAACTTTTACATTTACAGGTGCATGGGCAACAACCGATAAGAGCGATCTGCTCCTTTACACATCAGATTCGGACAGCTCCGATTCCGATAGCACCGATTCGGATGCTTCAACGATCAGCGACAGCATTACCGATACGACCCTTGCCACAACCTCCAGGACCATCACAATCGCCGCAGACAGCGCCGATTTCTCGGAAAGTCAGGTGTGGGACGGCCTGGGTTTTATTAATGCCAATAATTCATCAAGACTCCTTCTTGATTACAAGAGCGAGAACCCCGAGGATTATTGGCAGTTAATGAATTATATTTTCTCTGACGATGGTCTTGGATTAAATCTTATCAAGATCGAAATGGGTGCTGATGTCGATTCTTCATCAGGAACCGAGCCTGCCGTAAAGCGCTCCGCCGATGAAGAGGCGGATGTCACAAGAGGTGCGGGATATCAGCTTGTTGCCGATGCTCTCACGATCAATCCCGATATCAAAGTAGATATGCTCAGCTGGGGAACACCCGCATGGGTTGCCGACTCAGAGGACGTATATGCAGCAACCTACGCATGGTACAAGGAAACACTCGACGCAGCTTACGATACCTACGGGATCAAATTTTATTCCGTTACCGCAAGTAAGAACGAGAGAACCAATGATACGGACTGGATAAAATATCTCTCAAATGCCCTCAAAAACGAGACAGACAGTCGCTACGATTATTCGAAGATACTTATTGTCGCAGGAGAAGGCGTCTCGGAATGGACCATCGCCGATAAAATGCTTGCAGACGGAGACCTTTTAAATGCAATCGATATCGTTACATCACATTACACTTCTTATACCAACGACAGTGTTTTGACTCTCAAAAACGAATATGGCAAAAAAATATGGTTTTCCGAGGGCTCTTCTCCTATGAGCGAAGAGGCTGTCACCAGATTATATGACGGAACCGGTACGGGACTCAGTGATATCAACGGAATGCTTGACATTGCAACGCGTATCACACAGGCCGTAACTTCGGGTATGACTATGTATGAATTCCAGCCCGTTGTTGCCGGTTATTACAGTGGTGTTACATATTTTCCCAAGCAGCTCATTTTGGCAAACGAACCCTGGAGCGGAAGTTATATGCTGGATTCCGGATTCTACATGGGAATGCATTTTACCAAATTCTTCAAAGAAGGCTGGTCAATTATTGACGACGCATGCTACGGCGACGGTAAAGCAGGCGGCGACGGACACGCAATTGTAGATTCACTTTACAATTACATCACGGCAGTCAGCTCCGACAAGAAGGATTGCAGTACCGTGCTTGTAAATAACAGCGCACAGACTATCGCTTATACCATTAAATACAGCGGTATTGATGCAGAAAAGGTCTATGTATGGGAGTCGAAAGCTCCGGCAAGTCTTACTGATGCTTCAGACAGCTGCTACTTCCGTTACAGGGGTGCACTTACTCCCACAAGTTCCGATGACGGATCAAGAGAGGTAACCTTTGTTATGCAGCCCTACTCTATGATGAGTGTATCAACACTTGTTGTCGACGAACTTGAATATGAAGACAAGGACGAAGACGTGCTCCTTGAGCTCCCTTACAGCGACGATTTTGAATATAAGGATTACGATGAGGATTATCTTGCGTCAAGAGGTATGGCGCCCAGATATACCACAGATCAGGCCGGTGCATTTGAGGTTGTGAGCACCGGGGGCGGCAACGTCCTTATGCAGAAAATCAATTATGACAACAAAGCGGTTGAATGGGGAAGCAGCGGAAGTCCTTCCACCAACCTTGGTGACGATCGCTGGTCAGATTACACCTTCAGTGCAGATGTTCTCTTTACATCAGAGAAAGCAGAATCCTCCAAAACCAATTATGTAGGTATCGGAATCCGCTATAACCTCGCAGACAGTGAAAACAGCGGCTACAGCTTAAGACTTGGAGAAGACGGGGTTCTTACTCTTATGAACAACAAGACAACCGTTGCAACAGCTGAAATCGGAAATCTTGATACTTCCGTATGGCACACGCTTTCTCTTACAGCAATCGATTCGACCGTTACATGTTCCGTCGACGGAGATGTTCTGATCGAATATGAAAATGAAGCTGCAGCCAACAATTCCGGAAGGATCGCGCTTTACAGCGATTATCAGAATAACTGTTTTGATAACCTTAAAGTCACCGCCGCAACGGATGCTTACAGTATCATGCGCTATGATAACCTTGATCCTTCAATAGAATATTCAGAAGGAAGCAATAACAAAGATGATGAAGGCTGGTATTTTGAAACGATGTGTTCTTACAAGAATTACGGAAGAACTCTTTCTACCGGCAGCGAAGGCGATTCATTCACAGTAACACTTGAAGACAGCGCTTCTTATATTGCTTTTATCGGCAAGACAAAGGACGCAGTCATTACAGTAAAATCAGGTGATACTGTCATTGCAGAGAATCTCACACTTCCTACATCTTCAGAGCGTCAGGCATCTGCCCGGGTTTCTCTTCCCGAAGATACGAAGACTGTTACGGTTACGGTTATCAGCGGAACTTTCTGCCTTGATGCGATAGAATACTGATATCACTGATAGCGGCAAACTATGCTTTTTCTTTCTTTTTGCTAAGCGGAAGTTGTGCGATAACGATCGCAATGAACATCAAAACGCAGCCGATCACTTCGCGGTGAGTAAGCGTCTGTTTAAGAAGGACCCAGCCGGCAAGTGTACCGAACACAGCCTCAAAGCTCATTATAAGAGAGGCAATGGTCGGATTGAGGCCGGGCTGGGCAACGACCTGAAGCGTATAAGCGACACCGCTTGAGAAGACGCCTGCATACAGAATGGGCGTCCAGGCATCCCAGAACGTAAAATCATAGAGCCACATGCCGAACCCGCCCCTTGAGGGCACATCATATATAAGTGCGGGAATTGCCGATAAAATGCCGCACACAAGGAACTCAATCGACGAAAGTCTGACAGGATCCATCTGTGGACTGAAATGATCTATAAGAAGTATCTGGATCGCAAACAGAAATGCGGATGCGATAAGGGCAATATCCATCCACTGGAGTTTAAACTCTCCTGTTATACACAGAAAATACATCCCGACAATGCTGATCGCGACACCCAGCCAGATATTCCATCCACATTTTTTCTTAATGAAAAGCCCAAGAATCGGGACCAGGATAATGTAAAGTGCGGTTAAAAATCCCGCTTTGCTTACCTGGGCGCCGAGGGCTATTCCTACCTGCTGTGCGTTTGCGGCAAAAAAGAGAGCAATACCGATAAGTATTCCGCCGATCCAAAGTTTCTTTCTGTCTTCTTTATTCACAGGGCGTCTCTTCGATACACCCGTTTTATCCAAAAGAAAAATTACCGGTAACAACACGATCGAACCGATGATAAATCTCACACAGTTGAAGGAAAAGGGACCTACAGCGTCCCCTCCCTTTGTCTGGGCCACAAATGCCACGCCCCAGATGATCGCCGTTATTACCAGTAATAATGAACTTCTAAGTTGCTTTGAATTCATGTCAAATATTTCTCAAACATTCAATATTTTTTCCAAATCCGACCGAATCATGCATTAAGTACGGATTTGAGGAAGTTCTGTGTTCTGGGGTTCTCCGGGCTATTGAATATTTTATCGGGAGTACCCTCTTCCGCAATGATACCGTCAGCCATAAAAAGCACTCTGTCGGCAACTTCCTTGGCAAAGCCCATCTCGTGAGTTACGACAAGCATTGTCATCCCTTCATTTGCAAGGTCCTTCATTACCTGAAGAACGTCGCCTACAAGTTCCGGATCGAGCGCTGATGTAGGCTCATCAAAAAGCATGATCTCAGGCTTCATTGCAAGTGCTCTCGCGATGGCAACTCGCTGCTGCTGACCACCCGAAAGGCGATTGGGATATTCGTTTACTTTATCCTCCAGGCCAACCTTTCTGAGTAGTTCTATCGCTTCTTTTCTGATAGTCTCCCTGTTCTCATGCTTAACCTCTATCGGCGCAAGACAAATGTTATCAAGCACTGTCTTGTGCGGAAAAAGATTAAATCTCTGGAAGCACATTCCCATCTCAAGAAGAAGCGACTGCTGAGTCTTCTTGTCAAGCTTATCAACAGTGCGGTTGTTCTCACGGTGGAGGAACAGATCGCCCTTGATGAATATTTTACCGGAAGTAATCTTCTCAAGCTGGTTTAACGAACGAAGGTATGTTGATTTACCGGCGCCTGAAGGCCCGATAATACAGATAACCTCGCCTTTCTTAACCTTGAGATTAATGTCTTTAAGAACCTCAAGATCCCCGAAGCGCTTGCTGATATGTTCCGTTTCAAGTATATATTCGTAATTATCCATATGGCACCTCCCTATTCATACAACGAGAATTTCTTCTCGATGGCGTTGAAAATCCACGTAAAAAAGGCCGTAATGATAAGGTATATTACCAGTGCCGGTAAAAATACGATATATGAAATCTCGCTGGTCATAATGTTCTTGGATATCGTTGTGATATCCATAAGTGAGATTGCAAATACAAGTGACGCATCCTTTAACATCATAACGAATTCATTACATATGGGCGGTACCATTCTTCTGATCGACTGAGGGATTATGATAAGTCTCATAGTCTTGGAATATGACAGTCCAAGAGCTTTGGCGGCTTCGTGCTGACCTTTCTCGATTGACTGAATTGCGGCACGTACAATCTCCGCACAGTAAGCACCGGAGTTAAGTCCGTAAGCGATCAGCGCAGCAATGAACGCACCTTTGTAAACCGCCTGCGTATCGCCAGAAGCAAAGAGATCTCTCCAAGCAAATCCAAAAACCGCAGGAAGCGTGTAATAGATCACGAAGAGCTGAATCATAAGCGGCGTTCCTCTGAAGAAGAAAATGTAGCCGGAACATATTTTGCTTAAGACTCTGTTCTTGGATATTTTACCGAGAGCAAGAAGGGTTCCGAGAATAACGCCGATTACCATCGACGCGGTCGTCAGGAAAAGAGTAAGTTTGGCACCGTGTAAAATATTCTCGCCGCAACCGAGCATACGGTATGTGTAATTGACCATCTGACCGACGAATTTGCCGAAGCCCTCGTTAGCCTGATATACATTACGGGCAAAGCCCACATATTTCTCGGTTATTTCATTCGCACCCGAAGTCGAAAAAGAACAGTAGTTGATCACACCAAGGCTGTTATATGTGACCGTTACTCTTTTACGAGAGCTGTCCTCATCCGCCTTGATCATCTGCTGCATCTCTTCCGAAGCCATTGCTTTCATATCCGCCTCGGAAGGCTTAAGGAAGGATAAAACGATGCATGCGGCAATAATAACAAGAGCCACTATCCAGCCTATCTTCGTCTTTTTCTTCCAATGTTTGATATCAATTAATCCCTTAAGAAAACTCTTCATATCAGCGTCCACTCAATCTTATAAAATAATCAAAATTACTCTGCCGAGCCAAACCAGTAATCATAGGTTTCCTGGATGAAACCGTCTTTCTCCATCTCTGCAAGTGCCCAGTCGATAGCTGCCTTAAGTGCAGTATTGTTAATTCCCATTGCAATACCGAATTCCTCTGCTTCAGCCTCATCTTTGTATGCATAGATGTAGTTGTCGGGATTCTTTGCAAGATATCCGTCAGCCACAGTTGAGTCAACACATACTGCATCAACCTCACCGTTATCAAGCTGTGTAAAGCAGCTGAGGATCTTCTCGTTTGCAACGATCTCTACATCAATCGTTCCTGTTGACTTGTAATCGCCGAGAAGTTCATCGGAAGTTGTTTCCTTCTGAACCGCTACAGTCATGCCGTCAAGATCATTAAAGCTCTTGATTTCCCTGGTATCGCCTGCCTTAAGAATAACTGCCTGATAATTCTGAATGTAAGGTGTTGAGAAAGCCATTGTTTCCTTACGCTCTGCTGTAATGGTACATGCCGAACATACAACATCATAGTTGTTGTCGATTCCGGCAAAGATTCCGTCCCAAGCAGTATTGATGATGTTAACCTCAAGTCCGAGTCTCTTTGCTACTTCGGTAATGATATCCACATCAAATCCGATAGGAGTTGTTCCATCCTCTGCAAAATCCTCGAAGGGAGGGTATCCGACCTCGCATCCTACGCTAAGTACGCCTTCACTCATAAAAGTTACTCCGCTAAGATCGTACGTGTTCTCAGATGCGCTGCTGTCTGCTGCGCTGCTGCTTGATGCGCTGTTCGCACCGTTACATCCTGCAAGAAGGGATGCGCCCATTACCATTGCACCAAGAAGTGCTGCTGCTCTTTTTAACTTTTTCATTTTTCGTCCTCCTAATAACGTGTTACCAGTTTATCACAATAAAGCATATGAACAACAAAAAAGGTGCCACAGCTGTGCGCCCTTGCACCTTTTTCCTTGTTAAATATAGTATTATTTTATTGTTCTGTCAACTTGTTTTAGAGTATTGTTTCTTCTCCTTTACAGGTCTACCGATGCCTTTCTTGGTTCAAAGCAACAGCAAGGCCTTATTGCCACAATTCTTACACCGCTCGCTCTCTGCGGCGCAATCTTCATAAAGGTCGCGAGAACGCTTGTATCACCTTTAAGCCCGAGAGGGCCGATATTCGCTTCATTGACACGCTTCGTAACCACCCGTTCAATCTCTGACTGAACATTGTATTTACCTTCAACCATAGCTTCAAGCATCATACATGTTGCCTCATAATGCGACCTTCCGATGCCGACTGCGAGAGTACAAGGAGAACAGCCCAGCATAGACACTCCTTCTTTGGCCCATTCCACTATCTCATCAACCACGGTATCAACGCTATGTTTGTGAAATACCCGATATGTCTTGGCTCTGATAGCAGGACCTCCTCCAAGCATAAGTATATGCAATCTCGTGATATTTTCGCTTGTCTCCATTATGTGGATCGGAGCAGGGAGAACATCTTCGGAAAGAGGACTGATCCCGGCTGACTGATCAAGTCTCTCGATATCATTTCCCCTTATAGCCATCGGCCTTCCGGGCAGCTCTTTTAAGCCCTCCGCAACGCCCTTATGAATGCTTTTAAGCAATAAACTGTTCACAACCGAGTTCTCTCCCACCTCAAGAACAAGATGAGGGATTCCGGTATCATCGCAAAGCGGACTCCTTCTTCTGTCCGCTATTTCTGCATTTTTGAGTATTTCTTCCAATACCCACCCCGCTCTTTCATTCGTCTCATTTTGAATCGCAAGACGATATGCCTCTGCCTTATCCTTCGAAAAAGTGCAGCTTGCCGTAATAAGCGTATTCTTAACTTTATCAATGATCAAATCAGTGTTCATCATATATGCTCCTCCCATGAGCAGCCGCTATGATAATCGGATATTCTTTCACTTCGATGCGGTAAAATGCTTCCATCCCAAGTTCCTTATAGGCTATCACTTCGGATGAAAGCGTATTTTCGACAAGAAGAGCCGTAACCGGAGGTATTATCGCAAACACACTGTTATAGATATCCAGCTGCTTTATGGTATCATCTGAAATCCGGCCTTTACCAAGATGGATCTTTACACCCATTTGCGACAAAGGGATCATCGAACTTTCAATTTCCAGCTTATTACTTGATGTTGGTCCTAATCCGGCTTTGCTGACGGCAGTATGAAATATAACGCTTCCCGAAAGCATACCCGTAAGATCAGAGTCGTCAGACTGCACTATTTGCGGGAGCACAGCATCTCTACCGCAGAATACATATCCGCTGAGAAGCAACATGTCTCCTATCTGCATTTTATCGATATCCTCATCAATGATTGGCGAACGAATTACTTTCATATGCCTTCCTCACTCATTTATTGCAAATAATTTAATAAAGGAATTCTCGTTTTCAACCACGCCGAATGCGCGGGCTCTCATATTTACCTTATATGCCCAGTTCATATGAGGCTTGACTTCGTTCATTTTATTGTTGCCGGAGCCCTTAAATACGCCGTCTGCACCGCCCTTAAGTATATGACTTGCATCCTCATATTCCTCCATGGTTACAGCCTGCAACGCATTAACGTATTTTATATGCGAGGGATGAATAACAGTTCTGCCCACAAATCCGTTGGCCTTATCAAGGATCACTTCTCTTAACAAACCGTCAATCTCACTGTTAACAATGGGGATACGTTTTAACAGACAATCTTCGAGATCGTGCTTAGGGATTGCGTCAAACATCATCTGTTTGCTCGCTCTAAAATATTCCCACACCGGTCCGGAAACGACATAATCATTGTTTCTTCCAAACACATTCAAAATATCCGAAAGGCATTCTCTTACCGTCATAATATCGTATATAGAATAATCGACACCTCTTCTCACTCCGAAGCATGAAGAAAAATCAGTTGCTCCTACTCTGACCTGAAGCACTATATCCTTATAATCTTCAAGCAATTTGCGGATACGAAGCAATTCATCAATTCTCGTTTCTTTAAAAGCAACTTCAGAATCCTCCAATATAGGCATACCATATAGAATGTCGCCGAACTTTTCATTCAATTTCTTAAGGTGATCAAAGTATGCCTTCCCGTTTTTACTGTTGAATTTGGGAAAATTAATTCCGGTAAGGACGCTTACCTGCTTGGCATTCAGGCCCTGTGCAAAATGCTCAAACTGCTGCTGGTTTCTGACTCGGCAAAATATCAACGGGAGTCTTGATGCGTTCATCCTTCCGTTTGCTATAGCATCGGCGACTTTTTCCAACAGGAGGTGTACATTTTCCTCTGCCTTGGGAACATCTTCCTCCCTACACGCATCTTCAAAACACATCACCATTGTAGTAAGCCCCGGCATTGCCGAATTGATGATCTTATCGGCAAAATCCTTTGTCCCGGGCATATACATGGTTGCACCCGGACAAAACCTCAAAAATTCAATGTCAGAGTGTTTATCAAATTCTTCCGGTTCTTTCTCAAAACAAAAATCAGGATTATACAAATGATGTCTCATATTTTACCCTACCTTATGCTTCCTCTCTCGGACCAGATCGCTTCCGGATAATACTCATCGATCATACGTTTAACAAGAGATACCTGTTTTGCTCTCTTTCTTGCATCATCTTCAGTTGTATCCCAGCTGTGTGTTGCAGCAACCGATCCGCCGGTCTTCAGATATATGGGAGATGCTATGCGGATCATCTCCGGCACCTCGTAATGCCTTATAAAACCGCCGGTTGATTTGGGATTCTCGGTATGAATATCGATCGGAATATCTATCGCCTGCCTCATCGCTGCAAGCATTTGAAGTTGAATATCTCTTACCGGATTTATCGAGGTTGCGCCTATACTTTCAAGAAGCTTTGAAGAACAGGGATTTCCGTGTCCGGCGTGTGCCGATACTTTGAATCCGGTGTCCTCAGGCAATTCGCCTGCTTTCTTCATTTCATTTAAAATCCATAAACAACCTTCATCATATACAAGAAATGTTTTAACACCGAGCCTTGATGCACGTTTAACATCTTCAATTGCTCTTACTATCTGCTCCTGACCTCTTAAACGATATCCCATGCGGACGCCCTCTTCAGTATGCACAGAAGCACTGGTATCCGTTGTAGCTCGCGGACCTATTGCCATAACAAGATCTGTTTGCCACTTCTCGGCATATTCGACCATTTTACCTATCTCATCATCAGTAAGGCGCATTATGCCCTGCGTCTGTGTGATCCTATGAAGATATAATCCATATGAATCTATGGCTTCCAAAAGAGCCTTCATAGCACCGGGCCCCTGTATTCCGGGCACCTCAAAACGGTACTGTCCGCCATCGGCAAAACGCTTCGGTGATGTTTGGAGAGAATAATCATCTCCCTTGGGTAAACCTACACTTGATAAGAATTCCCTTGTTTTTTCCATACTATTCATAACACATTCTCCATTACAACAATTCTATTATTTTCTTGATACTGATTGTATTATCACTGACGCAATCATATATATGATCGATCTCATTATCTGTTTTCCCGGCATATAAGCACATCTGAGTAAATCTGTCTCTGAATTCTTCTTCGGTAAACGGGTTTTCCCTTTCACCCTTAGGGAATTCAACACATTCTGTATATGTCCTGCCATCGGCATACACATAGATCTTAGCAACCTGTTTCCGGGGAAATATTGCATTTAGATCTTCATCCGCAATAACCGTTATCTTTTGAAGCAGATCTTTAACCTTTTTCTCTTCAATTATCTCATCTGTATATTCGTACAGTCCTGCTTTTCCATATATCAATGAAACGCATACACCATAAGGAATACTCATTTTGGCGGAAGAAACATTGACAATATTGCAATGATCATGGCCATTTACAGCCAAAGAATATGTGTCAACTTCTATCTTTTGTATCGATTCAATACAAACGCCTTCACTTAGCATCCTTTGCCTGATCCTTATCGCACCTTCAATAGCCGGATGACAATATCTGCAAGCGGCATAGGGTTTAACATATGCTCGTTCGATCGCATAGATATTATCAAGAAGGGGATCTGCGGGAACCAGATCTTTATCACCGGTCATCATGGCAAAATAGCCTCTGTCACCGCCGAGAGGATCATAAGGGCCAACAAATCCGGCCTTAGCCATTCTTGCGGATATCACGGACATCAAGGCCGTTTTGGCAACGTTGTAGGGTTTTAATTCTGAATCATTATCAAGAACTTTGAGCATACCGAAAGCGGAAACACATGCAGTGGAAAAAGCATTGTATTTATCTTCCTCCGTATAACCGAGTGCATAGCAAACAGCCAAAGTCGTACCTATCACTCCGCAGGTTCCCGTTGCATGGTATCCCATTTTTTTGTGTTTCGGCTGCATCGAATATGCCATAGAAAAAGATGCTTCATATCCTGCAATAACGGATCGATAGAAACGTTCAGTATCTATATCGTATTTCTCCGCAAGACTCACAAGAGCCGAAAAAACAGGTGACCCGAGATGTATTATTCCGGCATTGGTTCCATCATCATAGTCAAGCGAGTGTGCGCTTAAACCATTAATAAATACAGCATCTTTGAGATCTGCTTTTCTGTCAAAGCCGATCACAGTGTATTTGGGGCGGTCATCATCGGTTAAAGCCAGATATTTGTTGATCTTCTCTCTGTTATATTCAGCACCTGCCAATGTAACGCATATATAATCCAAAAATGCGTATTTGGCCCTTTTCATGGTCTCGGGCGTAAAATCCGAATTAAACACTTTATCTATTTTTTTGATAAAATCTTTTGCCGAATCTGTCATATCACATATCCTTTATAAAATCGGAAAACAGTCATGTCTCATCATATCATTTCCGTTATTGTCGATCACTTTTATCACTGACGCTATATTGTTATGTTTGATCACATAGTCATTGAGATCCTCAGCTTCAATCAGCAGTGCCGCCACTCTATCACCGCTGCTTTTAACGCATCCCACTTCGCTGCCGCTTGTTTTAAGTTCATATATCTCGGAAATCCAACCATTCTTGATACATTCATCAACACCCGATAAACGGTCAAAGACTCCGGGATTGCAATATATGAATTCATCGGACACAAGCCTGTCCTGCTTATTCACATTGACCGCGGGTATTTTACCTTCAAATAGATCAACGGTCGCCTTGATAACATCAAATCCACTGACTTTCTCGATCATTCTGTATTTCATGCAGCCACCGGTTCTTGCACTGAATTCTATCACGCTAAAACCGGCGTCGCTCTCTATCAACTGAACAAGCAACGGACAGTTACGCAGGCCAAATGCTTTAACTATTTTATCAAGAATTACTTCCAGTTCTGTCAACCGATCCTGTCCGGTAATTGCAGGAGCTATGCCTTTCCATATAACAAATCCTCTGTCATCTACGATCTTTTCGCTGTATGAGGTACACAGTAGGACAAACGCATCAATCATAGATGCCTCTTAATAGGTTGCTGTTTTATGCAA
>CAKZZH010000053.1 GCA_937885345.1 uncultured Lachnospiraceae bacterium | reverse complement strand
GCTGTAACCTTTGAGGGGGACAAAGCGCTGCTATACCGTGCCAATTTTGCTCTTCGTACTGCCTCTCGGGTGCTTTATCCTATTCTTACCTTCAAGGCGCAGAATACGGATCAACTCTACGAACAGGTGAAAGCTTTTGATTGGTCAAGCATTATGGATGCGCGTACCTCTTTTGCCATCGCCTCAACGGTGTATAGTCCTCTCTTTCGGCATTCGCAATTTGTAACCTATCGGGTAAAAGATGCTATCGCCGATTATTGGTTAGAACATACGTCCATACGCCCCTCTGTTTGTTTGGACAACCCGGATCTGTCTGTTAATGTTCATATCGCTGATAACCAAGTGACCATCTCTCTTGATTCTTCCGGCATCAGTCTGCATAAGCGCGGATACCGCCTTAAAATGGGCAGGGCGCCCATTTCAGAGACTCTTGCGGCTGCGATAATAATGCTTACTCCCTGGAAGAAGGACAGGATTCTCGTTGACCCGTTTTGCGGAAGCGGCACGATCGCGATCGAAGCGGCGATGATCGCGGCGAATATCGCACCGGGTATGAACAGGAATTTTACTGCGGAAAAATGGACTAATTTCATAGATAAGAAATTGTGGTATAATGCTGTGAGTGAGGCTCAGGATCTGATCGATACGGATATCGATACGGATATTCAGGGATATGATATCGATGGTGATATTGTTGCTGTGGCGCGCGAGAATGCGGGCAGAGCGGGCGTTTCGGACCTTGTGCATTTTCAGACGAGGGATGTGGCAGACCTCAGCCATCACAAGAAATACGGTTTTATAATAACCAATCCGCCTTACGGAATAAGGCTTGAGGACAACGAAAGCCTTCCGCCGCTCTATAAGAGCTTCGGAGAGCGCTTCGCTGCGCTTGATAACTGGTCCGCATACATTATCACGACTTATGAAGACACGGAACGCTATATCGGCCGCAAAGCCGATAAGAAGCGTAAAATATACAACGGTATGATAAAGACCGATCTGTATCAGTTTCTCGGCGCCAAGCCGCCGAAGAGAGAGTCATAAGCGCGGGAAATCCTGCAAGAGGAAGTTATGAAGATAAAGAAGAGATATTTTATAATAGGTGCAGTAGTCGTTGCGCTTATAATTCTCCTCGCGAGATACATAGGAAATATCAGGTCTGCGACTATTATTGCCGGGGACGTTTCCATTGTGCACAATTCCGGGTGGGATACGATCGTTTCTGCGGGGATCAACAGATATGGCGTCATGCTTTCTGTTGACGGAGCTGTGCAGAATTTGGATGATAATGTCGTGTACATGGGTAATAATAAGGAATTTATGATAAAGGAGGATTACATTTCTCCGCTTTTTTCCTGCGCAGTTAATGTGTATACAGGCGGTAAAATAATCGTTGAAAAAGCCGGCAACTCGCTGGTCATGAATGCCGGAAGCCAGGCGGCAACATATAACGAAGAGACGGTGAGACTCGGAACATATCCCGAACTTAAGGACGGTTCGTACTATGTGCCGATAAGCATTTTACGGGACTATTTTGCATATGACTATTACTGGGATTACATGAACAACACGCTGAGTCTCTCGAATACCAAGCCCGACGAGAAAATCTATCCCTTCGCGTATGATTACCGCAAACTTGGCAAAGTCTCCAATGTCAAAAACCAGGGCGACCTCGGCACGTGTTGGGCATTTGCCGCACTTACGGCGGTTGAGAGCACACTCATGCCGGAGATGTTTGCGGATTTTTCCGTCGATAATATGTCGCTTCGTAGCGGCTTTAATATAACGCAGGAAACGGGAGGGGATGCCAATATCGCGATGGCGTATCTCTTGTCGTGGGCCGGCCCGGTTAATGAGGTCGATGATCCGTACGGGGATGGTGTAAGCCCCGAAGGGCTCGATGAAGTGTATCATGTTCAGGAGATCCGTAAAATCCCCGCGAAGGACCTTGATGGGATCAAGAAAGCGATCTTTCTGTACGGAGGCGTGCAAAGCTCGATATATATTGCGGCCATTGATGCGGAGGGCCACAGTTCGGAATATTTTAATTCGGAGAAATCTTCTTATTGTTACATCGGAACC
>CAKZZH010000052.1 GCA_937885345.1 uncultured Lachnospiraceae bacterium | reverse complement strand
GTTGCATAAAACAGCAACCTATTAAGAGGCATCTATGATTGATGCGTTTGTCCTATGCAGTCCTTTATAGGCTGTTAAAGAGCGTCCAAAGCCAGGCGCAGCGCGCCTTTGATGCCCTGCTCGTCGTTAAGCTGCGACGGAACGATAAAAGTATCGATATCGTCCGATTCTTTGTACTTAACATATCCCGTCATCATTTCTTTTACCTGCTGTCTGATAAGCGGAAAAAGCTGCATCTGATGCATAACTCCGCCCCCGAGAATGATCCTTTGCGGAGACGCAATAAGTATAAGATTCACAAGACACTGCGCAATATAAAATGCTTCCGTCTCCCATACCTCATTCCTGTCCGAAAGCTCGTCTGCCGGCGCACCCCACCTCTCATGGATTGCCGGCCCGCTTGCCATTCCTTCAAAACAATCCTTGTGAAATGGGCATTTTCCGGCATATGTATCACCCGGATATCTTCTTACAAGCACATGTCCCGCCTCGGTATGACTCACTCCGCAAAGGAGTCTGCCGCCGCACATTATCCCGGCGCCTATACCCGTACCGATCGTATAATATGCGACATTTTGAAGGCCTATTGCACCCCCGTAATACACTTCGCCAAGAAGTGCGGCATTAACATCCGTATCAAAACCGATCGGAACATTAAGCGCCTCCATAAAAGTTCCGACGACATTGCAGTCTGTCCAGCCCTCTTTCGGGGTGGATGTAATATATCCGTAAGTCTTCGATCCCTTGTTCGTATCTATCGGCCCGAAGCTCCCGATTCCGAGAGCGCAGATTCCCTTCCCCGTAAAATACCCGATAACCTCCTTGAAGGTCTCCTTGGGGTTTGTTGTGGGGACTGTTATTTTATCGTAAATATTCCCGTTTTCATCTCCGACGGCGCAAACCATTTTGGTTCCGCCCATTTCAAGTGCACCTATTATCATACTCTGCCTCCCCGGCATCGCAGCCAACCTTCTCGATCGTGCCGCCGCCGACCACTGTATCGCCGTCATACATAACAACCGCCTGTCCCGGCGTTATCGCCCTTTGCGGCTCGTCAAAAACAACTTTGATCATATCATGGCCGTAGCTGTAGAGAGTTGCCGGTTGCTCAGTCTGACGGTATCTTATCTTGGCTTTGATCCGCATCGGCTCATCGATCGAAGGAACCGAGATAAAATTGACATTGCCCGCGATAAGCGTGTCGCTGTACAAATCCTCATTGCTTCCGAGGACAACCACATTTTCCTTCGGCTTAATCTCGGTAACATAGAGCGGATTGGCAGCGGATATCCCAAGACCTTTTCTCTGCCCGATGGTGTAATGAACATACCCCTTTGTCATGCCAAAGACCTTGCCGTCCCTGTCCACAAATTCGCCCGGCTCATACCTCTTATTTCTGTATCTCTCCATAAATCCGACATAATCGCCGTCCGGAACAAAACATATATCCTGGCTGTCGCCTTTATTGGCATTAACAAAGCCCAGTTTTTCGGCAATCTTCCTGACCTGCGTTTTCTCGAGCTCTCCAAGCGGAAAGCGCGTATGTGCAAGTTGTTCCTGCGTCAGCATATATAGTACATAGCTCTGATCTTTGCTCAGATCAACGGCTTTTTTGAGGAGGTATCTCCCGCTTTTATCATCATATTCAACCCTTACATAATGCCCGGTAACAATTAAGTCAAGCCCAAGCTCCTCAAGCTTCTTGTAGAGATAAAAGAATTTGAAACGCCTGTTGCATTCAATGCAGGGATTGGGCGTGCGACCGCATTCATAAGAGCACACAAAGGGCTCGATAACCTCCTCGCGAAACAGATTCTCATAGTGAAATATCCGATACTCTATCCCTATCGTATCGGCAACGCTTTTCGCATCATTCGTATCCTTAATCGAGCAGCATGTTCCCATAAGGTCCATACCGACTATATCATTTTCATAAAGTCTCATCGTACAGCCGATGCAATCGTATCCGGCCTCCTTCATAAGGAAAGCCGAGACGCTGCTGTCAACGCCGCCGCTCATAGCTATAAGTGCCTTCACAGTCCGCCTCCTCTATGTAAACCCGCCTCTTGTCTCGGGTTCATAGAATATTTTACCGTTCTCGATCATTGTATAATCATTACCGTCAATCTCGAAAATATTAACGCAGCAATTACGCTGAAACACTCCGGACCAGAATTTATCGATGCCTTCGTGATTAAGCGAGATCATAATGCCTCTGTTAAGCGCACCGTGCGCCACGATCATCATCCTTTTCATCGTCTCAGACGCCGGAACGATCACATTATCAATAAAATCCTGCGCCCTTGCAACAACCTCTTCGTAGGTCTCACCTTGGGGCGGCGCCGTATAATGTGCAGGGTCATCGAAGAAATTCTTAAAATTCGCAGGTACCTCACTCGCAGGCGCACCTTCATATATTCCGAAACACATCTCAATAAGCCTGTCATCCTTGATAAGAGGTATGTCGCGGTCGCGCTTCATGATCTCGGCCGTGGTATATGCCCTCTTAAGCGGGCTTGAATAAATAATATCAAAGTCAATATCCTTAAGAGCTTCCGATGTGATCTCGGCAAGCTTAATGCCGTATTCGTTAAGTTCGGTGTCGCTTCTGCCCTGAAGTTTCTTCTGAACATTCCAGTCCGTCTCGCCATGCCTTATTATATATAATTCCATCATTTTATAATTCCTCGTTCAGATCCTTATTATATCGGCGTCCTAACCTGTTTCGGGGACGATGTTCCGAAGCGCTGCATAAGCTCGTCGTTGATCCGCCTTGCCTCTGTCTCGAATTCTCTCGATGAGATAAGCCGGGCGCCCGCACCTCTTATTATCACCTGCTCAAGTCCGTCGCTCGTTACCACCGTAATATCATAACGCCCGGAGTTATCATGTGTAAAGCGCTCTATATATGCATCCGCGGTCTGCGCCTCGGCGGTATAGACCACGTGAATATTGTTGTAATCCATGTAGCTTACGCTGTGCCCCTGAACTTTGTATGCGTCAAACACAGCTATAACCTCACAGCCCGTTGCGCCTGCATAATTACATAAAATATCAAGCAGCCTGCCTCTCGCGCTTTCATAACTTTCTTTCCTAAGCTCATCCAGCTCGCTCCAGGCATGTATCACATTATATCCGTCAACCAGCACAAATCTGGGAAGCGGTGCATGCTGCGCGTCCTGTTTCTTCACTGCATCCCGCACCGTTTCTTTCGCATTTTCACCGGTCCGGTATTTCCAACTGTTTGCAGGTGATTTTGCGGACGAATTGGCATGGGAAGCACTGCGGAGTATCCGGTCTATCTCTTCCGTTCCGAGCGCAATATCCAGTTCGGCGACGCTTCTTTGAGTGCGTCCCCGGTCGGTTCCGACCGCGCCTTTGGGAGCGCCAAGCACTGCATCAAGATGCATCCTCGAAAAGACTTCATTCCACATAACGATATCCTCACCGCCATGCGCACAGAATACCGAATATGAAGGATTCCTCGTATCGGCATCCGGATCATATGCCTTTTCTTCGATTATCTCATCACTGTTATGACAGATATCATAAGTGCATTTTCCAAAACTAATGCGTCCCTCGCCTCGTGAGGCTGCAGTAAGTTCCTCCGGATATTCCTTAAGAGTGATGACCGGAGCTCTGCCCGTTATCAAGGCTCTGTCCCCATCTATTTCGGGTGGATTTAACCTGCCGTGCATCTTCTCCACATCCATCATAACCCTGCCCACAAGGGATGAGGGGATATTTATCGTAAAATCATAATACGGCTCAAGCAGTACATTTTCAGCCTGCATAAGACCCTGGCGGATCGCTCTGTAGGTGGCCTGTCTGAAATCGCCGCCCATAGTATGTTTCTCATGAGCGCGCCCCGAAGCAAGCGTGATAACAACATCCGTAAGAGGCGAACCCGTAAGTACGCCTTTGTGCGTCTTCTCCCTTATATGCGTAAGTACGAGATGCTGCCATCTCTTTGCGAGGATATCGGTGCTGCACCTGTTTCTGATGGTTATACCGCTTCCGGCCTCGCCCGGCTCCATTATAAGATGCACTTCGCTGTAATGCCTTAGCGGTTCAAAATGTCCTACGCCCTCAACTCTGTTTCTGATCGTTTCTTTATAGAGGACGCTTCCGCTGTCAAAGCTGACATCGATCCCGATCCTGTCTTTTATAAGAACTGTAAGTATCTCAAGCTGAATGCTTCCCATAACACAGACATGTATTTCGCCGAGTCTGTCATCCCAGATAACATTAAGCTCAGGCTCCTCTTCTTCAAGCTGCCTGATTCCCGGAAGTACTGTAATGGGATCTACTTTATCGGGGAGGACGAGCCTGTATGTAAGCACGCTTCCCATATTGTCAAACGGCATTCCCTCGTCAAGTCCGAAACCTTCTCCGGCATATGTTTCGACAGGTCCCACAACCGCACAGACCATGCCTGCCGTAACCGTGCTTACTGCCTCATAACGGGAGCCCGAATACATCCTTATCTGATTGATCTTCTCGCCCTCAAGATCACTTTTGACATGAAGACTTCCGCCCGTAATTTTAAGAAAAGTAAGCCTCGCCCCGCTCTCATCGCGCGATATTTTATAAGCTCTGGCCCCAAATTCCTTGGGATATTCGTTGCCCTGCATATATTTGGACATTCCGTTTATGAATTCGATGACGCCCTCATTTTTAAGCGCCGAACCGAAATAACAGGGGATGGCTCTTCTCTCCTTTATCAGCGCCGATAAAACATCCTCAGGCAGATCTCCCGTCTCCAGATACGTCTCCATCGCCGCCTCACCGGTCATGGCAAGTTCTTCAAGATCCTCGGCCGTAAGATTGTCAAAGTCGTATACCGGGGCCTTAAGTTTGTCCTTTATATCACGAATAAGCTCGGCTTTGGTGCGACGCTGCTGATCCATTTTATTAACGAATATATATGTTGGGATATGAAAACGTTCAAGATACTCCATCAAAGTGACGCTATGACTTTGCACGCCCTCAGCGCCGTTTATTACAAGGATTGCATAATCCATTATTGCAAGTGCGCGGAAAGTCTCTGCCGAGAAATCGGTATGTCCCGGAGTATCGATAAGCGTAACATTATAATCTCCGAGCCTCAGAAGTGCCTGCTTGGAGAAAATGGTTATGCCTCTTTCCTTTTCAATCGCATGGGTATCAAGATAAGCATCCTTCTTATCCACTCTTCCCATATTCCTGATCGCTCCGCTGTTATAGAGGAGGCATTCGGATAAAGTTGTCTTGCCCGCGTCAACATGCGCGAGTATTCCCACTGCCAGATTATTCATTAGATCGCTCCGGAAATTGCCAGGTAAGGCTGATATGCCTTTAATTAGGATTTTTACGATATGTCGCGAATTCGTACACAACATCAAAATATGTCTGTTCTTCGCTTATCTGCGTCATCTCCCACTCCTCTTTCACGTCAAGATTCGGGAAGAACGCATCCGCCTCATAGGCGTAATCGATCCTGGTAACATAAACCGTATCGCACATATCCACCATCTGTCTGTATACGGACTCACCGCCGATAACAAATACTTTATCCTGATCATATTCAGCGGCGGCGTCAAGCGCTTCCTGAATACTGTGAACCACGATCGCACCGGGAACGCAGTAATTCGGATCCGTCGTAATGATTATGTTTACACGGTTCTTAAGTGGGGCTCCGTTCGGAAAAGTCTCAAGCGTCCTTCTTCCGAGTATTACGACGCCTCCCGTGGTCTTCTCCCTGAAGAATTTCTGGTCATCGGGAATCCTTACAAGGAGCTGATTTTTGTTTCCTATCGCCCAGTTTTTATCAACCGCAACTATTGCTTTCATTTGGTCCTACCTCCGCATAGTACTCTCAAACACTCATACACTCTTATGGCCGGATCATATCGCAACGGGGATATTTTCCACCTGAGGTCCGGTCACATAATCGATCGCTTTGACATCATCCCTTGTAAAATCATAGAAATCTTTAACATCCGGATTAAGCCAGAATGTAGGCGCCGGATATGTGGGCCTTGTTATAAGCTCTTCGATTATGGGAACATGTCTGTCATAAATATGAGCATCCGCGATCACATGTACCAGTTCTCCTACATGCATATCGCAGACCTGCGCCAGCATATGCACCAGCACGGCATACTGGGCAACATTCCAGTTATTGGCCGCAAGCACGTCCTGGGATCTCTGATTGAGAATGGCATTAAGTGTGAGTTTATCATCACCCTTCTTCTGCGTAACATTAAAAGTCATGCTGTATGCGCAGGGATAGAGATTCATCTCGTGAAGATCCGCGTGAACATATATATTGGTCATGATTCTTCTGCTGAACGGGTTGTTCTTAAGATCGTAGATCACTCTGTCGACCTGATCCATCATGCCTTCTTTGTAATTATGCTTTACTCCGAGCTGATAGCCGTAGGCCTTACCTATCGAGCCGTCCTCATCTGCCCAGGAATCCCAGATATGGCTGTGAAGCTCGTGAATATTATTGGACTTTTTCTGCCAGATCCAAAGCATTTCATCGGTCGCACTCTTAAGCGCTGTCTTACGAAGCGTTATAAGAGGGAATTCCTTACTGAGATCGTATCTGTTCACAACTCCGAATTTTTTGATGGTATACGCAGTAGCTCCGTCCGCCCAGTGAGGACGCACCTTCTCTCCCTCCGTACTCGTTCCGTTTTCAAGGATATCCTTGCACATATTTATAAATACTTCATCTGCGTAACTCACGTCTTATTACCTCCTCATAAATGATCGTTATCCGCCGGCCATAATCCGTTTTATGATTCCCTGCGCGTCGTCATCATATCAAAGCTTTCCGTATATCTCAAGCGGTACATATGCTTTAACAGCAATCCCTTCAGGTGTATATTCCTCCGAAATGAGCTGGCCTTGTTTCCTTATAAGCGATATAAGACCCGCTTTATCATAGCCAAAGACTTTGTCTATGTATATTTTACTCTGTCTGAGAACTTCTTCAATCACATCATTGAGCTCATCGAGTCCCATACCGGTTTTGGCGGAAATGTTAACGGTCCTGTCTGCTCTGAAATCCTTGCAAACATGGCTTATCGGCTTCGGCGATGATCCGTTTGCATCTGCGTGCTTATCATATTTGTTGAATGCAGTTATTATCGGCACATCAACAAGTCCGAGAGAATCGAGCGTCTCATATACTATATGCATCTGAAAATCCGCTTCCGGATTGAACGCATCCACCACATGAAGGATCATATCCGCATATATCGCCTCTTCAAGCGTACTCTTAAAAGCGTCAATAAGATTATGGGGCAGCTTGCTTATAAAACCTACGGTATCCGTAAGAAGAACCTCCTGCCCGCTCTCAAGCACCAGCCCCCTGGTTGTCGGATCGAGCGTTGCAAAAAGCGCATCCTCCGTAAACACATCCGCTCCGGTAAGAGTATTCAGCAGCGTGGATTTACCGGCATTGGTATATCCGACTATTGCAACAACGGGGATATTACTTCTTTTTCGGGAGCTCCTCGTCAGCTCTCTGTGACTTACAACGCTTGCAAGCGAGTTTTTAAGCTGGCCTATCCTCTCATGGATCAGTCGCCTGTCCATCTCCAGTTTGCTCTCTCCGGGGCCCCTTGTTCCTATTCCACCGCCAAGTCTCGAAAGCGACGAACGCATACCTATAAGCCTTGAAGAACGGTATCTGAGCTGAGCAAGTTCAACCTGAATCTTACCCTCGGAGGTGGACGCTCTTGCAGCAAAAATATCCAGGATTATCATTGTTCTGTCCATTACTTTGACATCAAGTGCATCGGAGAGATTGGCCATCTGTGCCGGCGCAAGCTCGTCATCGCACACGATTCCCGTAGCACCGGTCACAAAGATAAGCTCTCTTATCTCATCAACCTTGCCCTTGCCGACATAGGTCGCTTTATCAAAATGTTCAAGATTCTGAATTACCTTGCCGACCGTCTGTGCCCCTGCCGTATCGCAAAGTTCCTCAAGTTCATCAAGGGATCTGGCGGTAAGTTCGCCATCTCCCGTATTAACGGCGACCAGTATTACTTTTTCGTTTTTTTCGCTTGTAGCTATCATCACACCAATTACCTTTTATCTCGTCTTCAGAAAATTATATTCCTTAAGCGCGGCTGTATCATCCGGATAGGCCTCAACATACGCTGTCATAAGTTCAAGTGCCTTCGCATAATCGCCCAAATATTCATAGCAGACCGCCTGATTATACATCAGGGCCTGCTTGCAATTAGCACTGTCCGACTCCGCCATCTCATCTTTGATCTCAAGACCTGTCTCTATATACACCAGTGCATTATCGTATTTTTCAAGCTGCATAAGAGACACGGCGTACTGGTTATATATTTTACGATCGTTGGGATGAGCGGACATATAACTCGTGTAGAGATTCTGTGATTTGGTATATTCTCCCTGCGCCTCATATACGAGTGCGAGGAAATAAACCGCCTCCGATTCACCGTCATTATAGGCCATAAGAAGATATTTCTCGGCCTGGCTGTAATCCTCCATATAATAATATACTTTACCGTACAGAAGATGATCATCGCCCTCATCGGACAGAAGCCTTTTAAGATAGGACTTGCCCCTGTCTTCATAGCCTGCATCGCAAAATGCGGTATACATCTGGCAGTATATATCATAATCGTTGTTTGTTTTGAGGCTCTCCTCAAAGTCGAGAACCGCATCGTTCTCGTCGCCGAGCATAATATAGGCACGTCCCCTAAGGAAAAGCGCATTGGCACGCTCTTTGCCGTCCGTTATCGTTATATACTTGGTAAGCTGTTCAATGGCATTCGTATATTTACCCGCACGGAAGTAAGAATCCGCAAGATATATCAGACAATCATTATATATATCACTCTTGGTCGAACATTTGGCGATCGCACTTGTAAAGTTCTCGGCCGCCTTATCGTACGCGCCCGAATCATAGTAGTAAATCCCCAAAGCGCGAAAAGCTTCACCGTCATCCGTGCCTGTTAGGATCGCCTTATTATATGCGTCTTCGGCAGCGACTTTATCACCCTTTACGGAATATATGTATCCCATATAAACATAGGCTTTTGCAGAGTAATCCGGGCTGTCCGTAAGTTTTGAAAAAGCTTCAAGTGCTTCATCATAGCGCATCGCCTCGTACGACGCTACCGCATCATCAAGCGGAGAAGACTTTCCCGCGCAGCCGTATAAGCATAATCCCCAAAAGCATGCCGCAAATACAGCGGCCAATCTATTAACAAATCTCATTACCGATAAATCCTCATTCCAAAGTAGTACAATAATTCAGGCATCTCATTATCCGCTCTTTAACCTCGGTAAAATGCCCGCCCATATTAAGTTCAAACAACGTATCCCTGTCATCTGCGCCGGGAGAATCTTCCCCGAGCCAGGTTGCGAGAGCCTTGGTGTTATCTATAACCTTGGACCTCATCTCATCCTTATCCATCGCCTCGCGTGCACCGATGGAAAGATAGACACCTCTTATACCTTTGAGCGGCTCATTTCCCATAAAATACTCCATCGCACCGGGATACCAGAGCGAACCGGACACACTCGCCGCGAAATCGAATACAGGCTGGGTATAAGCCATATAAAGTGCTTCAAGTCCTCCAAAGGAATAACCGCCTACTCCCTGGAGAATATCATCGTCAAGTCCGAGCGCTTCTCTTACATCCCTTGTTCCTGATATGGCAAATTCAATTGCAAATTCCATACCTCCGCCCGTAAGCACTTCTTTTGCTCCCGGCCTTACAAGAGAGCCAAATGGTTTGCCGGAATATTCCCAAGGTGTCATAAGATCATTCCAGTCCTCGGGATATACCATAGCCAGGCATACCGACTCCGGAGGAATTATATTAACAGTCTCTGCGCAGAAGAAATACATTATTCTGTCAAACGGCTTATCATATCCTGTAATATTGATCCTGCAGTTCTTACGCGCAATACTTTTGATCGAATCCATTTTACACCTCCGGTATATTATAACACAGTCGGTATGATCGGGGGATATACTTTTTCCACAACACTGATTTCGCCTTCAAATCTTTTTTTGTGTATTTTATTAATTGAGAAAGAAACCTCATTCTGCTATAATCTGTTACCGAATATTTAGTATATTCAGATCAGTTTCAGCCTTTGAAAGGAGATTTACATGGCAGTCGATTGTATCGAAAAGCAGCCTCTTACCGAGGACTACTTAAAGAAAATGGACGCTTACTGGCGTGCCACCAACTATTTATCAGCAGCCCAGCTCTATATGCTGGATAACCCTCTTCTTCGCGAACCACTCACCAGAAACCAGGTTAAGAAAAAGATCGTAGGACACTGGGGAACGGTTCCCGGACAGAATTTTGTATATGTTCACCTTAACCGTGCCATCAAGAAATATGACCTTGATATGATCCTTATATCCGGTCCCGGACACGGCGGTAACTTCTTTGTTGCCAATTCATACCTTGAAGGAACTTACAGTGAGGTATATCCCAATGTAAGTCAGGACAAGGAAGGTATGAAACGCCTTTGCAAGCAGTTCTCATTCCCCGGCGGTATCTCAAGCCACGTTGCTCCCGAGACTCCCGGTTCCATTAATGAAGGCGGTGAGCTCGGTTACTCCATCGCTCATGCTTTCGGTTCGGTGTTTGATAATCCCGACCTTATCACAGCCTGCATCGTAGGTGACGGTGAGGCAGAGACCGGCCCTCTTGCTACTGCATGGCATTCAAACAAATTCATCAACCCCGTATCTGACGGAGCTGTACTTCCCATACTCCATCTCAACGGATATAAAATCAATAACCCCACCGTTTTCGCGAGAATCTCTCATGAAGAGGTTGAAAGTTTCTTCCATGGTTGCGGTTGGAAGCCTTACTTTGTCGAGGGAGATGATCCCATGACAATGCACAAACTTATGGCTGAGGCACTCGATAAGTGTATCGAAGAGATAAGGAGCATCCAGAAGGATGCCAGAGAAAACGGTAATACCGAGAGACCTTTCTGGCCTATGATCGTTCTTCGTACCCCCAAGGGATGGACAGGTCCGAAGGAAGTTGACGGACTTCAGATCGAAGGTTCCTTCCGTGCACATCAGGTCCCCATTACAATGGATAAGCCCGAGCATATGGAGCTTCTTGAGAAGTGGCTCAAGTCTTACAAGCCGGATGAACTCTTTGATGATGATTACAGACTTATTCCCGAACTTAGAGAGCTTCCTCCCAAGGGTGATGCAAGAATATCGGCAAATCCCCATGCCAACGGCGGTAAGCTTCTTCGTGAACTCAGACTTCCTGATTTTAAGGATTATGCGGTCAATGTTGAGAAACCCGGCGAGACAATAGCTCAGGATATGCTTGAACTTGGCGGCTATGTAAGAGATGTATTCAATCTCAACAAAGACTCTAAGAACTTCCGTATATTCGGACCGGATGAATCAATGTCCAACAGACTTTACAAGGCATTTGAAGCAACCAATCGTGACTGGAACGCAGAGATCATTGATACGGATGACAAGCTTGCAAGTGACGGAAGGATCATGGATTCATACCTTTCCGAGCATATGTGTGAAGGCTGGCTTGAGGGTTATCTTCTTACCGGTCGTCACGGCTTCTTCGCAAGTTACGAAGCCTTCATCAGAGTAGTCGACTCTATGGCAGCTCAGCATGCTAAATGGCTTAAGGTGTGCAATTCGCTTCCCTGGAGGCAGAAGATTGCATCTCTTAACCTTATACTTACATCAAATGTATGGCAGCAGGATCACAACGGATTCACTCACCAGGATCCCGGATTCCTCGATCACATCGCAAACAAGAAGGCAGACGTTGTAAGAATGTACCTTCCGCCCGATGCCAACTGCCTCCTTTCCTGCTTTGATCACTGTATCAAGAGCAAGAACTACGTTAATGTTATAGTTGCATCCAAGCATCCCAGCCATCAGTGGCTCACCATGGACCAGGCAGTTAAGCACTGTACACAGGGTGTAAGCATTTGGGAGTGGGCAAGCAACGATGACGGAGAAGAGCCCGATGTAGTAATGGCTTGCTGTGGCGATACACCCACACTTGAGGCACTTGCCGCTACAACAATCCTTCGTGACAATATCCCCGAACTCAAGATAAGATTTGTCAATGTTGTCGATCTTATGAAGCTTGAGTCACACGAGCAGCATCCTCACGGCCTTACCAATGCCGATTACAATGCTATCTTTACCAAGGATAAGCCCATTATATTCGCATTCCACGGATATCCTACCATGGTTCACGAGCTCACCTACCTTCGTGAGAATCGTAACCTTCATGTTTATGGCTATCACGAGGAAGGAACGATCACTACTCCTTTCGATATGAGAGTTCAGAACAAGATTGACAGATTCGACCTTGTAAAGGCTGCTATTAAGTATCTTCCTCAGCTCGGTAATAAGGGAAGCCATCTCATCCAGAAGATGAATGACATTCTCGTTGAGCACAAAGCTTACATCTCCGAATACGGCGAGGACCTTCCTATCGTTAAAGATTGGCAGTGGCACTAATCCGAATATAATATTCCCGATACCGGGAACATAAAAGGAGCGTACTCCGTATATGATCAATCTAACGATCATATATGGGGTACGCTCCTTATTGATTCTATAAAGCAGCCTGAATAAAATATTTTACTGTGTATCTCGCACGTCTGCGATAACCCAGTTTCCGTTAATTGCTACATAGGTATATATCTGATTGTTCACATCGGTTCGTTCGGAGCCGTTGGCAAGAAGCATGTATTTATCAAATGCAACTCTTACGGTAAAGAGATCGTCGCTGTATCTTATGTAGTCCGTAACCGTCTCATTAGAAAAGATCGGAGTCTCATGCTTCGAGAACATCCACATATCCATCTGGCGATATATTTCCGCCATCTGTATATAGTAAGAGCCCTCAGGGAAATACGGCTGAATGCATGCAGTGGAATCATAGCATCCCGGAAGATCTCTTGAGAAGAAATTCGAATAATCAATGGCTACGTTAAGAACATGAGTCTTCAGATCTTCAGGCATTTCACTTACTGCAAAAGTAGCGATATAATCCGAGAGATCCGCACCTGTCATATCGACCGGATTACCGAGATTATCGGTAACAGTTACCGTAGGTATCGCATACAGGTCCTTTACCTCATAAGTTACAACAGAAGGAATCGCAACATATTCCGCCGCATATTCAAAGCCTTCCATTTGTACAGGGCCGACCGTGATCTCTTCTTCTCCGAGTTGCACGCCGTTAACCGTAACGGTAAAAGACTCGGGAACGGTTACTTTAATATCATTGGTACCGTCCTTAACGCTGAGGGCGACCTTTTCAAGTTCCCAGTCAACTATATCTACAAAGAGAAGTTTTATAACATGATCCTTTGCGACAAGGTCAATCTTGCCTATCGTCTCATCTCCCGCAAGAAGGTTATATGCCGCTCCGTTTGCGGAAGCAACCTTCTTATATCCAAGCGTCCTTCCGGCAACCAGGGAATTGAATATTTCCTCCGTGCTTCCGAGGTTCTCAAACTTATTGGAAACATTTGTCTGAGCCAGGCAACTTGTATCGCCCTTCGAAAGGTCGGCAATTATTTTTTCCACATAATTCTCGGGCTGGGATTCCTCATATTCCACCATTATCTGACGGGTTTTTACCCACGATATCGCAATAACGACAAGGGCTATAAGTACGATAAGAATGTAGATCGCCCAGAAATTAATACGCTTATGTTTTTTCTTGCCGCCTCTGTTAACGCGCTCCACCACATTACCGGATAGAGTTCTGCTTTGGGATGTCGTCTTGTTATCCATTTAGTCAGCCCCCTTTACAAGAAATCCATCGGGGAGTCTCCACGAGGAAGTTGCATAATACATAGTAACCGAATTCTGAAGCCATTCGCCGTTGTAATACATCGAGCTTGAGCTTCCTCCGTCAAGGTTGGCTGCGTTAACAGCCCCGTAATCCTGCATTATTCCTATAATATCCGCTGCGGTCGCACCGATATGTCCGCCCGCTCCTCTGCCGTCACAAGTAAGAAGAAGTATTGTTCCGTCGCTTCTCTGACCGATAGCGGTTCTGGGGTTTGCACCCGAACCACTGCCGGAGAATTCCGTAGCAACGCCGTTAACGATCAGCTTGGTAAAATGATTAACATTGCTGTCGATAAGATCCTTAAAGGTTACGGCATCTCTGATGCCCTGCTCCGCAACAAGTGCCTCAACCTGTGCAGCGCTGTAACCGCTTATATCCTTGATATACAGGATATTCGCATTCGTAAGACCAACAAGGCAGTCACCGTACTGCGGCGAATTCCACTGAATCTGTCCATTGCTTACTACCACGCCAATCGGACTCCCGCCCGAATTACCGGAGGACTCGTATTCTCCGCCGTTAACACCGCCTATCGCGTCGTTAAGAGCACAGAGTTCATCAAGCGTAAGTCCCAGATCTCTCCAGGGATATATCGTTCCCACAAATACCTTTGAAGGGTCTTTTACCTTCATAAGCCTTGCTTCAAAAGAACGTCCGGCAATATTAATTACCTCAATTCCGTTCTCATCAAAATTGTCCTTGTAAGGATCATCGTTCGTATTATTGGTATCAGACGGGTCATCGTCATCATCCTTGGGCTGGATATTGATAAGGTCCGTATTGGTATCTTCGGTATTGGCTTTCATGGAATCCTGACTTGTGATCGCAAGGATCTCTTCCTCCGAAAAATACCATTTGGCAAGGAATCTGAGTGCTCCGGTCTCTCTTATGGTACTTACAAAAAGATTTCTTCCCGATTCGCTCGGCCCGTGACAGAAAATAAACATAGTTACATAAAGCCACACAAAAACAAGTGCCAGAAAGGTTCCCAGCACGATAAAAACACGCCCTACCGCTGCGGCGGTTTTGTTCTTTTTCTTTTTCGTTGAATTAGACATAATTACCCTCTTAGATTTTTATAAGCTACATATCGTATTTTAATTCGAATTCGTCCACGGAAAGCGGTCTGCAATAATAATAGCCCTGGAACATTTCCGTACCGATAGTCTTAAGGAACTCGACCTGCTCCTGCGTTTCAACACCCTCATTGATAACGGAAAGGTCAAGCTTATGAGCCAGGCTTACCATGCTCTCTATAATATCCCTGCTCCTTGCCATATTCTCGGATTCTCTGAGGAATACCATATCCAGCTTAAGAACATCGATCGGCATCTCTTTAAGCATATTAAGCGACGAATAGCCCGAACCGAAATCGTCCATCTCAAGTATAAAGCCCGACTCTCTGAGCTTCTTCATAACCCTGAAACGACTGTTCTTATCGGCCATAACAGCAGATTCGGTAATCTCAAGTCTGAGCCTTGAAGGGTGCAGATCGTATTCTTTGATAAGAGATGAAAAGGTTTCAAGCAGATCTACAAAATAGAAATCTCTGGGTGAGATATTAACCGAAAGATATGTATTGTAATCGCCTTTATCGGTCCATCTTCTGAGTATCTCACATGCCGATCTCCACATAAACTTATCAACCTGAATGATAAGTCCCTGTTCCTCGAGCACGGGAATGAATTTGCCCGGAGGAAGGAAGCCTTCGGTCTTATGATTCCATCTTACAAGAACCTCAGCGCCTCGCATTTTACCCTGACTGTCAATCTGAGCCTGCAGATAAGGGACAATATCTCCGGCGGTAATCGCGTCTTTGAGGGAAGCGCAGATACTCTGCTGCCAGATTGTCGAATTCCTGATATCGTCGTTGTAATATGCAAGCTTCTGCGCCATATCTCCTTTGATACTGTGAAGGGCCATAAACGCCCTGTCGATCATCTGATATGCCGAAAGGTCCTTATCAACATTCATGTACACACCCATCTGAATATAGATCGGATGATGTTCATTGCCCATAACCTTGGGCGGATCGACTACGGTAAGATCAAGAAATTTCTTATCACTGTAATCCGAAGTAGGCATAAGAAGCGCAAAGCGGTCATTGGAAAGTCTTCCGTACACATCATCTTCTATGCAGTATTTGCGAAGAAAATCCGCTATCTGAATTAGTATACTGTCTCCGGCATCATGTCCGAATACATCGTTAACCAGTTTGAATTCACAGATATCCGAAACAACCATTGTGTACTCCCTGTCGGGATTATCCTCAAGACGCCTCCTTACCTGCGTGCAGAAAAACTCCATATTGTAGATACCGGTCAGATTATCATGCGTGGACTTATATATCTGTTCCTTCATCTTATGCTCTTCAAGAGTCCTGTCATGAATACTGATATAGGAGCCGATATGTTTCTGCTGGTTGTCATACATTCTGTGCCATGAAAGCGTAAGGTATTTCTCGATTCCGCTTCCGGTATATATCCTGCTGCATTCATACTCATCTTCCCTGATATATCCCTCGTCATTAATAATACCAAGAAGCGCATTACCGAACATTTCCTTGTTCTCTTCTTCCTCGCCGAGAATGTCAAGCGCGCTGTCATTAACATATGTGCACTTGTCATCGATATTATAAAATACAATACCGTCTTCGAGCTTGACCATAACCTCGGAGAGCATCCTGTCCCTTAGCCTGAACGGGCTGTACTGAACCGCATAATAATAAATGATTATTGCCATAATGGTGTAGCCGATAACGGAAGAATCAATCGGCTCTTTGCTGAAAATATAATAGCTTTCCCAGATTGCGACTATCACAAAAAGGATGATTATCATCCAGTATTTGCTAGCCACCAGATGTGAGGATTTAATCGCACTCTTAAGGATTATTGCAAAACAGAAAAGTGCAAGAATATAATTAATCGCCAGATGAACATAGTGGAACGCATTGCTTACAAGGGAATAATATAATCCGTCCGTAACCTCGATCTTTTCAAGAACGAAGACATGATGAAACATCGGATTAACGATAACACTGAAAAAGTCCAGAATAACGATGGACATAATAAAATACTGCGACCAGGTTTTTTTAAAACTAATCTCACAATATTCGCAGCAAAAATGAGCAAAGAAATAGAACATTACATCCGTGCCGGTAAGGTATAACATATAACCGACATAGGCAAGCTTCTCGCTTGCGGTGACCGCAATGAATATATTACCGACAACCACCACAAGAACACATAGAAGCAGTCCCGTCACCGGCTTTGAAATCGGGCGCTTGGACATAGAGGATCGCACGATACACACAATCAAAAGCACCGCCGAAATTATTCCAAAAAGCATGAAAAACCTTAGTGTCATATCGTAATTCTCCACTTCTTCGATTCAATAAAAACGCATCCACTATCTAAGCAATTATTTTACCACACAAAGCCCGATAATCATAGCGTTAAAAGATTGACAATCAGATAATAATTCTCTATGATTATCGCTATGAACAGAGATTTGACCAAGGGCAATATGCTTCGCAATATGATAAGTTTCTCGATCCCGTATGTGATCGCGTTTTTCCTGCAGACATTCTACGGACTTGCCGACCTGTACGTGGTTGGGCGCTTTAACGACCCCATGACCGTTGATGCAGTAAGCATAGGCTCCCAGGCCATGCATATGGTGACCGTGATCCTGATCGGTCTTACGATGGGGATCACCGTATCGGTAAGCCACGCCATCGGAGCGGGCCGCTCCAAAGACACTTCCGGGATCATCGGAAACGCAGTTGTGATCTTCTCGATCACGGCGGCTGTGATCACCGCGCTCTCGCTTCTTCTCAGAAAGCCCTTTTTAAGCCTTCTTCAAACTCCTGCCGAAGCATATGAAGGAACGCTCGATTATATAACTGTCTGTTTTGCCGGAATACCCTTTATCACGGCATTTAATGTGGTATCCTCCATATTCAGGGGAATGGGCAATTCCAGATCCCCCTTGTATTTCGTTGCCGTCTCCGGTGTCTTAAATGTCGGTCTGGATCTCCTCTTCGTCGGAGGTATGGATATGGGCGCGCGCGGAGCTGCTCTTGCAACAGTCATCGCTCAGGGCGTATCTGTTGTGATCTCCGTCATAATGTTAAGAAAAAGCCTTGCCTGTATGTCAGAGCCGGTTACGATCGAACGCACAGACCTTCGCCCCTCGTCATCCATCATCGGTAAAATACTCAGAATCGGTGCTCCGATTGCCCTTCAAGACGGCTTTATCCAGGTTGCCTTTCTGATAATAACGGTGTTTGCCAATATGAGAGGCTATGAGAGTTCAACCGCAGTCGGCATTGTCGAGAAAGTGATAAGCATTGCCTTTCTCATCAATTCGGCGGTGCTCTCCTCCATTTCCGCGATCGCCGCACAGAATAACGGAGCCGGCCTTCATGAAAACTCAAGAAAGGCACTGCGCTACGGCCTTATAATATGCATTGTTTACGGCATCCTGGTTAATATGTTCGTTCAGATATTCTGTCCTCAGATCATATCGTTGTTTGCCGCAGGAGATGAAACGGTACATCTTCTCGGCGAAAGTTATCTTAGATCGTATATTACCGACTGCATTTTTGCGGGAATCCACTTCTGCTTTTCGGGATATTTTACCGCATATGACAAGAGCTGGATTTCTTTCCTGCACAACAGTATTTCCGCTGTGTGCGTCAGAATTCCGCTCTCTTATATCGCTTCCATTATGTATAAAAACACTCTTTTCCCAATGGGGATGGCGGCGCCGATCGGTTCTCTTGTATCAATCGTAATATGCGTTATTGCTTATCTTTCGATTCGCTCAAGGCAGAAGAAAGCTGAAAGATTATCGTAAAGCAGCTTCCCCCTTCAATGGTCCTTGCGGTTATCATACCGCCGTCGGATTCGATTATGACTTTGGCAAGACTCAGGCCTATGCCGTAACTTCCGCCCGTTGCCGATGTATCGGCAAGTCCCATTGAACTGATACTGCCTGATTTCTTCTTACTCTGATAGAAACGCTCAAAAATATGCGGCAAATCCTCCTTTGCAATTCCACCGGCTTCGTCGGTAATTATGATCCTTACGGACACACTGTCCTTATAATACCTGACTTTAACACTGCTGCCGGGACTTGAATGCTCGATACAGTTCTTAACGATATTGGTGATGGCTTCAATCTCCCATCTTCTGTCGCATTCGATGCTCAGGTCCTCCTCACCTTCAACTATAAGTTCCACATCGGACAAATCGCAAAGTGCTTCGATATTGTGCCTTACGCTGTCCATGATATCGGCGATCCTGGTATCCATCCTGGTAAATGTGATCGTGTTTGACTCAAATTTGGCAAGCTTAAGAAGGGACTGAACCATAAAATTAACATTCCCGAGTTCTCTCTTAATTGCCCTTACCAGACTCATTCTTCTGGATGTATCCATATCAGGATTGTCAATGATACTGTCGATCATTATAAAAGCCGAAGTGAGAGGCGTCTTGATCTGGTGTGAAATATCGGAGAGGGAATCCTTAAGATTGATTTTATCCTGAATCGAATTCTCGGCAAGTTCCTTGAGATAAAGTGTGGTCTTGTACACCTCGGTCCTAAGCACCGAGAGTTCGCCCTCATCAAGCTCATCGAGATCTATCGAATAATCCCTGTTATTAATAGCCTGAATACATCTCGTAATCTCAGAGATCTCTTTGTTCTTATGTCTGTTGTATATGATGAATATAAGAGAATACAAAACAAAGGCCACAAAGATTCCTCCGCAGCCTATAAAAAGCATACCCGTGTAGATATCCTTATCAAATATAACAGCTTCCCGGCCAAGGTCATAACCATAACTCTCAAGGATCCCCTTACTCTGCACATGCTTAAGCTGATATATAAGCTCACTTACATCTATCTGCGGGTATTCCTCGGAAATTGTGGTTATAAGCCCGTCAATATATTCATTGTATCTTCTTACCATGGTCTGGTATGCAACCGTATAGAAAACGCCGAATATAATGACATATACAATGACCACGACAAATGCTAATTTGGCATAATCACGCATTCTCCTCATCGTTTGTTACCTTGTAGCCCAATCCTCTCACTGTTTCGATCAAATCCGTTCCGAGTTTTTCTCTTATTCTCTTAAAATAAACCGTGACGGTGTGATCATCCACATCATTACCGGTCCACTCCCAAATTTTATCAAGAATCGCATCTCTTGTCACGACTTTATTTATATTGATAAAGAGAAGCTGAAGAAGCTTAAGTTCCATTGAACTTAAGGCCACCTTCTCTCCGTCCTTGTAAACAGTCATGCCGTCCATATCAAAGGATATTCCCCGTGCCTTAATGACACCACTCTTGCCGCTGCTGGCGATGATCCTTCGTATTCTAGCAAGAAGAGCCTTGGCCGAAAACGGCTTTGTCACATAATCCTGCGCCCCGATATCAAGACCTTTGACGATATCGTCCTCATCATCCCTGGCCGTAAGAAATACCGTCGGAATATTCCTTTCCCTGATATCATCGGTGTAAAATTTGAAACCGTTTCCATCCGGAAGTCCCACATCAAGAATGATTATATCAGGTGTATTCTCATCAAGATATTTACGGGCTGACTTCAGATTCATCTTGGCTGTCAGATTATAATCCGTATCTTTCATATAATCCTTTAGTCCGTCTATAATAGACGTACTGTCCTCAATTATCAGTACATTAATCATATGTTCTCTTTTCTGATCGTCTCGATCGTGTTCTGCCTGTTAATCCTTGAGATCGAATATCTCATTATCATCCATACTATCAAAATAACCGCTACGATTGCAATAAGCACAGCCTTTATAGGGAACTCGTAGCCCAGATCGTCTGCCCCCAGAGAAAATCCGTAATACAGAAGAAGCGTTGTCAAAATACCGAGTACGATACCTATCATAAGCGCCCTTATCGAATAGAACAAGGTCTCGAGGTTGACCATTCTGTTAAATTCATGCCTGGTCATACCTATACTCTTGAGGCTCGCAAACTCACGGCTTCTAAGCTCCATATTGGAGGTTATGGTATTGAATATATTGGTAACACCGATAAGTGTTATAACTATCAGGAAACCGTAAAGGAATATATCGATCGTTATCCTTAACCTTCTCATCTGATTATATTCTTCAAGCAGATTATCCACTGAGCAATCGTATTTTTCTTTGATACGTTCCTCGGTTGTGTTCGGTTTCCCGCTCAGTATATAATGCTGCGTCGTCCCGGTATAATCCAGGTCGTCCCTGCAGAAATATACCGTCGGAGTGTATCCCGTACTGAATATGAATTCTTTTTTGGTAACCGCTCCGATAACTATGCTCTCAGGTATGACAATCTCGGTCCACTCCTCAAAGCCCTCCGGTTCATCGCCATCGTAACTTCCATTGTACACGGTGTCGTACCAGATGACGTTAAGAGTATCCCCTTCCATAAGGGTTGTGATCTTTTTCTTTTTGTCATTGTCTGCCGTTTTACAAGTATCATTGAGGATTACTTTACTGCTCATGGAATCAGGATTGACACCTATAAGACTGCAATATTCATCAAATGTGGCTTCATCAAGGTATACGGTTTTAAACAATAATCCATACTCATTTCTTGAAATATTCTCATTTGCGACCACAAGTTCCTCATCCTCGATCACCATAAAAGCATCATAACCAAGGGTGGTATAGACCTTTTTGATGTCGGCATCCCGAGAGAGATAATCAATAAATTCATAATATTCCTCACTCCCGTAACTGTAAGGATTATAGATAGTCATATTATATTTCTTAAGATTGACCTTCTCGTCCGAGAAATCAAATGCAGTATCGATAAAATACGTGAGCGATATGAAAACAAACACGCTTACCACGAGCGATATAACGGTAGTTCTGTACTTTCTTCCGCTGCGCTTCAGATTCTTATAGGCAAGTTCTCCGCCAACACCGAATAATTTGGAAATAACGACAGGGACCTTAAGTTTGTTATTTGTAAGTTTGATCTCATTGGTTCCTCTGAGATTATCGATCGGGCTGACCTTTCCCGCACGCATCGCAGAGCTCAAAGACGAGAGATATATCGTAACGAAACCCAAAACCGTTGAAACAAAGTATGCCCATACAGGAACCTTAAAACAAAACTTAAAGTCGTCATAGACAACGATATTGACAAGTAAAAGATTCGTGATCTCGACCAAAACGAAGGTTGCAAAGGTTCCGAGAAGAAGGCCCAGCGGGATACCTACAAGTCCCAGTATCAGTGCTTCCAGTCTCACGGAGGATCTGATCTGCCGCTTTGTTGCACCGACACTTGAGAGCATGCCGTATATCTTCAGTTTCTCACTTGTTGATATTGCAAAGGAATTGCGGATGCAGAACACACTGGTAACCATTATTATCGTGATAACGATCGCTGATACAAATACCATCGCGCCAAACAAATCATCCGAAAAATTAAAGCCTTCCCAGCGAAGAAGCTCCTGATTTTTCAGGTAGGCAAAACCATACTTATCGTATCCGCGTATATATCGGTATCCGTATTCATCATCCGTCGTATCGACACCCAGTATACTGTCTATTTTAAGATTGTACTGACGAATGTTATTGAGTGTGATATACAGATCAAAACGATCACACGGATATCCGGTTGTAAAAGCACACATATATGAATTCATATATGACGAGCCGGGAGCACCCAACACACCTGTGATCGTATAAGTGTTTTTCTCTTCTCCGAGGACTATCGTATCCCCGATGGAGTAGTCTTCAAAACGGGTCAGAAAATCGGATACCACGACTTCCCTGTCATTATCCGGCAAGCGTCCCTCGATGAGGGTATAACCGAATCTGTTGACATCATTAATGTCATCAAATGAATACAGATTTACAGCTCCGGCATGATCGTACTCTTCAGGGATCGAACCGTCGCTTATCGGATCTCTCAAACCATGGTCGTACATTTTGACGATCTCTTTGACATAGCGATTGGCTTTGGCCGTATTGAATCTTTCTTCATCGGCTTGTGAGATAAGGACATGATAATATCCGGTCTGGTTAACCGCATTCTTAATAAGTGTGTTGTGAAAACTGCCGATAAGACCGCCGAACGCACATATCAAACCACTTGAAAGCATTATTCCGACAATGGTTCCTATGGTTCTTTTGCTATTATGTTTCAGAAAACTCAAGGTAAGCCTTTTAACAACATTCATGCTCTGTCTCCTAACGGTTTACGATCCTTCCGTCTTCAATTCTTATAACTCTGTCCGCACAGCCCGCAATATCAAGGTCATGCGTTATCATGATTATTGTCTGCTTATAATCCTTGTTTGATTGTTTAAGGATCGTGACTATCTCATCGCTCGCCTTGGAGTCAAGGTTTCCGGTAGGTTCATCTGCAAGCACTATCGCCGGATTGGTGATAAGAGCTCTGCCTATGCTGGTTCTCTGCTGCTGTCCTCCGGAAAGTTGGTTGGGAAGATGATTTCTTCTCTCCTGAAGTCCGAGCTTATAAATGAGTTCGTCCAGTCTTTCCTTATCAACTTTACGATTGTCGAGGCTGACGGGGAGCTTGATATTCTCTTCCACCGTAAGGACGGGAATAAGATTATAAAACTGATATACAAGACCGACCTGACGTCTTCTGAATATTGCAAGCTTATCATCATTGAATTCGCAGATATTCTTGCCCTCTATATACACGCTTCCGCTCGTAGGCCTGTCCACGCCTCCGATCAGGTGAAGAAGCGTTGATTTACCCGAGCCGCTCGCACCTACTATCGCTATGAACTCTCCCTTCTCAACCGAGAAATTGATGTCCTTCAAAGCGTCAACCCTGGCTTCTCCTTCTCCGTATACTTTACACAGATTCTCAACTCTCAAAATCTCCATTTTATGACCTCGTATGTGATGCCTGTCTGCAAACCGTCGGTTCCGGCAATAATAATGTACACAACAAAAAACTTTTTGTGCCCTGACATAATGTATGATAACATCCTTGTGTTACAGTGCGGTTACACCTTTTTAATTATATATGCAACCGGATCTGTTTGCCATAAGTATTAGTTTTACCAATAGACCTATAGAAACAAAACTGTTATAATCATATAAGTATCTGCAAATACTGCTCATGGGATGGAAAATATGAATCGTACAATCAAAAAAATGCTTGCAATAAGTGGCATTATGCTCGCCGTACTACTTGCTGCCTTTGTCTTGTGCTACTTTTTTGCCAACCATAATTACATACAATTCAATATTCCGACATACTCTTCCGTTGTTCTCGAATACTCCGAAGCATACACAGAACCGCAGGTCCAAGCTGTTTATACCGGTACTTTTTTTAAGTGGAATACGAAGCTTGATGTAACAAGGATCAGCAATATTAAATACGATAAGCTCGGAGATTATCACATTATCTACTATGCACACAAGGGCAATATGGCTGCCGAAGCGGTTGTCAATATTTCGATAGTGGATACGACCGCGCCCGAGATAATCCTGAAGGAATCCGACACTCTGACAGAGCTTGGAACTCCTTATGCAGAGGAAGGTTATACGGCCATCGACAACTTTGACGGCGATGTGACCGCATCCGTTGTTTCCTCTGAAGAAAACGGGATTGTTACATACACCGTTACCGATTCAAACGGCAACACGACAACCACCACGCGCATTATCAAGTACGCCGACGCAGCAAGTCCCGGTATCACTCTCAACGGGGATTACACGATGTATGTTATGCAGGGGGATTCCTACAATGAACCGGGCTACGCCGCTTATGATGAGATTGAAGGCGATCTGAGTGACAACGTCACTGTGACCGGTAATGTCAATACTTCAAGAATGGGCGTCTATTATCTGAATTATAATGTGTCGGACAAAACGGGAAATGTGGCAACGGCCGAGAGAAGAGTGTATGTTTACGAGAAGCAGTTAAATGTCGGCGAGATTGATCCCGGCAATAAAATAATCTATCTAACATTTGATGACGGACCGAGTGATAACACTCCCGTCCTTCTTGACATACTTGATAAATACAATGTCAAAGCAACTTTCTTTGTAACATCGCAGTACCCAAACTATCTGTATCTAATAGCCGAGGAGGCAAGACGCGGACACAGCGTTGCCCTTCACACATACAGACACGAATATAACAATATTTATTCAAGTGAGGCCGCATACTATGAAGACCTTGCCACAATAAGCGACATAGTCTACGAGCAGACAGGTAAAAGAGCCGAGATCGTAAGATTCCCGGGAGGCTCGTCCAACAGCATAAGCAATGATTACTGCGAAGGGATCATGAATCTCCTTACTCAGAATATCACGAATATGGGCTTTAAATACTGCGACTGGAATGTAAGCAGCGGTGATGCAAGCGCGCTCGGAACGGATGCGATATACGAGAATGTGATCAAGGGAATAGCGGCAAACAATGTTTCCGTCGTTCTTCAGCACGACCTTAGATTGCAATCGATCAACGCGGTTGAGAAAATAATAGTCTGGGGACTTAACAACGGATATACTTTCCTCCCGCTTACCGCAAGTTCACCGATGGTACATCACGTGATAGATAATTAGATTTTCCTGATAGCGCCCGCAAGGGCTTCAGGCGTAAAAGGCTTGGTAAGGAATGTCTTTGCGCCGGCATTTAAGGATTCGTCTATTTTACTCTGCATACCCGATGCGGTGATCATGACGATCCTCGCATCCGGGTTAATGCCGATTATTTCTTCTGTCGCTTCAACTCCGTCTTTACCGGGCATTATGAGGTCCATGGTTACGATATCCGGATGAAGAAGTCTGTATTCATAGACCGCCTGAGCGCCGTCTCCGGCTTCACCTACAATCTCGTAGCCCTCTTTTTCAAGAATTACTCTGATCATTTTACGCACAAAAGCTGAATCGTCCACAATAAGCACGGTGCGCCCGGTGTGCAGTTCGGGATTGTCCTCTTCTATATCGCCGAGTTCTACGGCAGTCTTGATAGAATAAGGTTTCCTGCCGAGAACTATGTCCTCATCGATCGCAATATATATATCGAGTTTGGCTCCGTTTATGACTATGGGCAGAACATATGAGATTCCTCTCACGCACTGTTCCTTATATGTAAAAGGCGGATAAAGTTCAAGATTCACCCCTTTATCGCTCATCTCGGAAGCAAATATACCATTGCAAAGATTGGCAAATTCGGCACAGGTTCCGATCGTATCATCGGACATGTCCATCACTTCCTCACCGCTGTAGGAAGCGGCAAGTGCGCGAAGGCCCGAGAAGTCACGCTTTGGTGCTCCAAAACCGATATAAATATCATGATCGCCCTTCATATGCTGGCCGATCAGAAGCGAATATTCATATCCGCTCACCTTAGTAAGTCTTTTAAAATAAAAATCCGTCGAGACAAAACGGATCATATTACGCATGATAAGGCCGATAATTTCCATAACATACGGCCTCGAAGAAAATGCAAAAACCGGTATGATTCCGTCAATATCGTCGCTCTTAAGAGTCTCCATTTCCTCCGGAGTACAGCCCTTCTCAAGCGCAAAACGCTCAAGATAATCATTTACTTCATCAAGAGTAAGATAGCCTTTTTCACTCAGAAGCTGCAGAAACTGCATCGCGCAGCTTCCCTGCTTATCAAGTATCTCATCGATCTGTTTAAGCGTCAGATAACCTTTCTCGAAGGCTATCTGTCCAAACATTCTGTCTTCCTTGCTCTGAAGCGCATATACCTCATTGACCTGCTCCACGGTCATATAATTGCCCGCAACGGCAATAGTACCCATTTTAACATGGGTCTTGGCTGCCGCTTCAAGCACATCGTGAAGCTGGGTGTGATTCAGTTTGCCCTTTTCTTCAAGGTATCTTCCAAAAAGCTGGCTGAACATAGATCCTCCTAAGGATATCCACCGCCGCATCTGCGTCCGGCTGTTGCCGCAAAGCGGCCTTGTGCCGGCCGGAAAACCGGCCTGTTAATCGTTAATGTCTTTGAAATTAAAATGCGCCCTGCCGCTTGCATAGTCACCGACGATCTGCCCGCTGCCGTAGATTTTATAC
>CAKZZH010000051.1 GCA_937885345.1 uncultured Lachnospiraceae bacterium | reverse complement strand
GGTTACGGGATCAGCTCCTACACCAAGCACCGAGAAGAGTGTAAGCTCTTCGTGGATTTTGCGAGCAGCTATGAGATGGTGTCTCTAAGAGCCGAGATACTCGGAATCGCTCCCACAAGGTCCGATGCGGCCGAGAGTGCGGGCGGTGTGAGCGATATAATCTGGGGAAGTCTTAATGACGGCAGGATCTATCTTATGCCCTCCGTAAAGGCGGTTGACCAGATATGGGATCCCATGCAGACTCTTCTCAGCGATGTTGCCAAGGACGCTTTCAGAGAGCGTAACGGTGAGACCGTAAAATATGCCAACGAAGAGGATATGCAGCAGGCTCTCGATAAAGCATCACAGAGCGTATATGACGCGATTTACACACTTGCTAAATAGGTGACATGATATGAAGACTGAGAATAAAATTCCCATAGCCGCGTCCTGCGTGATCATGGGAAGTGGTCAGATAATGTACAAGAGAATAGGGAAAGGCCTGTTATATCTCCTCGTTCTCGCCGCATTTGTCTTTTATATGATAAAATGGGGCGCTGCGGACCTTAAGGGGTTTGTGACTCTGGGCGAGGTCGAGGGCGATCCCTGGCTCGGAATAGAAGGCGATGATTCGGTGATCATGCTGCTTCGAGGAACGCTCGCTCTTATGATAACGGCGGCCTTTGCAATATTTTACTACAACAATATTAAAGACGTTATTCAGACGAGGAAGGACGTCCTTGCGGGCAAAGAGCCTGACGGTTTTATCAGATCGATATTAAGATATGCAGACAGGAAATTCTATGTAATAGCGCTTTTTCTTCCTGTGGCCGGAGTGCTTTTGTTTAATGTACTTCCCATAGTTTTTATGACGCTTATAGCCTTCACTGATTACGGCGGTGATATCGTTCCGCCCAGGCTTGTGGACTGGGTCGGCTTTGATAATTTTGCCAAGATCGCGAGACTCTCGAAACTTAAGGCAACCTTCGGCAAAATACTCGGATGGAATATTCTCTGGGCGGTGCTCTCGACCGCGCTCAATTATTTCGGCGGATTATTCCTTGCGCTCCTTCTTAACAAGAAATGTGTTAAAGGCAAGACTTTCTGGAGAGCGTTCCCCATAATCGCTTATGCGGTTCCGGGCTTTATTACGCTTCTTGGTTTTAAATTCATGTTTTCCTACGGCGGCCCCATCAATTACTACATCACGAGAGCCGGCGGCAATGCGATAGGTTTTCTGGATGTGGATGCAGCATGGACAGCGAGACTTATTGGACTTCTTGTAAATGCGTGGATATCCGTTCCGACATCAATGCTTCTTGCAACCGGTATGCTTTCCAACATGAATCAGGAACTCTATGAAGCAGCTGCACTTGACGGTGCGGGCAAGTGGAAGCAGTTTGTCAAGCTCACGCTTCCCTTTATAATCTTCTCGACAACGCCCACGCTTATAACGAGTTTTGTCGGTAATTTCAATAACTTCGGAGTGTTCTATTTCCTCAGAGGCGGAATGTATCTTGACGGTTATTTCCTGGCAAGTGATACGGACCTTCTTATCAATTGGCTCTATAACCTCTCGATCGACAATAATTATTATTCGATAGGAGCGGCGATAAGCCTTATCATATTCCTTATAACATCGGTGTTCTCACTGATGACTTATGTAAGGAGCGATGCTTTTAAGAAGGAGGATACATATCGATGAAACGTAAGCATTTTACCTTCAAAAGTACATTTGAAGTCGTGATCACATATATCATTCTTATTGCGGTCGCATTTGTATTCTTCTTCCCGGTGTTCTGGCTTATACTTGCCTCGTTCTCGAAGACGGGTTCGATATATGATTTTAAAGGTTTTTTTCCCTCAGAGCTCAGTCTTGATACCTTTAAGACTTTGTTTACGGACACAGCAATGTATGATTACCCCTCGTGGCTCAGAAACACCCTTATCGTCTCAGGCCTGTCCTGTGTGCTCAGCACGGTGCTCGTGATCCTTACGGCATATACCATGAGCAGGTTCAGATTCAAAATGAGAAAGTCACTGATGAAAGCGACCCTGGTGCTCAGTATGTTTCCGAGTTTTATGGGAATGACAGCGGTGTATCTCATAATGGTCAATTTCGGAATGATAAATAATCTTTTCAGTCTCGTGCTTATCTATTCGGCGGGTGCGCCGATGGGTTATCTCGTGCAGAAAGGATATTTTGATACGATAAGCAACTCAATCTACGAAGCGGCCAAGATAGACGGAGCCTCCAACCCCCGTGTATTTACGAGGATCACGCTTCCTCTTTCCAAGCCGATCATAGTATATACGGCGCTAACATCCTTTGCATGGCCTTGGAGTGATTTTATTCTTCCGAACATGCTCCTCAAAAACCGTGATCTGTGGACCGTCGCCGTAGGACTTACGCATATGGGCGAGACCGAGTTTGCCAGATTTGCGGCAGGAGCGGTATTTATCGCCGTGCCGATCGTTATATTGTATTTTTCTCTGTCGAGATTCCTCATTGCAGGCGTCTCCGATGGTGCGGTTAAAGGTTAACCTCATAAATAACCTCATAAATATTATCATATTGGGGTCATATTGGAGATGTTTTTTATAGTAATTGACAATATGGCATATATGCCATATAATACAATCAGAGGAAGACATATGACAGAGTTTACAGTAATAGCATATGAAAAAGAAGATGGGGAATCTCCCGTAGAGGACTTTATCAACGCTCTTGATGTGAAGATGAGAGCGAAAATGTACGGCTTATTATCCATACTTCAGGAGAAAGGGAATACTTTGAGAGAGCCTTACAGTAAGCACCTTGATGACGGAATATTCGAATTGAGGTGTAAAGTTGGGAACAATATAACCAGAGTGTTATATTTCTTCTATTACGAGGGTAAGATAATACTTACCAATGGTTTTGTGAAAAAAACGCAAAAGACTCCGCCAGAAGAGATAAGGCTGGCAAAGGAGCGAAGAGCTGATTACATTGAAAGGAAGGGATGATTATGAAAACATTAAACGATATGCTTTCAGAGCAGCTGAAAGATGAAGAGTTTCGTAAGGAATATGAAGCAAGCCAGCCCGAGATGGATGTGATCAGAGCTATTGTTGATGCTCGTACATCCCAGAATCTTACTCAGAAGGAACTGGCAGAACGTACAGGAATCAATCAGGCTGATATCAGCAAATTAGAGAATGGTACAAGAAATCCGTCTGTAAATTTACTTAAGCGACTGGCTGATGGTATGGGGATGGCTCTTAGGATAGAGTTTGTACCGAAGCAGCAGATATAGATAACTCCCCACACCCAAATCTTTATCGTAAGAAATGGCGTAAAATCAGCGGTTACAGGAAGATATGGTCTACGACCAAATATTGAAAACACGTCTATAAAAGATTTATTCCAAAGTCAAAAAATGGAGTATTGACAAATAGGGTATTTATGATAACATGTACTCAAACGGAGAGTCCTGCCGCACAAGTGGAGATGATAACAGCGTTATTTCGCTAATTGGGAAATAACATGATTTTGGCTATGTTGATGCATAGCCATTTTCTTTTAGGAGAATTATGAAGAAAAAGACGGAACAGGAGAGATTAAACCTGTATCGGGTAGACATGAAATACATAAGGGATTTGCATAGGGCAGATGATAGGGTTTCTTCTGTTTCACCTCAAATCGGGAAGGACAAGAGGGTTTTTGTGGGAATACTTGTTGTATGCAAGGATAAAAAGTATGTGGTTCCGCTTTCTCATGCAGAAAACAAGCATAAAAACATGAAACCATCTGCGGATTTTGATAAGGTTTATGATAAGAAGAACCGACTGATTGCGGTTCTCAACTTTAATTTAATGATTCCTGTAACGGAGAAGCAGTTAATTCCCGTTGACTTATCAGTTCATCCTGCTGATTCTCCTTCGGAAAAGGCATATAAGAATTTGTGTATAAATGAGATTGAGTATTGCCGTAAGCCTGCATTTTCAAAGATTATAACGGACAAAGCAAATACTCTCTATGATTTGTGCCAAAAAAATTCGGGTTATAAAGGAAAAAGCAGATGCTTAGATTTCGAGAAACTCGAGACGATATGTGAAAGGTTCAATCAGAAACTTATACAAAAGCAGGAAGAAAAGAGCCGTAGCAAAAAACAATCCTGACATTATTCATATCAGGGTTGTTTTTTTGTCTTTATTCATATCTCTAAGGGCATATTCACATGCTTGTATTACAACGTTCACATTACGTACGACATTACGGTGGGAGGGTCTCAATAGAGAATCGGTCTTTTTTTATTGGTATCTAAATGTACACATTTAGGAACTCATAGAATTTCTATTTCCTTAAATCAGAAATAAATGTTCTTTGTTCTCATAGAATATGGTAAAATAATATGAAATGTTGTACGTTGATGTGTGTCGGTACATATACAGGAGTGGGTGTCAATATGGATTACAATGAGATCTTATCAAACAAATTGCTCGGTGCCGCTGCAATACTTTCTTATAAGGACGGCGAGATAACGGTTCTGGCAATCAATAACAGATTTATTCCCGAACTATGGATGAATGTTTCCGAATCTGAATTGATCGGAGCAGATATACACAAAAGCTTCGATGATGATAATCTGCGCATTTTTATGAGTACCGTTGAGAAGTGCATTAAGACGGGCGAGGATCAGACCTGCGAGACGTGGAGAAATGTGTTTTCCAATTGCTGCGGCTTTGACAGAATATGCATGGGAAGCAGGATCGTCCTTCTTGAGAAGCGTGATGATGAAACCATTTTATTCGAATCCATACGTAATATAACCAACGAGAAAAGGACTCGGGACACTCTTGAAGATATCGAACACAGATATAAGCAGGCGAGTGAGCAGATCAATATCTACAACTGGGAATACACGGTTGCGACCAAGGAGATGCGCCCCTGTTACAGATGTATGAGAGATCTCGGACTTCCCGCGCTCGTTACCAACTATCCCGAACCCGCGATCGATATGGGTATCTTCCCGCCCGATTATGCCGATATGTACCGCGATATGATGCATCAGATCGATAACGGCGTTAAGGAGATCGAAGCGGATATCCCGCTTACCGTCGGAAGAATTCCCTTCCGTGTAAAATACACGACCAGCTTTGATGAGGACGGCAATCCCGTTAAAGCCTTCGGCTCCGCAACTCTCATTTCGGAAACCGAGCTTGGTCACATCAAGCTCGATAATCAGATCATTGCTTCGCTTGCGGAGGAATATGAGTGCATCTATCTTGCGGATTTTAAAGACGGTAAGGTTAAAATAATCAAGCAAAAATCCATTCTCTCACTTGAGCCGGACTCGTCATGCGAGGAGCTCTTTAATCTGGTCGCGCCCAGTATAAGCGAGAATAATTCACAGGTGAACGGTCGTCTTCTTACGGATATTGAGCTCATAAGGACCGAGCTTTTAAAAGACTTTGACAGAAGAGAATTTGTATATAAGGATGAGCAGGACAACAAATGGATCCGTATCGACTATCATGCCGTTGAACGCGGCGGAGATAAGGTTGACAGACTCCTTGTTACCGCGTCTGTGATCGATGATATTCGTGCTCAGAAAATGGATGCCGATAAGCTCATCGCCGAGCAGAAGGTCGAACTTGAAGACAGACAGAACAAACTCCTCGAGGCAATCGATGAAGCCAACAAAGCCAATAAAGCCAAGACCGTATTCTTCTCGAATATGTCGCATGACATACGTACTCCGATGAGCGCGATCACCGGATTTTCCAAGCTTGCAATGGAGGAGTTGGATGATAAAGAGAAACTTGCCGACTATCTTGATAAGATCGTAAATGCCGGAGATCATCTTCTGAATCTCATTAACGATATCCTTGATATGAGCCGTATCGAGAGCGGTAAAATGGAACTTTCGAATACACCGATCAACGTTAAGGAACTTCTTAACGAATGTGCCGATATGGTGCGCGGTCAAATGCAGGAGAACGGAATTGATTTTACCGTTAATGCTTCAGAAGTGGGCGACTATATGGTTATGGGTGACAAACTCCGCCTTCGTCAGATAATCCTTAACCTGCTTTCCAATGCTTACAAATTCACTCCCAAGGGCGGAAATGTAGCCTTGAGCGGAAAGCTTCTTGAGCATAAGGATAGATGTACTTATGAAATCAGGATCAAGGATAACGGAATCGGAATGTCGGCGGAATTTAAGGAGCATATATGGGAGGCATTTTCCCGTGAAAAGTCCGAGGTTGTTAATGAAACTCAGGGTACAGGACTCGGTATGGCCATCGTTAAGAATATAGTAACTCTTATGAACGGTTCGATAGAACTTGAGTCCGAACCTGGAAAAGGAAGTGAGTTCACCATTGTTTTATCGATGGATGAGGCTGACGGTGCGGGGAAAGAGTGCAACCGGGATGCGGCTGTTGAGGAGGCGCTTAACAAGCGATATGATGGCAAGACGATCCTTATCGTTGACGATACTCCGATAAATATAAAGCTTGCCGAATTCGTGCTTATCAAGTTCGGGTTTAAGATACTTTCCGCAGAGAGTGGCGCTAAGGCAATCGATATGCTTAGTGAACACAAGGACGAAATCGCTCTTGTTCTGATGGATGTTCTTATGCCCGGCATGGACGGTCTTGAGACCACGAGAAGGATAAGAAAGATGGAAGACCCCAAGGTCGCAGGTGTTCCGATAATTGCCATGACCGCCAATGCGTTTGCTTCGGATATTCAGGACGTCCTTGACGCCGGAATGAATGCGCATGTATCCAAGCCTTTTGTCAAAGAGGATCTTATAACCAAGATCAACGAGAATCTTAGATGATCCGTTCCGCATATTTCGGCGGTGCCTGCAAATATTTTATCAAATCTATTATGGAGTCAGTTATGAAAAAGAGTACCGGATTTATTGCACTGATCATGTCAGGTGTGTGCACGCTATCGCTTTATGGTTGCAGCGGCGCGGCATCTTCATCATCGGATAACACACAAATTACGCAGAGCGGCGAAGGAATGATGAATTCGTCCGAGGATGTTACGCAGGAGACAACAACAGAGATACCTACGCAGACTGAACCTCCCACACACGCTATAACCGGCGTTGGTATGATAAACCTGTATCAAAGGAGCGGTGAGCAGTTCTATAAAACGCCCGAATACGAATCCGAATGGGCTAGAGGAACGGACATCATAGAACTTGGCGCATTTGCTACGGATGTAAGCTTTATAGGGCATGATATAGATCAGTACTATGACGGCAAATGGTATAACAGCTGGAAGACTTATGAGGGCTGGGAGAATTGCAAACTTGGTTATCAGGTGGATTTTGATCTTATAAACGGTGAGCATATTCACAAAGTCATTTTAAGCCCGGCGGATACGGAGAGCTATTTTACATATCTGGAGAACTATCTCTATGATGATATCAATGTTGCTCACGATACGTGGTACAGTCATATGACAGAGGAGAATATGACCGACTCCACGATTCTCTCTTCGATAAAATTTACGCCCGGTGAGAATTATTCTCAGATTGACGGAGTGATTTATGCTACGGCATTCGTGTATAACGACGAGAATGATTTTGACGATAACGGTGATTATATCGGTAATGTAAGTACCACGACCGTTTTATACAAGACCGCTTCCAAAGTGGCACTTTCCATACAATCCGACGGTGCGGATTACGAACAGGCGATCGGGATAACCGATGCATCTTATTCCACAATGGGATTTGTAGGAGAGGGAGGAACCCTCGATATTACGGCTTCGGAAAATGTTCAAGGTGTGTATATTGTATGGGGAACTCCGACGCAAAATGTAAGCGTTAAAGCCGGAGAATACGAGGAAACCTTTGAGGATGAAGTTTTTCTTCATCAGTACATTTCTTTTGAAACACCGGTGACATCATTTTCGATCACCTGCAACTCAGGTGCGAATATTTGTGACATCTATGCATATGGGGTTGGCAGACTCCCTTCAACACTGCAGAGATGGGAAAGTCTTGAAGGTAATGCCGATATTCTTGTTTTCTCAACTCATGCGGATGACGAGATATTGTTCCTCGGTGGCATCCTTGCAACCTATGGCGGTAACCTGGGATATGATGTGCAGGTTGCGTATATGTGCAATTACTGGAACGGCGCCATGGTAAGAGAACACGAGAAGCTTGACGGCCTCTGGGCAAGCGGTATTAAAATATATCCCATTAACGGTAATTTTGATGATATTTACGCCGAGAATCTTGAACAGGCGATGGCGGTATACAGCCTGTATGCACTTGAGGAATTCGTTACCGGAACCATCCGCAAATACAAGCCCTCGGTAGTGGTTACACAGGATATTAACGGTGAGTACGGACATGGCGGACATATAATATTGGCAACTGCCGTGATGAACAGCGTCAATAATTCAATGAACAGTTCTTATTACAGCGACCAGGCGGATGTGTACGGAACCTATGATGTTCCCAAGACATATTTTCATCTGTATCCTGAGAATGAGATAAACCTTAATCTCAGGATCCCGCTGGAAAATATGGGTGACAGGACCGCTCTTGAAGTCGCCTCTGCCGCTTATCTTAAGCATGAAAGTCAGCAGTGGTGCTGGTTCTATGTATCGGATGGTGAGGATGAGGACGATGACTATGCTTACTCATGCGCTCGATTCGGACTGTACCGAACAACGGTCGGTGCGGATACCGGCAATGACATTATGGAAAATATGTTCAATTGAAAAGTTAACTTCTACCCCCTGAGATCCCGGAGATGGAAGTTACTA